>JABMPU010000001.1 GCA_013203665.1 Armatimonadota bacterium
ATGTTCCTTCTCTTTTTTTTAAGAGAAGGATAGCAGTTTACCCTGTGAAATTCAGCTCGCTGAATATTTCTACAGGGGATGAGTTTAAGAAAAAAATCAACATCAACGAGAATTAGATTTGGTAAATTGCTGGCAAGATATTTTATAGATGTTGGAAAAATCAATCTAACTTCAATGATATCAAACCTGCTGTTAGATAGCAGACTGAAGCAATAATAAAAACGAATTTAAAGCCAAATAAGATCGCCATAATTGTTGCCAGAATCGTACTGATAACCGAAAAAAAACCATTAATTCCCCAAGCCCAGGCTACTCTTGTACTACCTGATTTCTTGATCCTGATCAGGCCTTGTGGAAAGGGGATTCCCATAAAAAATCCTAATGGAATAAGAAGTAAAATTGTGATACAAATTTTTATAATTTCATTTTGATTCATAAAGATCGGAAGGATCAAATCAAAACTAAAAAGATAGAAAATAGTAATACCGATAATAATCAAACTTGCATAAAATATCCTGCGTTTTGGAGGGAATATTTTATTGGAAAAATAACTGCCAATTCCTGAAAAAATGAGTAATGCTGAGATTATCACGCTCAAAGAATAAGTGGGATGTGATAGGAATAAAATCAACTTCTGTATGAGCGGCATCTCGATAAAGAAGAAACCGATTCCAATTAAACCAAAGTACAAAATGATCTTTCCGCTGAGAGATTTCCTGCTTTTCCGAATAAAAAATAATGGCAAAACAATCAAAATAAAACTGATTATCAGAACAGGAATGAGCAGAATAATGAGCGTGAAATATCCCCACTGCGTAAAAGGGATTTTGTCAGTACCGTATTCCTGAATGTATTTCAGCATTTTCATTTTGAAGATATTGTAAAAATAGGGTCTGTTATCCGAGGTTGTTTTAATGTCGAATTCGTAATCTTTGATGAAATTTTGTTTGTTTTCGGAGAGTAATTGTTTTGCTGCCAAAAAGTATATTGGTTTATCGAGTTTGATAAACCTGTTCGTCTCATCTTCCTTAATTCCATCATAATAGCAGATATCAAAGAGACGAGTTTTACAGAACTCTTTTAAGATATTTATCTGATTTTCTTTTATCGGTTTTTTGGAAATCAGAAGTGTTGTTGCCTGGATGCTTCTGATAAAAATAATGTGTTTGCTGATATCTTTGATTTCCAGGTTTTCCAAAGCAGAAATACAAATATTCAGCAGTTTAAGATTATCCCGCGGCGGATTCACTGCCCACCTGGTAATAGCCAGCATTCCCTCATCATCCAGATGCTGAAAAAAATCTTGAATTGATTCTACCGTATAAAGATAAGTTTCATTCAAAGCATAAATTCCCGATGATGCAGTGTTGTAAGTATCCAGCATGGAAATTTCTATTAAATCGTATTTTTCATTTGAATTTCTAATAAAACCACGAGCTTCTTTTTTTATGATTTGGATTTTTTCATTTTTATAAATATTCCCAGAATATTCTGCAAATTCATTCTTCATCAGAGAGACAACATTCGGATTCAGTTCCAGACCGATTATTTTCTTGAAATTGTGTAATAATGCTTTTAATAAACCCGTCCCACCACCAACTCCCACGATGAGAGCTTTATCTTTTTTTTGCATAAGAAAGTGGGGAAGACTCGAAGGAATATCATTCAGATATAGAATTGAGTTTTTATCTCCATCGAAAGGAGTGATCGCACTCATTCCTTCTCCATCATAAAAGATTCCTTTTTGCTCCGGAACTTGATGTTTGGAAAGGAAGCTGAGTCCTACGGTTGACCTTAATCCTTTTGCCTGAACAACTTGTACAAGTCCAAGAGGAGAATATCTCTCTTCAATAATTTCTGATTCGGGCAGATTTAAAGCGAAAGAAATTGCTTTGTATTGCGAGATTTTTTTTAGATTAAGTTTATCAAAAGCAAGATAAAAAAGAGAAGTGAAAATAATAGAGAAAACTATTGTAAACAAAATGAATTTTTTACTCAGATTTATGGAGAAAACAATCGTAATGATGAAAGCAACGATTGTGATAAATAGTAATGCAGAAAACGGATGCAGAAAATATGAGATAAGAACAACAAAGATCGCTCCAATTCCGGAACCTGTTAAATTTGAAAAATAAGTCTTGCTGATGGGGAATTTCGTCAAAGATATTCCAATGGTAGAAGCTGCAAAGATAAAGGGAATTCCCATCACAACAAAGTATAGAAAAAGGTAATAAATCTGGCGATTATCGATTCCAATTTCAAAGGGATTAAATGGAATTTTGCAAAATATTATGAAACCCAGACTCATTGAAATAGGGAAGAGAACTAATGTAAAAAAAATATATTTATTAAAATGCTTTTCTATCCTGTTTTTAAGAAATATGATTGCTGTACCGCTTACTCCGAACCCTAAAAGTGCGATACTGATGATAAGCGAAGAAAGATTTTGCCACTGCGTAATTGCGAATATTCTAATGAAAATTATTTCATAGCAAAGAATCGTGAAAGAAGTGAAGAAAATAACAGGTTGAGCAAATTTCGTTTCTGAATGTGAAATGTTATTTTTCATTCTCTTACTAAAGGTACAAATCTCACACTTGTAATAACTTTTGTTTCGATATCCGTTTCCGATTTTTTGGTGATGAGAAGCAGGTTTTGAACGCTGAAAAGAGGTCCAACCGGAATGCACATTCTACCACCGATTTTCAGTTGAGCAATGAGTGGAGGAGGAACGAATTCAGCAGCACAAGTTACAATGATTGCCTCAAAAGGAGCAAACTCTTCCCAGCCAAAATATCCATCTGCACATTTCGTATGAATCTTTTCATAACCGGAAGTTTTGAGCATTTTATCTGTGCGGTCATACAATTTCTCAACAATCTCAATCGTATAAACGCTATCTGTGATTTCAGATAGAATCGATGCCTGATAGCCAGAACCTGTACCTACTTCCAGGACTTTGTCATCTTTTTCCAGTTTGAGAAATTCGGTCATCAAAGCAACAATGTAAGGTTGCGAGATTGTTTGCCCATAACCAATGGGCAAGGGACGATCTGAATATGCTGCGGAGCGGTAAAGTTTGGGAACGAATAAATGTCTGGGAACTGTGCTCATTGCATCAAGTATTGTTTTATCGTCGATTCCTCTGTCTTTGATCTGCCATTGAACCATTGATTCTCGTTTTTCTTCATAAGTTTTCTTACAAAAAGAAGTTTGTGGATAGAAAACCAGGAAACAGATTATAAAAAGTTTGATAAAATATCTCACAAATATCGAAGTCATTTCATCCTCCAAATTTCTCAAAATTAGACGAAAACAAAACTGTAGATTACACATACGAGAATTAATAATTCAACAAAATCAGGCAAGTAATTTTGAATTAAATCTTAAATGTTGGAGTCCTTTCTAAAAAATCAGATTAAATAAAACCAGAAACTTTTAAAACGGTTAATGCTTTTTTGTTTCTTTAGCCACCAACTTAAGTTGGTGGCTAAAAAGAAGATAGTAATTTTAAACCGATTCACTTGTCCCGTTAAATCCTTATTTATTTAACTGGTATCGGTTTTCAAATATTTGGGATATTTTCTAACATATTTCTAAATAGAGCTTATCTAAAAAAAATCAAGTATCTAAAGCAATTGACAAAAAAAGGTTGAAAATACAAATAATTTTTAATAAGGGAAAAATGAAAATAGATAAAATTTGGGTTTATATCGCAGCAATTCTGGCAACTTTTTTCTGGGGCTTTAGTTTTGTCTGGTTCAAACAAGCTTTTTTAGTCTATAGACCAATAACAGTTGTTTTTCTGCGGCTTGTTATTGCATCAATACTACTGAGCATTTATATTAAAACTACTGGCAAAACACAGATAATTGCCAGGAAAGATTATAAATCATTTTTACTTCTGGCTTTCTTTGAACCATTCTGTTATTTTATGGGGGAAAGTTTCGGTTTGACTTTTGTCTCTGCAACTGTGGGTGCAATCATCATAGCCACTATTCCATTGTTTACACCTTTTTTCACATATTTTTTTATTAAAGAAAAGATAACGATTTATGGTATCGTAGGATTGATAATTTCATTTTTTGGAGTTCTTTTGATCGTAATAAAAGGCCAAGGTGGTGCTACATCAATCAAGGGAGTAATACTAATGTTTTTTGCAGTTTTCACTGCAGTAAGTTTTGGAATAATAGTAAAAAAACTTACAATTCGTTATTCTGTCTTCACAATAGTGAAATGTCAGAATTTACTTGGAATATTTTATTTTTTACCTTTTTTTATTATATTTGAAGGATCACATTTTTTGTCTGTAAAACCGGATTTGAGCGTGATAATCACAATTGTGAAACTGGCTGTTTTTTGCTCTACTTTAGCATTTATTTTTATGATTTATGTTATTAAAAAAATCGGACTTATTAATGCGAATATTTTTGCCAATATAATTCCTGTATTTACTGCTGTTATCGCTTTTTTTGTTTTAAAAGAATCTTTTGATCTCAAGAAAATTATTGGTATAGCAGTTGTGATTTGCGGATTATTTATTTCACAAATTCCACAGTTTAAGAGAGGAAAATCTTAAAGTATAATCTCTTTTGTTTTGCTCAGAAAATATTGGAACTCAATCATCCTTCCTTCCGGATCGGAAGTGAAAAAATGATAAATCGGATATTTCTTATTTTCTGATGGTGAAGATATTGCGTTTTCTTTAAATTTTTCATAAAAACGGTCAACTTCTATCTTAGTATCAATAATAAAATGCATAAAGGATATAGGATAAAGTATAAAGATCGATGTAAAAAAGCAAAAAGTATAAATTAAAGGAAAACCTGCTTTCATTGAAATTGCCGAGGACAAGAAAGATAAAGGTGAAAAGATTTATCCACCTTTCGTTTTCATTTACTATTCATCTTTTACTAATCAATTAACCTAAACCTTATTGCAAATACAGAAAGAATCAAGGTGTGTGCATTTTGTTTAAATACTTTTGTTTTTACTATCAATAATCATTATACCGTTAATAAAAAGATATTCAAGACCTTCAGGATACTGATGAGAATTCTCATAAGTTGCTTTATCTGTTAAATTTTCCAGATTAATTACATTAATATCAGCAAAATAACTTTCTTTTATTTTTCCTCTATTCATAATTCCAAATTTTTCTGCTGATAATGAAGTCATTGATCTGATCGCTTGCTGTAAACTGATAATATTGTTTTTCAGAGCAAGCTCATTTATTTTCTTAGGAAATGAACCATAAAAACGAGGATGAGGTCTTGCTACATTTTTCTGAACAGTCCAACTATCAGAAGAAGTTATAACATAATCTTTAGAAGCGATTTGTTTATTATCTTCTTCATCAGTTAAAAAGAAAATTCCCCAGGGAGAAATTTCTTCACAAACCATATCAACATAACAATCTGAAACATTCATGTTTTCTCTTTGAGCAATTTTTTCCAAAGTCAATCCTTCATATTCTTTTTTCTGTGGATAATCGCTGATAATAATTTGGGACGGATTTAGGTAAGTCTTAAAAATTGAAGATATCTTTTTACTGATTTCTTTTTTTTCGGTAGCGGTTTTATATTCTTTTTTTATACTGTTACTTGTTTTGAATTCATCAGGTAAAAGATGAGTGAGCATTGTATTTCCTGCATTATACGGATATTGATCAACAGTAATATCAAGCCCATCTTCTCGTGCTTTTTCTATTAATTCCAATACTTGAGAGATTGTAATATCACCCTTTGGAAGTCCGAGTTTTAAATGTGAAATTTCAACTGGAATTTCTGCTTGTTTTCCGATTTCAATTGCTTCTTTAATCGAGTCTAATACATTTAAATTACCTTTCCCAATTCCTGTTTCATTCCTCATATGAGTTGAATAGATGCCATTATATTTTCTCACAACTTTTGCAATTTCAATTAATTCTTCAGTTGAGGAAAAACATCCCGGAGCATATTCCAAACCTGTGGAAAATCCAATCGCACCATTTTCCATTTCTTCAGAAACTCTGTTTTTAAGTAATTCCAATTGAGATGATGATAATTTTTTCGGTTGATTATCTCCGAAAACATCTTCTCTAACAATTCCGTAAGGAATTAAATGAAATACATTTGCGGAAAAATCTATTGAATCAACAATATCCAGCCAGAATTCAGTATCTGAATAACCAAGTCCGCAATTTCCGGTAACTACAGTAGTAATACCTTGATGAAGCTGATTGTGATTTCTTTTGCATTCTTCAGGAACAGCGTCGTGATATTTTTTTAAGATCGTTCTTTTGAACGCCATATCGCAATGAGTATGAATGTCGATAAAACCGGGTGTAACAATAAGATTCTTCGCATCGATTATTTTTTTTGCTTTTTGGGGAAGTTTTCCAATCGCAGAAATTTTATCTCCGATGATTCCGATATCTGCAATAACCGGTTCTGATAAAGTTCCATCGTAAATTGTTCCGTTTTTGATTATTAAATCGAACATATTTAATTAATGAGTAAATACTTCAATCTCTTTCCACTTCTTCCACTTCTCGATACCATCTCATTTTATCACCAATTTTAGAACGTATTTTCCATTTCCAGCTTTTAGGTTTCTTTTCTATGAATGAAGTAAGTAAAAAAAGCCTTTGATTAAGAATCTCAGCCTGTTTTTTTTCAAGATATTCGTTAGATAATTCTCTAACTTTCTTAAGATTTGAAGTAGCAGTTTTCCACCATCCCCAATCTCTAGAACATACTTTTGCCAGATAAGATCCATTGATATATCCTTTATCCTTTCCATTTAAGGAAACCGGATATTGACTTAATAAAACTATTATATCGATGATATCTTTTTTGTTTATTTCTACAATTTGTAATTTCTCCAAAAGCAGGTCTATCAAACTTATAGTCGCATAATCGATTTCCAATCTTTTTCTGAAATCGATCTCATGACAAAATCTTAATTTATCAATAAAAATATCAGAATGAACAGCTTCTTCTGGGTGATAGAAAATCCTTCTTTTATCGTCGAATAGTCTTAAAACATTCTGATTTTCCGTCCAGCCAAGTTCAAAAAAAAGTTCTTGTACTTTAACAATATCTTTTTTATAAGTAACAAAATTGATATCGGTGAGATAGCGTTTATTCTTGTATTCGATTACTTTATAGATGGGACATCTTATTCGAAAAGCGATAGAACCAATAACCCGCATTGTAACATTATATTCTTTTGCTTTTCCCATTATTTTTTCAAAAACCTGCAGAAAAGCAATTTCCTGTTCTTTTAAAGATTTTTGATTTATTTCGATACCATCAGGAATAAATGGTATATTTTTTGAAAACATTTTTTCCTCCTAAGTTTTCTAAATTTGTAATTCTGTTCATCATTTATCTACTTTTTAAAACTTCGCGATATCATCTCATTTTTCCAATTATTTTACTTATTTTCCTTACTAATATAAAATCGAAACATTAAATCTCGGTTAACATCGGTATCTTCTATAGCAATATTGTGAATTCCTTCCCCAAGATAGATTTTTTTAACATCACCTGTAGAAGCAATTTTCTCTCTATTATTCATCAAAAGAGCTTTTTTAGATTTATAAGCATCTTCATTAATTTCTTTTAAAAGTTTTCCGTTATCGAATACTCTATACCGATAATTATACATATTTGCAATGTTATTTTTGAAAATCAATCTGCTGATAATTTTCAGAGTAATCGGACCCTGTAATGTAAATTCTAATTTATCTGAATTTGAGGTAAAATATGAATAATTCTTTTTCCCGATCTGAAGATATTTTTTATTTTCATAAGTATTTGGTGTTATGGAAACGAATTTTGAATTCTTTGTTTTTCCTTGAGATTCGTTCGTTGCAATTCTGAAGATTAAATCATAATCAGAAATATTCTTAATTGTAACATCATTTTTCTGCAAAATAAATTCATAAGAATAAAAGCCGTACTTAGAAATATTTTCTCCGCTAATTGCTTGTGATACTTTACTTTGATTTATAAACTTGGTTATATTTCCTATTTTATCATTTATGGTTAGTTGATATTTATATTCATCATCTTTTCTTTGTGAAGTTTTATCGTTTAAAACCACTCGCGAATAGATTATTAATGTATCCGTTTCATTAAAGGTAAAATTAATTTCTTCATCAGGTTTGATAATCAAATAATTTAAAATCTTATTATTTTTTTTGTTGTAAATCGGGAACTTTGTAATATCAGTTTCAAAATTGATTTGTTCTGTGAATCCAAGAGTGAATATCAGTAAGAATGATATTAGAATTAATTTCTTACTTTTTTTCATAATTATTGTCTGAAATTTCTTCTTCCTCTTTTTCCTGATATTAATCCGATAATCAATCCGATCAAAAAAATAAGTAAAGTGTATATTATCTGCGACATACTGAGCTTCCAGAAAAATAGTCTCAATTCTACAACTTGAGTATTTTGTAATATAATAATGAATAATATCAAAACTAATATTAACATTATTACTGTTTTGTTTTCATTATTGTTTCTCCTTTTTAAGTTTAATCATCTTTTACTAACTTCAGTAACATAAGAAGATTCATTATATAGGTATCTTAATTCTTTTATTTAATTTTTAGTGTTTTAATAATTATTTTAGCTTGAGAAGGTTTTAAAGGATATTTACTAATCAACCATTTATAAATATTCTTTTCACCAATTAAATATTTTATTATGGCTATTTCGCACCATTCTTCTAGTGTTGCGCCAGTTTCTTTTAGCATGTTTTTTGCAATATCTTTTTCTTTCTGAGAAATTGCCATTTAAATTTTTCCTCCTTTTTATCTTAAAATATTTATTATTCTTTGTTTTCATTTTAAAGTAATTAGTATTAAGAATTTAAAGATTTATAAAACTATTTAGGTTGTTTAAACCAACTGTAATATGTAGTTTTTAATAAATTAAATACAAATATTTCTATATCAATTAAATTGAAAAAGATAACTTTGAAAACTGTGTCTATATTATTCTTATACATAAGTTTAAGCAAATTTTAAAAAATCTTTTTTTCAATAAATTTTGAATTCATTAGTCGAGCAACAGCCATATAACTTGGATGAAAACTGATTTGTTTACCAACCTTATACTTAAGTTTCTGTGATTTTGTTAAATTAGGTCCAATATCATAAACAGTCATATCGGATGTTGTTCCGATAAATTTTATGTTTTTATCTTTGGGGATTATTTCATTTACATCAACATCTAATAAGCCAAAATCCAGAATAGCTTTGTAGCTTTTTTGAATCGTTTCTTCAGCTTCAAAATCTATTACATGTCCAACATTTCCGTCACTTAATTGACCATCCGGCTCAAGCTCTTTTTCTTCTAACTCAATAATGTTTGCTTTAAATTCAAATGCTTCAGTAGAAAGATTGTGAAATTTCTTATTATTAAAAGGTGAAGTTCCTAAAAAAACAGCTTCTCCAATTCTGAAATGATTTATAGCTTTTGGAATTTTGTTCTTTCCTATTAATGGAAGTGTAATTGAACTACCTCCTGAAATCAGATTCAATTTTTTATTAAATTTTGCTTCTAATAATTGTTTATAAAGCGATAATTGAATTAATTTATCATAAGTCGGTTCAATACCATACATACATCCTAAATTTGTTCCTAAACCAATTACTTTAATGTTTGATAATTGAAAAATATTCGAATAAAAATCAATAATATCTTCTCTAAGAACTCCTTCCCGTAATTCTCCCATCTCGATCATAATGATTATTCTGTGAATTTTATTGTTTCCTTTTGCTTCTTCATTTAATGCTAAAATTGTAGATAATGTTGTATTAAATGAAATATCAGCAAATTTGATGACAGATTTGACATTCTTAATTGCCGCAGGTTTGATATACATTGTAATGATGTCAGGTGCAATTTTTTTTATAACTTTTAGATTTGAAAGTCGTGAATCTCCAATTGAATGGACATTATTTATCAGAACTTCTTTTATAGAATTATCAGAAAACAATTTTTCCAGGATCAATTTATGACCGGATAGAACTTTTACTATTAAAGACCAATCAATTTTATTTGTTACCAGGAAATCATTCAATTTTTGAATATTGCCAATAATTTTATTGGTCTTTACAATTAATTCTGACATTTTTTATATCTCATCTCAACATATTTTGTGGAAAAACCAATTCTTTTATAAAGTTTTATTGCAGTTTTATTATCATATTCTACATGTAGAGCAATATCACCATCTGATATTTCAAGTGCTTTTTCCATAAGATATCTTCCTATACCTTTAACTACTCTATAGTTTTTATGAACTGCTATGTAAACCAATGTATTTTCCGGAATATATTCAGACATTCCGGTTTCATTCATAACAAGAACACCAACCAGTTTCATATCATAGATTGCCGTGATAACAAATCCACCTTTTCCTTTATCATCCGAAAAAGCATAATCGATTGATTTTGAAATGGCACTTTTGTTATCGCCAAATTCATCTAAATGAAAATGAAGAAAATTGACCAATAGATCTTTTGTTAATGAATCATTCAAATCATCTTTTGTTTTTAAAACCTTGATATCAAGCATAAAGAACTTCCTTTAGTTTAGTTTGTTCTTTAATATGAAACTACAAAAATTAATGAAAGTAAATTCCCTTTTAAAAAACACATAAAACAATTATTTAAAAATATGTTATCTGTCAACCCTGAAAGCATTTTTTATTTTTTATAGGCATTTCTCCTGAAACTAAGAGAATTACAAAATTGCCTTTTAAAGGGATTATTTTAATAGTGAAACTGGCAACTTTACCTTCTACTGTGTCATTTATTTTATAGCTTACTTTATAAAAAAATGGGACTTATAAATGCGAATATTTTTGCCAATTTAATTCCTGTATTCACAGCGGTAATCGCATATTATGTTCTAAAAGAATCTTTTAAAATACTAAAAATTATTGGAATATTAATTGTAATTTGTGGGTTATTTATTTCGCAGATTCCACAGTTTAAGAGAGGAAAATCTTAAAAAATAACCTCTTTTGTTTAGAAGAGGATTAAGGTGAGGTAAAAACACCTATTTTTGCAGAACTCATTTTCTCAGAAAATACTGAAACTCTAACATCCTTCCTTCCGGATCGAAAGTAAAGAAATGATAAATCGGATATTTCTTATTTTTTGATGGAGAAGAAGTTGCGGTTTCTTTAAATTTTTCATAAAAACGGTCAACTTCGCTCTTAGCATCATAATAAAATGTTATGATGCCGCATTTATCAACATCATCTCTCTGACAAAATCCAAAAAGGAAATTTCCATTTTGAAAAATTATGCAATCTCCTTGATCCATCCAGATTTTGCATTCCACTTGTTCAGTATAGAATTTTTTCAATTCATTAAGTTTGTGTGTCTTAAAAAATACTATTCCACTCATTTAATCTCCTTATTTCCTAAGTACGAAAATTCGGAAGTAAATTACAATTATAATTAGCACATAATTCCCGATGAAAACCAAAGGTTTCGACCAGTGCAAGCCATTGATCCTCAAAGTGGAAACTGGAGTGAGAAATTGTACAGGGAAGGAATTGTTGTCATGTGTAGGGATATCCATGAGAATATGCATGGGAGCAGCAAGCAGAAACCAGGGGACCTGGTCGCGAAAGAATAAATAATATGCGAAAAGCGGAATGAGCAACAGTGTCCAGATTATTAAAGAATGAGTCCATTTATACAAATTCACTATCCAGCGGTTTTCTTTACGGTCGTACCATTCCATCATTTCCTGTCTGGTTTTAAAGCCGGGCTGCATTTTGCCTTTGAAGGCTTGAACCGTTAGGCTGGTAGCAAATACAGCTGCATCGGGTGCAATTCCAAATATCACTTTGGCAACAGATGGCGGACCTGGTAACAAAACCATTGACCAGAGAGAGTGAGCAACAATATCCATATAATATCCCTGATTTTAATTAATGTAACTCAAGTCGGATTACTCAATTCTAATTCTCAAATTTAAGCATTTCTTTCTTTTAATTACTTCCAGACTGGTACGAACTTTTATCCAAAAAGGATGATCTCTTGAAAAAGCTATTTTCTGATATTGTTCCGTTAATTCCGGGAAATGCTGATCTAAAATGGATTTGACGTTAAGCCAGTTTTTGTCTTTCTCCGACTCCATATTTAGTCGATATACCCAGATAGTATCGGAGTATGAAGCTACCTGTTCAATTACAGATTCAAGATTTGTAATAAAGGGCATTACCGGGCAGATTAATGTATAGGTTGCTATACCGGAGTTTTTTAATTTTTTTAGAGCTTCTATCCTAACCCTGTTCGATGGCGCGTTTTTTTCGAATATCTGTCGAGTTCGCTCTTCCTGGAAAGCGATGGAAACACCAACAGATGACCCTGGCATTTTCCTGAGAATATCGATATCTCTTGTTACAAGTCCCGATTTTGTTAAAATGCAAACTGAGAAACCTCTTTCTGCTAACAATTCCAATACTTTTCTTGTCTGTTTGAAAGTTCTCTCAGAAGGTTGATATGGATCACTATTCATTCCCATATAAATAGACTGCGGTTCCAGGGAGTTCATTTCCTGATACAATTGTCCAATAATGTCTTTATGAATCAAAATTTCTTTTTCCCAGTCTGTCTCAGCTTGGTTCAACGAATAACAGTAGCGGCAAAAATGTTCGCAGCCAATGTAAGGATCAACTTGATAATTGTGTGCTTCTAATATGCAAGGATTAAGAATTTTTCGTAGAGAACATTTGCTGACTTTCATAGATTAAAATCGATCTTTAAATTTAAGATCAATCCTCCCATAATAATGAAGAAGTAATGAATAATATGATAAGAAGAATTATATGTTTTCTCATTTCAACAGTAAACATTTCTTAACAGCTTTGGTTTTATCGTTCACATTTAATTTGTAAAAATAGATTCCTGAACTGACGGGATGGTCATTGTCATCATCTCCATTCCAGACAATTGAATGCTGACCAGCCGATAGCTGAACGCTGAAAAGCTGTTTCACTTTCTGACCTTTCAGATTATATATTTCAATCTCTGCGCTTAAGTCTATTCTTATATAATTTTTTTTCAGCTTGTTCTTGTTTTTCATTTAATCTTTCAACTCTATTTATATGCCCACATCATATGACGAGTACTTCACATTCATATTCATATATCCAGTTTTGAAAATTCCCATAAAAGTTTCTTATAATACTACAAAATCTTAAGTAGCTATTTTATTCTTTTGTGTCAATGAAATTATTTCCAAAGGTCAATAAATTATGGTTGCTTCGTAAGAAACCTTATTCAAGCTTCTCTTCTTAATCTTCCTGCGTTTCTTTTGTTCCATCTCCGTCTGGGAGAAGGACCTGCCTTCGCGTAAGCTTCGGCAAGGCAGGCAGTAGGATGAGGTAAATCTTCTTGCTTTTCTTTCAATCTGAATGTGGAATCTTTTATTATGGGCTTTTTTGAATTTGGTCTGAAAAATTATTCATTCCCATCTTCAGTGATTCGAATAAGAATTCTTTCCTTAATGTTTTTTTACTAAAGAGATTTATCACTAATTTTACTTAACTTCTGTTCAAAAATGCTGTAAATTACAGGTATGAGTATTAAGGTAATTAAAGTTGAGCTTAATAATCCGCCAATTGCAACTCTTGCCAAAGGAGCCTGAGCTTCTCCTCCTTCTCCAAAACCAAAAGAAAGCGGTAAAAGTCCAAGTACTGTAGTTAAAGTAGTCATCAGAATTGGTCTTAAACGCCGCGAACCTGATAAAATAACTGCATCAAATAAATTTAATCCTTCCTTTCTTCGTAACCGATTGGTGTAATCTACTAAAAGAATTGCATTATTCACAACTATCCCCGCCAGCATAATACACCCGATAAATGCCTGCATACTAAATATTGTTTCTGTTAAAATCATTGTAACCACTATTCCGACGAGCGCCATAGGAATGGAGAACAGAATTACAAAAGGATCTTTGAACGATTCAAATTGACCTGTCATGACAAGATAAACCAGAATAATTGCTAAAACCAAACCAAACAACAGTTCTTTAAATGATCTTTGCTGCTCTTCGTAATCTCCTCCAAAGAGGATTGAAAAATCTTTTGGAACCGGAACTTCTCTTAATTTTTCTCTTATGTCTGATATTACCGAACCCATATCGCGCTCAGTAAAATTTGCCGATATGTGAATCACTCTTTCCTGATCTTTTCTTTCCAGCCTGACCGGACCTTCTTTTGATACAGTATTAACTACATTTCTTAAAATAACCGGTTCGTTACGATTATTAATTATCGTTAAATCTAAAATGTCATCAAGATTTTTTCTGTCTTCTTCTTTTAGGCGAACCAAAATTCGATACTGCTTTCCTCCATCCCTGAAATATGAAACATAAGAACCGCTTATTGCAGTTTGAAGTGTTTCTCCAATTAATGAAATAGATAATCCCAGATCAGCAGCTTTTTGTCTGTCAACTCTAATGATCTGTTCAGGATTTCCTTCTTCGCGGCTTATTCTTGTGTCTGTAATCCCCGGTACAGTTTTTATAATATCATCAACTTTAACAGCAAGCTCATTGGCTGTTTTTAGATCATACCCTCTCACCTCAATACTTACTTCATCATCATGATCAGAGCCCATTCTAAGCAGAAACAAACCTCCGGCTGCCCTGGTTCGAATACTTACTCCGGGAATATTTTGTAAGATCTTTCTCAAGTCATCTGCGATCTCTCTACTGCTTCTCTTTCTTTTGTTTCTTTCGTGTAGAGTTATTCTTAACTGAGATGAATGCCCACCGCTGCCACGCCATCCGCCGCCACCGACTCTTGACAGCATCGATTTTATTTCCGGTACAGCTTTTTTGACTTTTTCTTCTATTTCTAAAGTAACCTTATCCATTACTTCTAATTTTGTTCCTACTGCCATTTCAATGGTAACGCGAACCTCGCCTTCATCGGTTTCGGGCATTAACTCAATCCCAATATATTTAACCAAAACAACTGAAAACAGAAATAATACAAACGATACACCTAAAACAATTTTACGATTATTAAGAGCCCATTTAAGAATATTCCCATATTTATTTTCCACTTTTCGCAAACTCTTCTCACTTACTGCATATATTTTGTCTAACCGGGTTTTACTTAGACTTTTATCAAGAGGTTTTAATTTTAAGAATTTTGAAGAGAGCATCGGGATCAAGGTCAGGGATACAACAAGCGAACAGAGAAGTGAAAAACTTACAACAATTGCCATTTGTTGGAACATAATACCGGACACTCCTCTTACAAAAACTACCGGCAGGAAAACAACAATTGTAGTCAACACACTTGCCAGAATTGCAGACCATACTTCAGAAGTTCCGTCGAGAGCACTTTGAATATTTGATTTACCCTGCTCTTTGTGCCTGTAAATATTCTCAAGAACAACAATAGAGCTATCTACAAGCATACCAATTCCAAGCGCAAGTCCTCCAAAAGTCATAATATTTAAAGTTAAACCACTAAAATATAATAAACCAAAAGTTGCAATTATCGAGACAGGTATTGCGGTAGCAATAATAGCGGTACTCGTTATATTTCTTAAAAAGAGAAATAGAACTAAAATAGCGAGAAACCCACCAATTAAAACCGAATACCCCATATTACTGATAGACTGTTTAATATATTTTGAGGTATCAATTAATGGGATCAATTGTATTTGCGGGAAATCTTTTGTAATTTTCTTTAATTCCTCATGAATAGATTCGGCAACGCTTACAGTATTTGCTCCTGATTGTTTGCTGATTGAAATCCTTAATCCGGGTTCTCCGTCAATACGGATAAGTTGAGTTATTTCTTCACTGGCATCTGTAACTTTTGCTACATCACCGATCATTATTGGTATATTATTTCTTGTGGCTATCACAGTATTTCTTATTTCATCTAATGAAGTAAACTCACCCTGGGTTCTAATTAAAACATCATGATTTCCTTTTGTATAAAGACCGACAGGGATATTTTTATTTTCATTATAAAGAGAGCTTATAACTTCGTCTGCTGACAAACTAAATGCTTTAAGTTGCTTCGATTCTACTGTAATATGAATTTCACGATTTAAACCTCCCCTTATATCTACAGAAGCAACACCCGGGAGTCTTTCCAAACGATATTTGACCTGATCTTCTACGAGCTTGCGAAGATCCATCGGACTCATATTTCCGGAAACTCCCATGATCAAAACAGGAAAAGCCGATAGATCAAATTTTCGAATGCTCGGTCTTTCCACACCTTCCGGAAGTCGATTCATAATACGGTCGATCCGGTCTCTGATATCATTTGCAGCTACATCCAATTCCGTTCCCCAGGCAAAGGAAATGCGAACCTGGCTCCGACCTTCGGAAGAAGTTCCGGTGATTTCTTCCACACCCTGAACAGCAGCAATAGCCTCTTCGATCGGGCGTGTGATCTGTTCTTCGATCTCCTGCGGACCTACATTCCCATAACTGGCGGAAACCGAAATGGTGGGATAAGTAATTTCCGGCATAAGATCGATTGGAAGTCTCGTAAAGGAAACAACTCCCAATATTATGATAATTAAAAAAATTATAAATGTTAAAATAGGTCTATTTACAGGTCCTCTGGCTATACTCATCGAAATAATTCCTTATTTTTCTTCATCACTTGGAAGTAAAATTTTACTGCCGTCTTTCAGTTGATATTGCCCCACCGTTATCACCAATCCATCGATAACCGGTTCCACAATTTCTGATTTATTTTCAGTAGTTATGCCCAATTGAACAGGGATATACTTTGCAATCGACTCATTTTCATCTACAATAAAAATTCCGGTTTTACCATCTCCCATTACGATTGCTTTATTGGGAACTACTTGTGCATTTTCTTTTTCATTAAGGACAATATGAATTTTACAGAACATACCCGGTTTCAATGTAAGAGACTGATTATCAACCTCTATTTCCATTTCTGCCATTCTGGAATTTTCTTTTAATATCGGTGCTACTCTGGAAACTTTCCCATAAAATATTTTATCTGGAAATGCATCTGCTTCAATATCAGCTTGTTGTCCGATTTTAATTTTTCCATAAATTCTTTCAATAAGATTTGAACGAATAATTACAGTATTTATACCAACAACTGAAACAATGGGAGAATTTGAAGTAAGCAAACTTCCTTCATCGCTAAATCTCTCTCCAATAAAACCTGGTTTACTGGATTTTAAAACAGTGTAACTTAGTCTGATCTCAGCAAGTTTGAGTGCTGCTTTTCTTTGTTCAACCTGTGCATTCGATAAATTTACTTTTGATTTAGCTGATATAAAAGCTACATTTGCATTCTCTAAATCCGATAAGGATGCAAATTCTTTTTCTTTTAAAGATTTAACCCGGCTTAATTCAATATCTGCAAATTCAAGCTGACTATTAGCTTCCGATAAATTTACCTGAGCAATTGTTAAATTTGCCTTAGCTTCTAATAATTCCTGCTGATATTCCGAATCATCAATTATGGCAATAATTTCATTTTCAGCTACGAAATCACCAATTCTTTTGGATATTTTCTCTAACCTTCCTGAAATTTTAGGAGCAATTATATATTGATAAACCGGATATATGGTTCCTGTAAATTCTTTTATATCCTGGATGGTTTCCAGTTTTATTGTTTCCGCTAAGATTGCCACCGCTTGTTCTTTACCACTACTGAAATTATTATCACTTTCTTTGGTTACCAGTATAAAAATCCGCCAACCTAAAAAAGATAAAAATAAAATTACTATAATTCCGATTAAAATTTTTGAACTTTTCTTTTTCATTGAATAAAATCTCCTTATTAAAATAACAAACTACATTTCATTATTGTAATTGGCAAGATTTTTTACAATAACTATTAAAGAAATATTCAATTTAAATGTTTGTATCCCTGTCATTTTTCGCGGATACCCCCGAATTTGGGTGTGTATACGGCAAATGTTGGAGATATTGCATTTAAATTCATATATTTATTATCGATTCTATAAAAT
>JABMPU010000148.1 GCA_013203665.1 Armatimonadota bacterium
GACGGTGATGATTTCTCGTTTGGTTTTGCCATCGACCTGCTTTGGACATGTCACTGGAAATTTGTAGAAAATCTCAAGATAGTACTCGAGGTGATTGGTGGGAATCTCAAGCCAGAGAGGCCATTTACAGCGTGTGCCTGGAACATAACCCTGTCGCCAATTCGCCCGCGGATGGAAGTTGTTTCGAATACTCTAAAGGTCTTCTGTGGCGCCCCGGAGTCAGATCAAGAGATAGATAGGGATTTGTTGGCGTCGCTGGGAGAATCGACGGAAGTGAAGAAATGGCTCACGGTCTCCTTGGACAAGACAATCAGGCTTCAATACGCGGAGTTTTGAAGATACCGCCGAACAAGGCGCTCCACCGGACGGCAATTCCGCTGTGCTCCATTGCCGCTGGTGAGCTTTGCCGTTATCATCAACTAATCTGGAATAGCAAAGATAACAAGGGGAAATCTACTGCTTCCGGAATATTTCTATAAACTAAAAGTGAATGGAAAAGATAAATCTGTGGAAAAGTGCTTGCTGCTGAAATAGCATCACATGACCATGTCGGCTTTTCTCGTAAGCCCATACATTCCAATAGTTTCAGTTGTGCATAATATGATTGGTTTGGTCTTCCCGGTTCTGCTGAACAGGTCGGAGCTGATCTCAATCACCACATTGTTAACGGTATTGTTGTTTAATTGCTAGATCATGAATGGTGAAGAACTCCGCAGGATCGAGGATAAACTCGACAGCTTGATCATAAAAGTCACTCAGCATCTCGCTGAGCATAACGCTCGTTCCAAGTTTGTCCCTGCTGCTCTTTCCGTTTCCAGATTGCTCCAAATAGGCATTCTGCTATTTATCGCAATCTATCAGTTCTTGAAGTAGTTATCCCTACATCCACAAAAAAAATGCTTGGTTTAATCAGCCAGGTATTTTTTTCTTTCCTTTTTTTCTTTCCTAACGGTGGCAATATGCTACGTAATTTTTGTGTTGCGCCTGCGGCAAAAATTATGGAGTATATTGCGTGTTATCGGCTTTTTTTTATTCATCTATTCGTTTATAATGTTCTAATGGCATAAATAAATGTCCATATTTTTCTGTAAAATTATCGTCAGCATTTTGAGTTAATCCTGGTGCAAGGCGGTATCCAGGCTCTATCCTATAATCCATCCAGTCATATAATAAGGACAATTGGAAACCTTTCCCCTTTTTCCATAATTCAACTTCTAAACTTGATTCATAATAATCAAGTTCAGCAAGCATGTCTATTGATTCCTTTTTGTCAAAATAATCTCTTATTACAGGTTTTCCAGTTTCACCTGAGATGAAGGTTACTTTTAATGAGTTTTTGTCATTTGGTTTTATCTCAAGAATATTCCCAAAATCATTTTTCCATGTACCTATGAATTCTTTTAGTTCCATCTCATTTTTCTCGTTCATTAAACAACCTAAACTCAATGTCCATAGGAATAAAATCTGGACATATTATTCTTAAATTTTTTTGGTAATCAAGGTATATATTATAATCAGAAATTTTGCTCCATGCCCCATCTATTCTATCAATATTGTATTTAATTTTCAGTCTATCTTGTATGATATTATCAATTGGCACATGAAAAAATTCATAGTTCATACAAATTCCATTAATGCGTTTTTCCCCAAGTGCAAAAAGATATTTTAATGTCATATTAATCCATTTTTGGGCTTGTCCAAACGAAAAATCAAATGTTAGTTCTAATTTATACGATTGAATAATCTTATCGCATAGTTGTTTGTGCCAATTATCAAAATTCACGTGGCTTTCAAATTTGTCAGTTGTAATTTTATTAATTGAATTTTTAATAATCTGTTTTACTAATATATGGTTTTGTTCCGATGGCAATTTTGAAATACCATGAAGCGTTCTATTCAAATCACGATAGGCTCTATTTACAGCCGAATCAAGATAATCTGATTTGGGATTCAAATATACTCGAATCCAAAAATCTTCAATTTCAAATTTTGATATTTCCGTTTCTTTCATTTTTATTAGCTCTATTTTCATTACGGACTTTACTGAAATTGCCGATAACAGTTCGTATAAGAATAGTAACCGATTGCGGGCTTCATCCCTGTCAAGTTACAAGAAAGTTGAAGCGGGTTACAACCCTTGAATTTATTAATGTCTCGGCTATTATTTCTATACATTGTTAGCGTTTCGTGCTTTGTTTCTATATTTTTCTGTTCATAAATTATATTCAATTATAGTATAATTTCCTTAATGTTTCTCAACAGGAGTATAGGGTAAGTGTGAATCATGTAAAATGATTCTTAATTTGCTAGATTCGTCCTTAGAATATGCAAAAGAATATTCAACTTTAACCTCGTCGTCACCATTGGCTGGAGTAAAATAATAATTCCCCATCGCAACAGCCATATTGCCAATAATTTTAGTTCCAATATTTTCCCAACGAACCGAACTCCAAGGTTTTATGGCAAAGCCATGGTCTTCAGGATAATTGTCATTTCCTGAAACAAAATAAGATAGTGCTCCTTGTAAATCAGTGCGAAATTGCTTTTGAGATGTTAATGTTGGTTTAAACAAAACAGTTCCTTGTTCATAGCCATAAAATTCATTGATATGGTTAAGTGCTGCTGTTTTGTAATCTCCATTTTCAAGATACACTTTACCTATTTTTACAATTCCTTCCCCCCAAGCTTTTTGAACATCCGATACTTCTTGTTCGGTGATTGAAACTTCTGTTAAAAATTGAACGTCAGTCTCATTTTGTTTATTCTGTGAAGTTTTCTTGCATGATGTGATACCTAAAGTCAACATTGTGGCAATAATTGCTACAATAAATGTCAGATTAACCTTCCTTCTTAAATCTTTTGTTTTCATTTTTTCCTCCAAAATATTTATTATTTACTTTTTCACTTTCCTAATGTTCTGCAGCTGCCACGTTTCATTCATTTTTTCTTATTGCTCGAATGGGAAGCTGTTTGTTACAAGCAACTTTCATCAGGACTTTATTTTAAGAGCATAATTTTTGTAGCTGTTTCTTTTCCATTCTGCTGCAATTTCACAACATATTGCCCACTGGAAACAGATTTTCCATTATCATCTAATCCATCCCAAATAACTGAAGTCTTATTTCTTATATCTGAAAACTGCTTTACTTTCTGTCCTTTTATATTGTAAATTTCGATCTTTGCGTTCTCCGCGTCTTTGCGAGAAATACTAAAAGAGATTGTAGTTTCCGGATTAAAAGGA
>JABMPU010000149.1 GCA_013203665.1 Armatimonadota bacterium
CTGTCAAAACTTTCTTTCGTCTTCGGTTCTTTATTAACCTGTTTACTAATTTTCTGATTCGACTCAAATGAGAACGAGATGACCGGTGAATCTATTAGTCGAAGCGTTTGTGAGTCCTGAATTTAAATTCAGGACTCTACAACCTTCTATGCTGTGCGCTGCCGGTCATTCCGTCTCCACATATTGTGGGCTGGGAGGCTGACTTTCCTCTTAATTCTCACTCTATGCGCTTATAATATACCACTAAGCTATCTTGCGTAATTCCTCTCCCATTTGTGGGTTTTTATGTTTTTTTCTGTGTTTTGCAGCTCGTTCTGCTTTCACTATTTGATATTGCTTATCAAGTTTTTCCATCTCTGTTACTCTCTCTTCATAAAATTCATAATATTTATTCTCTTTTAGTAAGCAAAAGAGCAATTTCAACAGTTGTGGAACACAAGCAACCAGATTCTTGCGATAGATCTGTTTCTTTAGCTGCCGCTTCAGATATTTGATACGCACTTCCGGAATGTACTTCATTGTCTCTTCTGTCATCTGGTAGAGTATCCAACGCAAACGGGTATTGCCCAAATGACTGATGCGGCGTGAACCAACGTGTTTACCGGATTGGGTTAAGCGTAAATTGTAACCGGCATACTTCTCAATTTCTTTATAATTATTGAATGCTGAGATGTCGCCTATCTCTGCCAGGAATAAAGACGCTGTCTTATCTGAGATTCCCATTATATTCGTTAAGATAGAAAACTCCTTCATCGAAGAAGCTAATTCTATAAGCTGATCAAAGATTGTTTTCAGACGAGAGTCGATCTCTTCCATTCCTTTCAGCCAGATCAAAATTATCGTTCTATTATATGAATTATTATGGGAAGGTATTCCTATCGTGTGCTTTGCCAGTTCCTGCAGCTTGCGAAGCTGCTTTATCCCATATTTGCTGCGTGATATCTTCTCTATCTTTATCGATTCTGACTGAATGTTCATATTGAGATATTCTGACGGGAAAAGGTATTTTTCCAATAGATAATAACTTGTTTTAGTTCCCAGAGTAATCACATTTAGTAATTCAGGAAATACCAATTCTATCGCTGCCCGAAGTCTTCCTCTATAACTGCTGTAATCCTTTCTGAGTTTGTCGTAGGCAATGCTCAAAGTGCGCATATTGCTTGATCTTTTAGAATAATCTCTTAACTTATTGTAATGCCCTTGTTGTGTGTTTATTGCTACTAAAAGCGCATCCTTGGGATCCGTTTTAGAGAAATCATTATTTAGCATAACTCGAGATTGTTTAGTATACATCGGGCTTACAAGAACTACTTCATATCCCTCTGATAGAAGATAGTTACATATCTTTTGCCAGAGATTGCAGGAAGCTTCTACGGCAAACAATAGATCTGATGAAGAATGATCAGCTGCCTGCTTATTGATCTCTTCCCATAATCTTTTTCTAAACCCTTGATAACTGACAGAAAATGAAAATGTCTTACCAATCGGTATACCGTTTGCATCTATGATAACTGCGTGATGTCTATCTTTACCCGGATCAATACCGATGATCGTCTTCCCTGTAAATTGGGCTCGCTTCTCTTGATATGAACGATAATATCTCATCATAACCTCCTTGGCTTTACTTGCTTTTAATACTAAATTATGTTTATTTAAAAAATCAGAGTTGACTACTAATTTCTAATTTATAAATCTTACTTATGGAAGTCAGCATAGAAATCATTATAGGCTATGTTGAATTGAGGAGAAAAGTATGGGGGAAATAATAGTTGTTTTATTACTTCTTTGTAACCAGATTATTTTTTGTCAGATTTACACCTCGGTTGATGATTATGGTTGGGATAGTGGTATCACATACAGTAGACCTTTATTAATTGATCTAAATAATGATGGATTTCTTGAAGGTTTAATCGGAGAATCAGATGGTGGGATTTATTATTATGAGCAAGATATAATAAACCCAATGCAATTTCATTTAATTTCAAAAAATTTTAGTAATATTAATGTTGGCTATTCAGCTTCTCCCACCTTATATGACATTGATAATGATGGATTGTATGATCTAATTATTGGAAATTCTAATGGTTATTTGTATCACTTTGAACAAGAATCAATTGGAACATTAAATTTCATTTTTATAAGTGATGACTTTAATAATATTGGAGATATTGGTACAGCATCAACTCCGATATTACTAGATATTGATAATGATGGTTTAATTGACCTTCTAATTGGAGAATCTTGGGGAAACTTAAATCATTGGGAGCAGGATAGTGTAAATAGTTATTCTTTTCAATTTCTGACAGATCAATTTAACAATATTCAAATTGGTGAATATGATTATGAAGGAAATTGGTTAGGAGGTCAAATTAGACCAACACTTAGTGATATAGATGATGATAATTTATTAGATTTAGTCATCGGTTCAGGTTTTTATAATAGGTTGTTTCATTATGAACAAAATGTAGAATACTCAAATATGTTTTCTTTCGTCAATGATTCAATAAATGATATAACATCTTTTAGTCCATACCCTTACTTTATTGATATTGATTATGACAATCAAGTTGAGTTAATTTTAGGATCATCGCTACGAACAAATATGTATACATTTTCAAATGGTAGTTTTCAATTTCAGTCTGGAATGAATTTCGGTATTGATATTGGTTCAGGAACTCAGATAGCTATTACCGACTTAAATTATGACAATCTAAATGAAATAATAGCATTAGAACCGTCTTTTATGCTTGATAATATTAATTTACTCCAGAAAGAAGAATCTACTAGTTTTAATTATAACATAATAAATGAGAATTGGGCTTCAGATATTTTAGGTGATATAAGATCGATTTTTGCTAAAGATATTGATAATGATGGAAATACTGATATATTTGTGAAAAATCAATGGTATGAACCATACAAACACTTTGAATACATTAATGAAAATCAAATTACTTTCATTTCAAATAATTTTAATGGAATAGGGGCAGATTCTCACGAAATCCAGGTAATTGAAGATATCGATAATGATGGGCTGTTAGATATCCTTTTAAATTCAATGCATACTTGGGATGGAATGATTCTTCATTATGAGCAGCAATCAATAAATTCAAATTATTTTAGTTTTATTTCCAATAATTTTGCTGGTATTTCAACAGATAGCTATTCAGATTTTTGTATTTCTGATGTAGATGATGATGGATTAAAGGATTTTTTTCTACAAACTTATATTTTCATTAATTATAATTACGAACCTTTCTTCTATCATTTTGAACAATTAAATGAAAATAGTTATGATTTTATAATAATAAGTGAAAATTTTAAAGATGTGGAAAATAATAAAATTAGTTCTTTCAATTTTGCAGACTTAAACAATGATGGACTCGAAGATATAATAATTGGCCAAATTGATGGAGGAATTAAAATTCTTAAGAGAAATCAATTTACCTTATGTAATTTTCGAGCTTCAATAACTGAAGGTCAACCTCCGTTAATTGTTCAGTTTTTTGACAATTCAACTTCAGATGTTGTTTCTTGGGAATGGGATTTTAATGGTGATGAGATAATCGATTCTGTTGAACCAAACCCACAATTTACATATAGTGAAAATGGAGTTTATAATGTTTCACTTAGAGTTGAAAGTCTTGAAACTGATGATTTTGAACTAAAAGAAAACTTTATTACTGTATCTTCGACTAATGTAATTGATGATAATATTGCACCAAATGAAAATAATTTAACTAATTTCCCAAATCCATTTAATCCCAATACTATAATCCGTTTTAGTTTATCAGATGATAGTTTTGTAAATTTAAGTATCTATAATCTTAAAGGACAAGAAGTAAGTGTTCTGATAAACGAAATGCAAAAGAAAGGAAAGCATTCAATAACTTGGAATGGCACCAATAATAATAACAATACAGTAAGCAGTGGAATATATTTTATTAAATTATTCAACGATAATAAGTCAGTTTTGAGAAAATGTGTTTTATTGAAATAACGCCTATAACACACAGCTCCACAGCCAAGCAAGAAGAAAAGCAAGAAGAGCGTGGCAGC
>JABMPU010000150.1 GCA_013203665.1 Armatimonadota bacterium
GGGTTGTTGCCACATGAATATTCGTTAAGCCAAAACTACCCCAACCCCTTCAACCCGGTCACAACCATTCAGTATAGCCTTCCCCAAAGATCAGATGTACAAATCACTATCTACGATCTGCTTGGTAAGGAGGTGATCACCCTTATCTCCGAAACCCAGGACGCTGGATACAAATCAATTCAATGGAACGCTTCCAACGTCCCAAGCGGGATGTACTTCTACCAGATCAAAGCCGGTACCTATGTCCAGACGAAGAAAATGGTCCTGCTAAAATAGACTGTAATCTCTCATTCATTATACAAGGGCAGTCAATTGGCTTGGCTGCCCTTCTTTGTCCCATAAACTCCTGTTTTTGACACACCATTCTCATAATCAAAATCGATTAGACGTTTATGGGAATTTGAAGGGTTGGGGAGTACTACAAAAGTATGGGTTTTGGTACAAATTAGATCAATGCGAAACGGTTGTTGAAATCAATTGATAAAGCTAAGTAGAAATATCATTAAAATAATTTGCTAATTCTTGCCAAATATTAATATCCCACCATCCATTTGCTGCACTACTTGTGGATGGAGCAATAAATAGTCTGGTCACGCCAATTTTTTCTTCTTGTAATCCGTAATCAACATAATTATTTAATAAGAATTCTTTTCCTGCACGCTTACCATTAAAACATAAAAACTTCGGTTTATACTTTAGTATTTTTTCAACTAAAACATCACTACCAAAATCTGTTGAAGATAGATTATAATCCATACCTGATTTATTTTTTACTAAATCTGTAAGACCAATAGCATATGATAATAATTGTTCGTATTCAGAAGGTTGTATTGGTCTTGGAGTTAAACAAATTTCAAAAAGCGTTCTCCAAAATTTATTACCCTGACCTGCATAATACTGCTGTAATGTAGCCGATTGAGGACCAGCGGCTGTTCCACAAATTACAACCTTTAGATTTGGAGCTAATAAATCTGGCAACATTTTAGTATTCTCTCAAAGAAACTAAATGGAGTAACGACCAAATTGGTGAATTGATATATGTAATTTTGTGCTTCCTCAGACTAGTAGGACCAGAATTATAAACCGAAGGGTCACTTTTTACCGCTTCAATCCCTTGTTTAATTTTCAAAAAAGGAATTCGTGTATCTTTTCCAGTCTCTCTTGAAACGACTACTGAATTCTCAGTTTCTCTTATATAACCAAAACGATTGTATCCCTTAACTTGTGAATATCCATTTGACCTGAACTCATTAAGTATTATAGATAAAACTTCTGACGTTGAACTCATATCACATCGTCCTTTCTAGAAATTTATTATGTCAATATTGCTGGAAAAATGCTGTGCCAATCGCATGGAAGGTCTTAAAACCCGTTTTTTAATTATTATTGGCATCTATTATCTTGTTTGTTCGTTAGAATTTTAAAATATTGGTTGGAAGCGAGGAGACGAATCATCACCTGGGCTGTTCGTAAGGTTTCTTTGGTTTTCACCGTTAATATCCATGATATATATTTCCTTGTTACCATCCCTCAAGGATCGGAAAGTAATTAGTGATCCATTAGAAGAAAAGTGTGCGTATCTATCATTCGCATTAGTATTCGTTAGTCTGGTTTGATTTCCTCCATCAATATCCATTATATAGATTTCAGTATCAACTCCATCCATCGTTGAGCTAAAGACAATTTTAGTTCCATCCGGAGAAAATTGAGGCCTATAGTTTGATCCCGCAGTATTTGTTAATTGTATTTTATTGCTCCCATTACTGTTCATGAGATAAACTTCGCCCTGTGAACTATAAATAATTTTAGATCCATTAGGTGAAAAACTTGGTGAAGTACTGTGATATGGATCATTTGTCAAATTAGTTTTATTCGTCCCGTCACTGTTCATGATAAATATATCCCATGAATTTGGATTCACAGACGACTCCCAGACAATTTTGGAACCATCAGGTGAAAATTGTGGATTCCTATCTTGTCCTGTTGTATATCGATCAGTTAGGCTCCTGAGGTCAGTGCCATCAACATTGATTTGATAAATAATATTAAGTGGTGATGATTCGAATAAAATAGTTGTTCCGTCTGGAGAAAACTTTGGCAATTGATAACTATAAAATCCATCATTGTATGTTATTCTGACACAATCCCATCCACCTATATCCATTAAAAAAATATCTGAACACATATTTTCGATTGTGGCTTGAAATACTATACTTCGTCCATCAGGTGAAAACTGGGGGAACGAACCACGAATACTAGAATTCAGCAATATATTATTATCGCCATCTATGTCCATTAGATTTATACCGGTATATTGGGAACTGTACACAATTTTGGGCAATGAGCTTCCTACCATAATTGCGCTTGAAGTACTAAACCCAAAAATATCAGTAACTGTTACAGTATAATATCGCTTTTCATTGTCGTACATAATGCCGGACACACTAAAAGTTGTATCGTTCTTGTCATCTGTTGTAAAAACAATAGTATCATTATACATATTTTCATTGGTTGATTCGCGTATTTCATACAAGAGGAAATCTTCATCGGGAGAACGTGTCCATAAAAGGTTGAATATTCCGTCATAATAAATAATAGGGTAAAGTTTAATCTGTGTCGGGAAAGAATTGCTATTATCTACAATCACTATTACGGGGTCACTGTCGCTGATGATATCATTTTTATAATTAACCCTGATAATTAATTCGTGCGACGAATTATACGGATATGTTGTTGTATTCCATTCGAATGTATAGGGCTCAGTAGTATCTATAATTCCCACTCCTTGATTATCTACCATCAATTCGCAAAACGAAATATCCTGTGTATTCCCATCGTCATTCAACGAACAAGTAACTAAAACAATTTGTGATACTCTTAAATTATCTTGAGGGTATGTTATAGTTACAGGGGGTAATAAAGTATCCTCATTTTCCTCTTCACAACCCATGAAAATTAAAACACATAAAATTATTAATTTTAATGCCAAATATTTTTTATTTGTGCTTTGGTTGATAATCATGGTTTAGAAATACGATGTTATAATTATTAGACTTTCTTTTTAACCAGTTGCTCAGTAAAAAACCTTTTTCATAAGGTTCACCAATCGCACCATTAATATTCGGTGGATGGAATTTATGCAGTGGCGTGGTTAGTTTGAATAAGAATCGTCATCTTGCCAGTTGTAACAAATAAGGAGGTCATAAACTGTCTCCTTCGTCGGTGATTTCACAAATGTGTTGTTGATTTGGTACAGTCTTCAGTGTTCCAAATCGCATATTCAACACCCTAATATTCTCGATACAACCAATGAAGGTAGTCGTTAGTCTGCCCCTTAGTCCTATAAACCATTCTCACAATCAAAATCAATTAGATGAATTTGCCCTCCCCCACCGTCCACAAAACCCTATACTCAGGCATTAGTCAGAAAACCCCTTAAATATAACGGTTTGGCCAAAA
>JABMPU010000151.1 GCA_013203665.1 Armatimonadota bacterium
ATTGGTATCTAAAGGTTGATTCTCTATCAATTGAAAAGCATAATTACCTTGATAGAATTTCTATTGAAAATATGAAAGAAAAGGTAATTGTAGCTGGTGGTGGTCCTTTCACAGAACATGGCAGTTTCTTCAATATTAGTGTGTTAATTACTTCTCAAGGAAATACCATTGAAGAATTCATAATAAGCGGAGATCTTCCGGAAAGAGTTAAAAAACAAAGACTCGAGCAAGTAAACGAGAGAGAAATTGGTGGGATATACACTTTAGTTTTGGAAGGGGCTGGTTGGGCTGACAAAGGATATAATTTTATATATAGAGGAAGAATGTTTAAAATTCATTTTATGTCGGGTAGTAAAGAGCAATTTGAGAAAGACTTACCGGTATTCGAGAAAATGTTGAAATCTTTTAAAATTATTAAGTGACAACCTACAGCCGGTTAGCTCAGGAATCTATTTCTACAGACTTATCATCAAGAACGAACCAACTGTCATTAAAAAGATTTTATTGTTGAGGTAATTAATTTATGACCACTTTCTATTTCTATTTCACAATTATTGCTTTACCTTTCAAAATTTTAACATTATGGGTATTAAGTTACTTTTTAGCTTCGGAAAGAAAGAGTATAATTAGAGCTATCCTGATT
The DNA here is from genome assembly GCA_013203665.1 of Armatimonadota bacterium. Lineage (GTDB taxonomy): Bacteria > Cloacimonadota > Cloacimonadia > Cloacimonadales > TCS61 > JABMPU01. The sequence goes on from JABMPU010000151.1 coordinate 644, forward strand.
GCATTAATATTTTCCATTGTTTATTTTCTGGTTAATATATTCAATCCTGAAGGTTTTTATATTTCCATGCTTAGCGGCTCATTAAAATATCTTCCAATAATTTTACCTTTTTTTCTGATAAAGATATTTTACGGACTTACCTGGAAGGAAACCGTATGGTTTTGGATTCCGTGGTATATACTGCAATATCCAATTGATGGGATTATTAATTCTGGTTTAATGAAATATTTTCCAATTTAATTCATTCTTTGTGTCTTCCTTACTTTTTGGTTAAACAATCTTTTTAGGCACTTCCGATTTCAAACTTACCAACAAGTTGTCGTGAAAATAAAGATTCTCGCAAAGACGCAAAGAACGCAAAGGAAAAATGAAAAATATTTTTTGAAAACTGTTGTATTTTGTAATTTATTTGTTTTTTGGGATTTGTTGTTTGTGATTTTATAGTATTTGTATTTGGAATTTATTATTTTCGGTGTTTAATCTTTTTTCCGGTGATGCGTGTGAAAACCTTTTTCTTGACATTCAAAGCTTAATAAAAAGTTTAAAAGCCAAAATTATTTTTTTAGGAGATTATGAAATGATAGAATATCGCTTGAAAAAACATCCAATTTTGCCAATTGAAGATTTTCAAGAAATTACGTTTTATTGGAATAAAAAACCCTTGAAAGCAAAAGAAGGAGAAGTGATTTCTTCTGCTCTGTTTGCCAATGGGATCAGCATTTTCGGGCATCATCACAAAGACAAAAGCGCTCAGGGAATGTTCTGTGCTAATGGACAATGTGCAAAATGTGCTGTGATTGCCAATGGAATTCCAGTGAAATCCTGCATGACAAAAGTAAAGGAAAATATGTTCGTGGAAAGCGTGGAGGGTTTACCTGAACTTCCGGATGTTGAAGAAAAACCGGACATTTCGGATATCGAAGAAATTGAAACCGATGTTCTTATCATTGGTGGAGGTCCAGCCGGACTTTCAGCAGCTATTCAATTGGGAAATCATAATATCAAAACTTTGTTGATCGATGATAAGGATAAATTGGGTGGGAAGTTAGTGCTTCAAACCCATAAATTTTTTGGCTCTGTGGAAGATTCTTATGCAGGTACTCGCGGTATTGAAATAGGAAATCTGCTGGCTAATAAGGTTGAGGAAAATGAAAATATTACAGCTTGGACTGATAGTATTGCAATTTTCGTTTTTCACGATAAAAAAGCAGGAATTCTCAAAAATAATGTTTATAAACTTGTTTCTACAAAAGTAATTTTAAATGCTGCTGGAGCGAGAGAAAAATTTCTGCGTTTTCCCGGTAATACTCTGGCAGGAATTTATGGTGCCGGAGCTTTTCAGACATTGGTGAATCGCGATTTGATACGACCCACTGAAAGGTTATTTATTGTGGGTGGGGGAAATGTAGGATTGATTGCCGGATATCATGCATTGCAGGCTGGCATTGAAGTTGTGGGTTTGATCGAGGCTCTTCCCAAATGCGGTGGATACAAAGTCCATGCAGATAAATTAAAACGGTTGGGTGTTCCGATTTATACATCTCATACTGTACTTTGTGCAAATGGTGAAGAAACAGTTTCTTCCATTACGATCACAAAAATCACAAAAGATTTTACACCAATTGCTGGGACAGAAAAAACATTTGCATGCGATACGATTCTGATTGCTGTTGGTTTGGAACCTGTAAATGAATTTACAGCAGAAGCGGAAAAAGCTGGAATTCCGATTTTTGCAGCAGGAGATGCTCTGGAAATTGCTGAAGCTTCATCTGCCATGTTCAATGGAAAAATTTCCGGCTTAAAAGTTGCAAAATTTTTAGAAGCTGATATTGAAGAAATTCCACATGAATGGTATGAAAAAGCCGAAATCCTCAAATCCGAACCCGGAGCAGAACTTCCTCAAATCTTTCCGGAACAGGATAAAGGTGTTCTGCCAATCATTCATTGTTTGCAGGAAATTCCGTGTAATCCCTGCATCACAATTTGTCCCACAGATTCCATTAAGATTAAGGATGATCCCATCATGGGACTCCCGAATTATGAAGGAGAATGTATTGGCTGTGGTAAGTGTTTAACCATCTGTCCCGGGCTGGCAATCACACTTGTCGATTATAGGAAAGATACAGAAAATCCAGTTGTAACTGTTCCTTACGAAGTGGGAAATTATGCTGTAGAAAAAGGTGATTTTGTTAAAGCCGTTAATATTGATGGTGATATTTTAGCAAAAGTTAAAGTTGTTGGAAAGGTTGTTAATAAACAGAATAAAACTCAGTTGATCAGATTAAAAGCTCCAAAGGAAATTGCTAAGAAAGTTGTTGCTTTCCAGGTTCAGGAAAAATCTGTTTCCAAACCTTTAAAAGAACCGATTATTTCCGGTTTGATGGATGACGATTCTATGGTTTGTCTGTGTGAAAGGGTGACAGCAGGAGAAATCCGCAATCTTATCAAAAATGGAATTACAGATTTGAATCAGATTAAAGCCATAACACGAGCAGGAATGGGACCTTGCGGCAGTAAAACATGTGATAACCTGATTCGACAGATTATGAGAGAACAACGTATCCCTCCTAACAAAGTAATAAAAAATGTGCGGCGTCCTGTTTTTGTGGAAGTTCCCTTGGGAAAATTTGCAGATGGAAAAGGAGGATGCGATGAGTAAACCTGTTTATGATGTAATCGTGATTGGGGCAGGTTCTGTGGGTGTTCCCATTGCAATGTCGCTCGCTGGAAAAAAACTGAAAGTGCTTATAATAGATTCATTTCCTTCTCCGGGTCAGGGAAATAATAAGAAGGCAATTGGTGGTGTGCGTGCAACTCATTCTGATTACGGAAAAATAAAAATCAGTCAGCGAAGTATTGAGATTTTCTCGTCCTGGAAAGAGAAATTTGGAGATGATCTTGGTTGGATATTCAATGGATACAGTTTTCCTGCGTATAACAAAGAAGATGAAAACAAGCTGAAAAATCTGATGAAAATCCAGCATGAATTCGGATTGAATATTTCCTGGATTTCTCCAAAAGAGTATTCGAAATTAGTTCCTGGTATTTGCACAGAAGGTTTGCAAGGATCCACCTATTCTCCTGATGATGGTTCTTGTTCTCCGCTTCTGGCTTTGCATGCGTTTTATTTTAAAAGTATTGAGTATGGTACTAAATACAATTTTAATGAAACAGTAATTGATATAAAATTGAACTCAAATAAGATTACAGAAGTTATCACAGATAAAGGAAAATATTCTTGTGAATATTTGGTAAATGCTGCTGGCAATAGTGGCAAAGAAATTGGAGAAATGGTTGGATTGGATTTGCCGATAAAACCGGATTGTCATGAAGGTGCTATCACTGAACCTGTGAAAAGATTCTTCGGACCCATGGTTGTAGATATGCGTCCTGCAGAAGGTTCGGCAAATTACTATTTTTATCAGAATAATGAGGGACAGGTTGTTTTCTGCATAACTCCCGCTCCTCCCATTTTAGGAACTTGTGATGATTCTACGTCTGTTTTCTTTCCTCAGGTTGCCAAAAGAATGGTGAGTTTATATCCGCGCCTGGCAAATCTCAAAGTCCGCCGTTCCTGGCGAGGTCAATATCCCATGACTCCGGATGGTTTTCCGATTGTGGGGAAAATCAGAGAAATAAAAAATTATGTTCATACTATTGGGATGTGCGGCCAGGGATTTATGCTCGGACCGGGTTTAGGAGAATTGATCGCACGTATCATTATTGATGAAAAAGCTTCTGATGATGATAAAATCCTGAAAAGTTTCGATCCTTATAGGGATTTTTCCGGTATGGAAGCTTTTAAGTAACTCATAGGTAACTCATAGCTCTGCTTTGAGAATCAGGTCACAAACCAGAGGTTTATGTTACTGTAACTCATAGCTTTGCTTTGAGAAAGAGAGCACCGAGGAACAAATGAACGTATTCATCCAAGAAATAAAAGAATATGATTTAGAAAAAATTTACAATTTCCTAAAAGAATCAACTACAGATTTTTGGTATAAAATAAAAGATAAAAAAAATATCCTCATCAAGCCAAATCTTTTAGCAGCCTTCCTTCCGGAAAAAGCAGTTACAACTCATCCGGTTATTTTGGAAGCATTAATAATTCTTCTGAAAGAACACAAAAAAAATATCTTTCTTGGTGATGGTCCGGGTGGAACAACGCCAGTGCTGAAAGTGTGGCAAACAACTGGTATGATTGAACTTTGTGAAAAATATGATGTGAAGCTTGTGAATTTCAGTGAGGGTGGAGTTTTAGAAAAAAATATTGAGTTTCACAAATTTGGAATTTCCAAACGTTTTATGCAGGCAGATGCAGTTATCAATGTGAGCAAAATGAAAACGCATAGTTTGATGTATTATACAGGAGCTGTAAAAAATTTGTATGGTGTAATTCCCGGACTGAAAAAATCCGATTTCCACAAGAATTATCCGGACCCAGACAGTTTTGGCAAAGTACTTTCGGAATTATATAAAATTGTGCAGGAAAAAGTTGTTTTAAATATTATGGACGGCATCTGGGGAATGGAAGGTGACGGACCTTCTGCCGGAGATCCCAGGAATTTTGGATTGGTTTTTACCTGCGAAAAAGCTTCTGCATTAGATTTTATAGCAGCTCAGATGATGGGATTCAAAATCAGCAAATTAAAGTATATCATATCTGCTCTTGAATTTGATAAGATCAATCCTACCAAAATAAAAGTTTCTGAAAAATGGGAAAATTTTATATTCCATAAAGTTAAAATAAAAAAAATCGGATTAATGATAAAAATCTTTACATATTCTCCGCAGTTTTTAAAAAATATCTTTAGAAGGTTTTATTGGTATTATCCGGATTTTAATGAAAAATGTACTCTTTGTGAAGTGTGTGTGAAAAGCTGTCCTGTGCAGGCAATGGAAATCATAGGAAATGATAAAACTCCGACGATCGATCTTTCTAAGTGCATTAACTGTATGTGCTGTCATGAGTTGTGTCCTTCAAATGCTGTTTATATCAAAAAAAGTTTTTTGGCAAAATATTTAATTAAATAGTGTCTGTTCATAAACTCAGTTTTTTCGACTCGTAAGGAACGACGAGTCGAGAAAGAATGCGTATTCAAGCTACCTCGGGACGTCGTCGCAAGCTCCTTACAACTCGAAACAGCGCTTTACGGACGAACTCTAAATGGTTGCAGACTTTCGGAACGATCTTATCAAATTGTCATTCCCGTGAAAACGGGAATCCTATAAAATAAAAGATTTTAGATTCCGCATCGAGTACGGAATGACAGAAATGCTTATTTTGCAGAACCCATTTCATAAAATCATTAGGAGGTCTTATGTTAAACATTAAATGGTTTGGTCATAGTATGTGGAAAATCTGGAATAATGAGATTACAATTATTACAGATCCTTTCACAGATATCGGCTATAAAATGCCGGAGAATGAAACAGCAGATATATTGCTGTCTTCTCACGATCATTTTGATCATAATAATTATTCTATGATTAAGGGCAATCCTGAACTAGTGAAATCTGCCGGAAATTTCAATTTCAAAGGTATGCACATCACAATGATCCCAACCTGGCATGATGAGACAAAAGGAAGCGAGCGAGGTGACAATCTTTTGATGAAATTCGTGATATCTGGAAAAACAATTTTACATTGTGGAGATCTGGGTCATATACCATCAGATGAAATTTTTAATAAACTCGGAAACATTGATATCCTGTTCATTCCTGTGGGAGGATTTTTCACGATAGATGCTGAAACTGCAAAAACCATTGCAGAAAAGATAAATCCCTACATCGTTTTTCCCATACATTATAAAACAGACGCGATTGATTTTACAATTGCAGGAAAAGATGCATATCTCAATCTTATCGATGACTTACGTAAGGTTGATTCTAATGAAATTATTTTGAAAGAAAACGACTTTGATAAAAAGCAGACCATTATCCTGAACTATGAATAATTCCCAATCGAATCCTCCCAAAAAGAAGCATTATTTTTTCTATCTGATTATTATTCTTATAATACTCTACATGCTTTTTATCGATAGTTCCAGCTTTCTGCAAAGATTCAAAATGAAACTGAAAAATAAAAATATGAAAGCAGACGTAGAAGCAATTTCCAAAGAGAATGAGCGTTTGAGAAAGGAAAATGAAGACCTGAAAACCAATCCGAAAGTATGGGAAAAAAAGGCAAGAGAACTGGGAATGCAGAAAGAAGATGAAGAGATTTACATCTTTAAGGAAAAAGATAAAAAAACAGATTAAAATTGCGAAAATTGTTTGACAAATTATTCCCAAAATATATTGGATAGCTATGTATTTTCTTGGAATTCTTAAATTTAAGATTATGCAAAGGTTTATCTAAAAGTTTTTTTTAAGAAGTAAGACTTTTTTTAAAAAGAAAAGAGAATGTTAATTTCGAAAACTAACACAAAATTTTTCAGACTTGTGTCAAGTCTAATCAAGGATTAAAAAACACTTTCACCCCTGTCATTCCCGAGTAATCGGGAATCTATTTTTGCTCGTTACTTCAAGTAACTACCTAACCCGCTCTGACGGATTTTATTCTATGCCTTACTAAAGAGAAAGTATATATGTTACAAAAATTTGTTTTTCTTGACACTTATTTTCTTGAAAAATTTTATTGTCCCCGAAGAGAACAACAATATAAGGAGTGAGGAATGAAAAAGATTTTTATTTTGCTAATTGTTTTTATGCAATTATCTCTAGTTGCACAAATAGTTATCTTTGAAGATGATTTTGAAAACGGTTTAGGACAATGGGTTCTGGAAGCAGATCCGACTGCGAATAACACATGGGATATAGTTACATCTCAATACAATTCCCCAACCCACTCTCTCACTGAAAGTCCGGCTGGTAATTATGCAGCCAATACTACCTATACTGCCACAATTGCTTCTCCGCTTGATTTTTCTACAGCAATGCAGGCAGAATTGAACTTCTGGATGAAATACGATATCGAAGGCGGTATGTTCGACTTCCTGTATATTGATGTTTCACCGGACAACGGAATAAGCTGGGTAAACATTGGAACCTATTATGGTGAAGGTAACGATTGGGATGAATATAACATTTCCTTAGGTGGTTTCGTCGGAAACTCACAAGTTCTTATCAGATGGCAGATCGTATCTGACCCCGCCATAGAAATGAACGGCATGTACCTGGATGATGTAGTTGTAACCACATCCGACATTGATAATACTCCACCGTTAATTTTGTATGATGGTCCTGAATTCTATGAAGGTACAGAGGAAGATTTTGAATTTGAAGCAGAACTTATTGATATTTCCGGAATTGCATCTGCTGATGTTGTTTACACTATAGATGGCGGAACAGAAATTACACTTCCTGCTGCAGGTAACGCAGGAGATACCTATTATTTCACCATTCCATTCACAGATTACGGTGAGCAGATCGACTTCAAAATAGTTGCGGTAGATGCATCTCCACAAGCTAACGAGGGAGAGACAGACATCAGTTCCTACATAAACGGGCATCACCTGATTTATGACAACGCGCAGGTAGACTTTTATATTTCCGTCGAGGCAGGAGATGGTGCTGCTGTGAAAATGACCAACCCGGCTGGAATGGACTTTAATCTATACTATGCCCTGATCAGAAATTATATCGACAGCAGTTTAAGTAATGCTGATATGGAATTCCACGTATGGGATGACAATAACGGTGTTCCCGGAAATGATATGATCACACCATTTATAGTAACCCCGGAAGCTACATTGGAAAACAGCACCCAGATGACACGCATCGACCTGCGTCCTTATGCTGCACAGTTAGCAGATATTCAGGAAGATTTCTATATTGGATTCCTGGTTCCTGCGGATATCGTTCATTGTACGCTCACTTCCCCCAGTGTATTCAGTCATTCTTTCTACTGGGATGGAACGGCCTGGACACAATATGATGGTGATTTCCACTTTCGATCGGTTGTTGAATTGGTACAAGGACTTGTTCCCGGAACTATTGAAGGTACAGTAACCGATGCTGATACAGGAAATCCGATTGTAGGGGCAGAAGTATCTGCCGGCACTTATTCAGCTATAACCAATGCCAGCGGTGAATATTCCATGGAGGTTGATCCTTCGACCTATACAGTAACCTGTGAATTGGGCGGTTATGAAACATTTGAGCAAACGGATGTAGTAGTGAATTCTAATGAAGTAATTGTGATAGATATTTCTCTGCAGCATTTGTATAATCCGCCGGTAAACCTTACAACCTATCAGTTCACTCCTCCAAACGTACTCCTTCAGTGGGAGGTTCCTGTGGGCCCCGGATTAATGAATTATAAGGTTTATCGAAATGGTACGGTGATTGCCACCGTTACTGCAACGGTGTATTTTGATATCAATGTACCATCCGGTGTAAATATTTACTACGTAACAGCAATGTATGGAATTTATGAATCTATACCTTCCAATGAAGTAGAAGTTACAATAACCGGAATTGATCCAGTAAATATTCCGTTAGTAACAAAATTAGGAGGGAATTATCCGAATCCGTTCAATCCCAGCACCATTATTAACTATGCTGTTGGAGATCAGGGACATGTTTTCATCGAAGTATTCAACATCAAAGGTGAAAAAGTTGCTATCCTGCGAGATGGTATGATGGGACCAGGCAATTACAGCGTAACCTGGAATGGCAGAGACAACAAGAACAATCCTGTTTCCAGTGGTGTTTATTTCTACAAAATGAAATCTGGAAAATATATTTCCACTAAGAAAATGATCCTCATGAAATAGTGACATACATTCCTCTGAAAATAATCGGTGGATAAACCTGATTGTGATAGAATTAACGCCTCGGTTTTTCCGGGGTGTTTTTTGGGGCTGGATCGGGATTTACAGAAAAACCTTGAGTTAAGTTGTCCGTCAGTTTCTGGATGATCTTGACTTAAGTTTTTTCAAGTCAACTTTACACAATATCTTTCAAACTTGGGTAAAATCTAACGCAGGATAAAATATATCCCCTTTCTTGTCATTTCCGTCCCGCTAATGCGGGAGGAATCCATGAACATATTGAATCTGATTACGAAGTTTTTTCTCACAATCTCATTATCTCGTTCCAAAGCTCTTTAGTCCGTGAAATCTTTTCGATTCATTGAGTTGGCTGAGGAATGAAAAGTAAAGAGAAACTATAAATACTTCAAAAATAGTTTTTCTTGACACTTATTTTCTTGAAAAATTTAATTGTCCCTACAGAGAACAACAATATAAGGAGAGGGTGTGTTTGATCAGGAGATAATTAAGAGTCTAAAACAAATTGGATTTTCAGATTCAGCATCGAAAATTTATTTACTGCTTCTGCAAAAAAGTAATTGCACTGCCTCAGAAATATCAAGAATGACAGGAATATCTCGGTCAAAGACTTATGAGTACTTAAACAGATTGGTTAGCAAAGGTATGTGCATTGAAATATTGGGGAGTGTAAAAAAATATGCGTCAACCAATCCTACAACAGCTTTTAAAGACATGAAGCAAAAGCTCAAACTTGGTTATGAAAAAGATAAAACCGTCATTTTAAATCTCTCTGAAATTCTCTTACCTCTATATAATACCCAAAACACATATACCGATCCCTTAGATTATATTCAGGTAATAAGAGAGAAAAAAAGCATCATAAAGAAATTTGAAACTTTGGAAAAACAGGCAGAGAAAGAAATATTATCGCTGGTTAAAGCACCATTGGCAATGGATTTGACAAAACCTCATAACCTAACCGAATACAGTTCTTTAAAAAAGGGAGTGAGCATTAAGACAATTTACAATACTGAAGATATGAATATTCCACTGCTTGTAGAAAGCATCGAAACATTTGAAAAAGCAGGTGAACAAGTAAGAGTTGTCGATAAATTTCCCATTCCGTTCAAGATATTTATTTTTGATGGGAAAGTTGTTATGTTTTCCCTGGAAGACAAGATTGTCTCTAATTCTAATCTGACAGCTTTGATCATCGAACATCTTGATTTGGCAAAAGGATTGAAAGAAGTATTTAATATTTATTGGAATAACTCCTTAACCTGGGAGGAATTTAAGAAAAAAATGTTATGAAAAAGATCGCAAATGAAAAACTGGGAACTTAAACAGAAATGCATTTACTTTATTTTTGAAATATAGATTCCAGCTAATGAAAATAGTGTAAATTTTGTTATGAGAGAGTCGAATATTGTAACTATCACAAATTATGGAAAAAATAAGATTTAAATATCGCAGTTAAACATTGATTTATTTATTAAAAAAAATAATAAAAGTAAAGGAGAAAAGTATGAGAAAATTAAAAGTAATAGCTATTATTTTGTGTCTATTTTTTATTTCCGGAATCTTTGCTCAGGATACTGGTGATATTATCTGGAGCAATTCCTATGGTGAAATTGATAAAGAGTATTGTTATTCAGTGAACCTGACAACAGATGGCGGTTATATTATGGGAGGATATTCAAACTCTTTTGGAGCTGGTGATAATGACGTATATTTGGTAAAGACGGATGCTGGTGGAGATGTTCTCTGGACAAGAACTTATGGTGGCATTGATACTGATAAATGTAAATCAGTGCAGCAGTGTAGCGATGGTGGTTATATCATTGCAGGAGAGACTAACTCTTTTGGGGCTGGTAATTATGATGTCTATCTAATAAAAGTTGATACAATTGGAGATACCCTTTGGACCAGAACCTTTGGCGGAACAGGTATTGATAGAGCTGAGTCGGTTAAAGAAACAACAGATGGTGGTTACATTGTAGCAGGAAATACAGGCTCTTTTGGTGCAGGAGGAAAGGATGTCTATCTTATTAAAACAGATGTAAATGGAGATATGCTTTGGACAAAAACTTTTGGAGCAATTGATGACGAAGAAGGTCATTCGGTGATTCTTACAATAGATGAAGGTTATGTCATAGCAGGTATTACCGAATCTTTTGGGGCAGGCGGTAGGGATGTGTATCTGATAAAAACTAATGCAAATGGTGATACCTTATGGACCAGCACTCATGGTGGGATTAATGATGACAGGGGTTATGCGGTGCAGCAGTGCAATGATGGGGGTTACATAATTGCAGGAGATACCAAATCTTCCGGAGCAGGTCTTAGTGACTTTTTTCTGGTAAAAACAGATTCAAACGGAGGAACTTCATGGACTACCGCTTACGGGGGAAGCTCAATTGATATTGGTTATTCGTTGCAGCAGGATTCTGATGGAGGATATATTATTGCGGGTTCCACACAATCTTTTAATGTAGGTTATTTTGACATATACCTGGTAAAGACCGATGCAATTGGAGATACGCTTTGGACAAGAACGTATGGGTCATTCGATTACGAGCATGGTCGTTCAGTGCAATTGACCACAGATGGTAATTATGTAGTTGCAGGATGGACATTTTCTTATGGTCCGGGAATTACTGCTTTCTGGCTTTTGAAAATTGCTGGTGAAGGTACTTCATTTTACCCGCCGGAAAACTTATATGTTGATGAAAGTATAGGTCTTGCCACCTGGGAACCTCCTTTAGCGAGAGATTTACTTGGTTACAATATCTATCTTGATGGTGTTTTCATTGACTTCACAACAGATTTATTCTGGCAATATGATGATCTAGCGGTAGGAACAACCTACCTGGCTGGAGTATCTGCACTATATGATGATCCGGGGGAATCCGTAATCATAGAATATGAATTCACTTATATTCCTGTATTCGATCCACCGGAGAACTTTTATGTGGATGAAAGTACAGGACTTGCTAGTTGGGAATCTCCATTAGTTCGAGACTTACTTGGCTATAATGTTTATCTAAATGGCGCATTTATCAACTTTACCACAAATTTATTCTGGCAATATACCGACCTGGTGGCAGGAACAACTTACCTGGCAGGGGTGTCTGCAACATATGATGATGGTGTATCAGTAATCATAGAATATGAATTTACTTATAATCCTGCTACATTCGATCCCCCGGATAATGTTCAAATAGATCCTGATCTGGGCCTTCTTACCTGGGAGGCGCCCGGTGGCGGACAATTATTCGAACTTACCCAGCATGATGGTAATCCTCTTGATGGTTATTTTCAGTCATTCGACCATGGTTATGGCGTGATTTATGATCTTTCCGGCTATACCGATGTAACCCTCGAGATGCTTGACTTCCGTCATTCCTCTTGGGGAACCATGGGAATCTGGGAATACGCACTTCACATTGTAGATTGGGATACGCAAACAGAAGTGGCAGTTGTTACCGACCTTCAAACCACCGGTGATGATATCTGGGAAGAAGGTATCTCTCTTTGTTCTGTTTCCGAATCCAGTCTTGTTGGTGTGTTCATGGAACCTATGGGCTATATGGCTACAGATGCATATCCCTGCCTGGACGGTGATGGTGTGGGACCTGATGGCTTATCTTTCTATGGTCCTTTGGCAAATTATCCTTCAATGTCTCTCTCTAGTATTGGAGACTTCCTGATGGATCTGTGGATCATGGCTGAAGAAGTAGATGGGGTTGTTAAAGCAAAGAGATTCGAAGCTAATTTCGGTTCTGCTGCATCTCGTGTAGGAACGGCAATTCCGGATATGGATTTCATCACTCTTAACCAAACATCTAATTTAAGAGACCTTATAGGTTACAATGTATACCTGGATAGTAATCTGGAAGATACAGTCGGCATAGATGTATTTGAATATCAATATACCGGTCTGATAAATGGGCAGTCTTATGTTGCAGGTGTTTCTGCTGAATATGATGCAGGAGAATCTGAAATTATTGAGGTTGAATTCACCTTTCTGGAAACACCTGTGTTACCACCGGAAAACGTGGTTATCACAGTTGTAGATTTCAATGATGTTCACCTGGAGTGGGAGCCACCGAACTTACCAGACGAAACAAGACTACTGCTTGGTTACAAGGTTTATCGTGATGGTGATGAGATAGCTTATCTCGATGATCCAAATCTTTTAACTTATGATGATCTGGCTCTTGACGGTGGAACTTATGAATATTGGGTAACAGCGGTTTACGATGAAGGTGAATCTGATCCATCCAATATTGAAGAAGTAATTATTATTCTATATTCTCCTCAGAATCTTACAGCAATTGTTCAGGGTATCAATAATGTCTTCTTATCCTGGGATGCACCTGCGACCAGAGCGTTTGATTATTACAATATCTATCGAGATGGTTCGCAAATCGTCACTAATATCAATTCCACCTTCTATCTCGATGAGGGACTTGCAGCAGGTAATTATGTTTATAATGTTGCTGCGGTATATGATGGAGGTTGGGAATCTGAATTATCCAATGATGCACAAGTAACATTAGATGCGGGTAATTCTCCAATTCCGAAAATTACCGAACTCAGCGGAAACTATCCTAACCCATTCAATCCGGAAACTATTATCGATTTTTCTCTTAAAGAAGCTGAAATTGTAAGAATTGATATTTACAACAGCAAGGGTCAGCAAATTAGAACATTGGTAAATGGCTATCTTGAACCTGATTTCTACAATATGATCTGGAATGGAAATGATGAAATTGGTAAACCTGTTTCCAGCGGAATCTATTTCTACAAAATGGATGCTGGTAAATATTCTTCTATTAGGAAAATGATCCTCCTAAAATAATGGCGGATAAATTCTGATGAAATAGGCTTCGCATTTCACCCCGATGAAATAAAAAAAAAGAGATTTCATTGGGCAAGCAGGACAGGTTCTGATGAAATAATCTTTTTTTAAGTAATGGGAATCTTCAATTTTATGAAGATTCCCTTTTTTTTCCCCTCCGGCATCTGCTGGAGGGGGAATGAGAGATTGAAACATTCAGCAATATCATCATTCCCAACTCGCCGCAAGCTTACGAGTCGGGTCTGATGGAAAGCGACTCATCATCTCCGGTAACTGCCGGATATTTACAACTCGAAACAGCCCTATACGGATAAACTCTAATTATGATGAAAAGCGATTCCAGCAGATTCCATAACTAAAATAATATAAACAACTTATGCTCCAATTCACAAAAATAGCACTATAGACATTATCAAGCTAACTTTCTGCCATATAAGCAATTAATGTCCAGACATGCTGTAACTCCAGTTGTTACAAGACCTATGCTTAATACATATTTCACTAAATAAAATAAATTAATAAAAACATTAAAATTGTTTGACAAATTATTCCGAAATTTTGTTAGCTGTCCACGCATGTATTTATATATAAATTTTGAGTTAGAGAAATTTCAAATTAATCTTAAAAAAAGTAGGATTATGAAGAAAAAAAAATCGTTAACATCGAAATTAAACAAACAAACTGCAAATATCGCAAAAATGTGTTTTTCTGAATACTTTTAATATCGCAATCTAAAAAAATGAAATTTTTTAATATCGTAATTTAGGTTATTTACTTTTGACATTTAATTAAAAAAAATAGGAGAATTTAATGAAAAAGACATTAATTTTTTTAACGATCTTCATGCTTACTGCCAGTGCTTTTGCAGATATCTCGCTTAACTCTGCACCTGTAAGACAGACTGGAAAAACTAATCACAGCTTCTTAACGCGTGATATCCTTTTTGAACAACTTGCGAATGTATCAGCAGAGGGCGGAATTAGTTCTCAGGATTTTGAAGCATCGTTCGACGCCTATGATGCTGAAGGTGCTGATGAATTTGTAGTTCCTGTCGGTGAGACATGGACTATTGATCAAGTTGTTATTCTGGGTACCGGTCCTACAGGTCCAATTGTACTCGCAAACATTCGTTTCTATGAGGACAATGCTGGAGTTCCTGGCACAATGCTCTTCGAATACCTTGATGTAGTGTCAATTCCTGGTGCAGACGCAGACCTGGATTGTACTATCCCAGCTACTGTATTTACCGAAGGAACTTACTGGTTAGGTGTGCAAGGAGATATTGAATACGCTCTTTATGGACAATGGTTCTGGACCAAACAGGCTGCACCCACTATAGGTTATGAATTCTATTGGCGGAACCCGTTAGATGGTTTTGTTACAGGTTGTACAACCTGGACAACCGGGTCTATCGCATATCCCGGTTATGTCGATTACAACCTCAGTTTTGGTTTGTATGGTACCAGTGGTGGTGGTCCGTCATATCCCATTTCGTATGGTAATAGTAATTCTTACGAGTGGATCACAAATGTTACTTTGACAGACATCAATAACACTACAGGTCCGGATGCTGGCGGCTATGGAGATTACACTGCTCTGGTAGCAGATGTCACTGTTGGACAAACTTATGACCTTTCTTCAACTATAGAATATGATTCGAATGATTACCTTACCGCCTGGATCGACTGGAATCATGATTATGATTTTTCTGACGCCGGTGAAGAATACATCCTTGCTGCTGGTGTTTCTGCCAATGGACCTTTTATTGTGCCCGTAACAGTACCCACAACCCGCTATATTGGCGAAACAAGAATGCGGGTTAGTCTGAAGTGGGCTGCTGCTCCATTACCCGATGAAGTATTCTCATATGGAGAAGTTGAAGATTATACTGTCAATATTATTGATGCTCCAACAGTTTACACACTGCCCTTCGCTGAAAATTTCGAAGGTGGTGTAATTCCGACTGATTGGACAATGACTACAAATTCTATTGGTTGGTTTGTCACTTTAGACGGAAGCAGCACCTATTGGACTATTCCAACTGGGGATGGATACTATGCATGTTCCAATGATGATGCAGCTGGTTCTGCTGGTGATGGAAGCATGGACTACTTGACAACTCCTGAATTTGATTTAACCGGTGTAACAGGTACAACTTTAACATTTGACAGCTATTATGACGGAAATTATGGTCAAATAGCTACGGTTGAAGCCAGTACAGACGGCACAACCTGGACAATTGTTAATACTCTTACTCCATCAGTATCAGGAGTTTGGGACCCTATCGTTGTCGACCTATCTGCCTATGATGGCTTTTCCAGTGTATGGTTTGCCTTCCATTCAGATGATGCAGCAACTTGGGCTTCCGGATGGGCTTGTGATAACGTTTCTATTGATGAAGCACCAGGCCCGGTAGGTGAATATGTCTTGAACACTGTTCTGGACGGTGGTAATCCCGGTGGCTTGAACACTGATACCGATTCCGGCACAACCGGCTGGGTAGAAGTGGCTCCGGCATCTCAAAGTGTTAACATCTGGACTGCTGGCACACTTCCGGCTGACTTCGACTTCCTGTTTTACAATCAGCCAGTATCAGACTACAAAGTAAGCCTGAATGGTTTGTTTACTTTTGACGTAGCTGCTGCTGATCCTCCACCGGATGTGAATGTGAACCTGCCTGATGCTACCTGTCCTGATAAGACAATTGCAGCCTTCTGGGATGAGTTCACACTAACTCCACCTACAGGCAGCAATGACAGGGTTTATACGAAAACATTCGGTACTGCTCCAAATCGACAGGTTTGGTTCAAATACCATTCTTTCGAATATTCTACATATAGTTATGCCTATTTTGGATTTTGCCTGGAAGAAACCACTAACAGAGTTTATATTGTAGATTACAACTATAAGAGCGGTGGTCCTGGTGGCGCAACTATTGGCCTTCAATACGATGCTACCACTGCCATTGAGCAACCAGATTCACCCAACTATGAATTCCTCGCTGGTAGCAGCGGTAATGCTGATAATGATTACTATGAATTTATTCCACTAATTCCGGGTGCTCCCGGCTATCCTGAAAATCCCGTTCCTGCCAGTGGCTCTACTGGTATTGCCGGTGCTGGTGATTTGATGTGGGATTTCGGCATCGATACAGATACTTATGATCTCTGGTTTGGTCCTGCAGGTGCCATGACTGAAGTGGTTACCGGTGCTGCAGCTGGCGCTACCGGCAGCTATGCTTACAGTGGTTTGGCTTTTGCCAGCGGCTATGAATGGCAGGTTATCTGTCATAATGCGGTGGCTGATCTCACAACCAATGGCAGCGTCTGGAATTTCACCGTAATGAACGACCCGGTTTTTGCTCAGGTTGGAGATGGCGTGACCACCAATATGAGTCTGCCGATGGAGCCGTTTTACGGTTATTCCTGGTCTAACAGTATTTATCTGGCTTCAGAGATTATGACCGGCGGTGATATCACCGGTATTCAATACCAGTATCAATCAACCGGCGGATTTGGACCGGATGATATTGTTGTCTATATAGGGCACACAACTCAGACTGAATTTATTGATGGTGACGACTGGATAGATGTGACCACAATGACAGAAGTCTATAACGGTCCTTTCTCCATTTCGGCTGGTGCAGGTGACTGGGTAGGAATTACCTTCCCTGTTCCATTTGCTTATAATGGAACGGACAACCTGGTGATTGGCTTTGATGAAAACACTCAGGGTTATCATTCCAGTTCAGATGAATTCTTATGTACAGACACAACTCCGATCCGTGGTATTGTTTACTACAATGACAGCACTAACCCGGATCCTCTAACTCCGCCAACAGCAAATCAAGTTCGTAATGCCTTCCCTAATGTAAGACTGAACGGACTCGTACAACCGAACGGAACTTTGTCTGGTTATGTTTATGAATTTGGCACTACTAATCCCATCGAGAATGCAGAAGTAACATGTGCAGGTGAAGTAGATTACACCGATGCTACGGGATTCTATGAAATTCCTGGAATTTTAATTGGAACTTATGATGCAACAGCAGACCATGCAGATTACTTCCCGGAAACAATTTCCGTAGATATCTTCGATGGCGTTGTTACAACTCAGGATTTTGGACTGGAATGGTCGGAAATCTTAGTAAGTCCTAGTTCGTTTACTGTTTATCTCGATCCTGATGTAACAACAGATGAAATTTTAACTATCACAAATAATGGTCCTCATGATCTTACTTATACTGCAGGACTTAATTTCATATCAGATTATACATATGAACCGGTAATCACAAAGCGTACAACTCCTGTAAATTCAGCTTACAATGAAAATGATGTTGTACAAAGAGAAAGAGACATTCCGGTTATTAATTCTGATGCCATCTTTGATCTTCAATTCCAATATGCTACAGGTGTTTCCACAGGAGAAGCTGGCGTTGAAACTGACGGTAACTTTATCTATACACCTTTATGGAATGGAACCGACTATTGCAGATATGCAATGGA
>JABMPU010000152.1 GCA_013203665.1 Armatimonadota bacterium
AACTTTTCTTCAATTTTTTCCAATTCAGTCTTTTCCAATAATTTCTCTAAGCCTTTTGTTTTTTTAGCTCTTTTATAAACTTCATTCTTTATTACTGTAGCGCTCCAGGCTAATGGTTTAATGATATTATCTTCATTTAAAAGAAATTTCAAAGATACTATCTGAGCGATATCTTCTGCATCATCATAATTTCTTATCATAAAATTTGCTAAATTAAAAGCATAGTGACGCACTGCATGATAAGTTTCTTCTCTCATAATATTCTCCAGAAAAATATTCAAAATTAAGGAAATATATCTTCATCAAAAAAATGTAAGAAGTACTGTCAAGAAGTTAAATTATTGCAAAAAATTTTATAGAAACAAAATTGTTAAATTATTGATATTTGTTACATAGAGTTAAATAATGGAGATAAGCATAATACCTGAAAAAGTGTGAAAACACATGATATATTTTTGGGAAAAATGTATACCAGATGACACAAAAAAAAGTTCGGGTTGAGGTGAATGTCATCCACGAATTATCGAAGCAATATGATTTAGCACAGAGCTAAGTTTATCTTTTCAATGGTTGAAAGTAAAAGAAGCAACCTATGATCCAACCTTGAAAAAGATTACACACAGAGAAACTCTTTCAAATAGACCTTTTCAATGGTTATGTTGGCTGCAGGAGTTTCAACCGTTGAAAAGGTTCAGCAGGAAGACAAGTCTTTTAAACCTTTTCAAGGTTTGAATAGCAGTTATTATTTTATTACTATTATTTCTTCGTGTCTCTTCGCCTGCCCAGTAAGGAGGAACGACTGTACCTGGGTGTCCTTCGTGGCTAAATAAAATAAACTTATCTCTCCGAAATTCCTGATAAAAAACTTGATATAAAAATTACCCTGAATATCTTTGCCCCAGATTTGTATGAATTGGAGGAAAAATGGCAGTAGTAATAAACGAAGAAACCTGCATTGGATGCGGAGCTTGCATTGAATCTTGTCCCACAGAAGCTCTTGAAATGGTAGATGAAAAAGCCAAAGTTGATGCAGAAAAATGCGTTGACTGCGGAGCTTGTATAGACGAATGTCCGGTGGAATCTATTTCTCTGTAGTAAATAAGTTTTTTGAAACTTAAGCCGTGAAATTCACGGCTTTTTTATTTCTAAAAAAGTGTGAGTGTTTGAAATCTTAAATCTTTTAAAAGTATTTATTTTCGGGTTGTAATCAAACTTTTATTGACAATTTATTCGGCAATTTGAATTTTCCATCACATTTTTATTATTTTTTATATTTACCTTAATTTATAATCTATTATTCTATGCAAAATAGAAGAAGAGGAAATGATGCGGAATTATAATTTAGTGATTGATGTTGGTAATTCGAATATTGTTTTTGGAATTTATTCTTATAAAGAATTAAAATTTTTATGGAGAAGCGATACAGATAAATCCAAAACAGAAGATGAATATTTTGCTGTTTTAAATGCACATTTAAACAGTATTTCGATTGAGTTAGGAGAAATCAAGAATATTGCATTATCTACTGTAGTTCCGGATTTGATACGAATTTTATCCAATTTAATAAAAAAATATTTCAGGTGCACTTTCATAAATGTAAATGCAAGAACGGAATTGGGACTAAAATTCCCAATGGAAAATCCTGATTTTATCGGTGCAGATCTTATTGTTGATGCATTTATTGCAAAAGAGAAATATAAAACAAATTGCATTATCTGTGATTTTGGCACAGCCACAACAATCCAACTTGTAGGAGCAGACGGATATTTTTATGGCACTGTAATTGCTCCGGGAATTAAAACTTCTGCTGATAGTTTATTTTTGAAAACAGCCCAATTATCTAAGATCGAATTGCAAACGCCCAAAAGCATTTTGGGAACAAACACAAAAGATGCTCTCTTATCCGGAATTATAAAAGGCAGCACTTTTATGGCTGATGGAATTATCAGACAGATTAAAAAAGAATATAGCAACCTTGAAAATATCAAGGTAATAGCAACCGGCGGTTTGGCTCATTTTATTTCGGAGGATTCTGAAGAAATTGAGATCATTGATGAGAATTTAACTTTGGATGGACTCAATCTTATCTGTTTGAGATAGTAAAATTTTGGAATTGAAATTAATGAATTTACTCTAAAAAGGTTGTAATTAGAAATATGTTAGAAAATTTTTCAAATATTTGGAAACCGATGAATCGATTAAAAGTTGCCATCTTCTTATTAACCATCAACTTAAGTTGGTGGTTAATGAAACAAACAGAAAGCATTAACCGTTTCAACGGTTTCTCGCTTTATTTAACCTGACTTGTTAGAGTGGATTCAATTAATGAATAAAAGACTATTTTTCACTTTTACTCTAATTCTTATTTCAGTAATCGTTTTTGCTGAGTCATTTCCCAGAGAATACTACCTGGAAGGTGTTTCACCTCTGAATGGTAATGAGATCGATTTTTATAAAGTAAACAACGGCTTTGTGATTGTCAGCAAGGATATTTATTTCTTGAATAATTTTTCTCTGCGTACGTTTTCAGAGTTCGACTTTGATAATTGGCGCGTAGAATTAACAGCAAAAATCAATAATATTGATGATATATATTTCCCGATTTATCTCGATATCGACGATTACATTCAGAACAATTTCAGGGCGACTTATTATAAATTATTAGTTGAAAAAAGCAAAGAACTTTTAAAAAAGAAAGATCGCTCCAGCGGAGCAGGTTTAATACCGGATATCGAACTTCCCAAGATTGCTCTTCCCAAAGTAGTTAGAAAATTTATGGGCGGAAAAAATACAGCCAGGTTGAGCCTTGATGGAAATCAGAAATTAACTTTTGCCGGCAGCAGTACTGTTCGCAAAAACGCACAGGTTTCAGAAGACAGCCAACGAAAAGATTTTGACCTGGAAATGCGTCAGGACTTGAATCTGAGATTAAGAGGAACAATCGGCTCGAAAATTCATGTTGATGTAACTCATGCTTCCACTTCAGAAGACGATGTAATACCTACACCAAGTGTTGTCAAAATCAATTATGAAGGTGAGGAAGATGAAATCGTGAAAGCTGTGGATCTGGGAAATATCTCTCTGTCTTTAACAGGTTCAAAGTTCATCAGTTATTCTATTTCGTCTGAAGGTCTTTTTGGAGTCAAATCCAACATTGAAATTGGAAACTTGAAATTGACAACTATTTTTGGAAAAGATGAAGCACAGAAAGACACTCAAAATTGGAAAGGCAGCTCACAGGCTGATTCCACAGTTATTCAGAGCAGGCAATATATCAATCGTACGATGTATTTTATTGAAGACCCATATTTGTTGTACCAGATGTATTCCGATTTGGATGGAGTTGAAGGTGTAGATTATCCTATGGGTTGGAAAAATAATGCCATTAAATATAGCGATGGAGCCTGGATAAAAGCAGCCGACCATCTTTTTCCCAAAAAAGGAATAGAAGTAGAAGTCTACCTGGATAATAATGTTGCGGGGGATAATATCACTGCTGTGGAAGGTTATGCAGTAGGCGAAGAGAGAACATTCTTTTTTGACCGGTTGTTGGATGGAACAGATTACTCGGTAGATCCTGATACCGGGATTTTATACATGCACAATTCAGTAGATAAAAGTTACACTATCGGTGTGATTTATACTCGTGAGGATGATGTGCAGGTTCCATCCAATACTGGTGATTCCCTGTTAGTTAAACTTGTAAGAAAAATTAACCAGGATGTTAATGATGTATATTGGAAGCTTCAACTCCGCAATATCTACGATCTGGGTATGAAGAATATCAAAAAAGAAGGTTTTGACCTGAATGTATTTAACTATTTTGAAAGTAATAACACCCGTAACTTCGATCTTCCGGATACGATTGCTACCGGCTCCATGTCTATTGAAACCTATAATGATTATTTACGCCTCGATACTAACGGTGACGGAGTGATAGGTGGTGATGACGCTACTGTTAATCTTGAGAGCGGGTATATTGTGTTTCCTTTCTTAGAACCATTCAATGCACTTGGTGATGAACTGATATATATTAAAGAAAAGGAAAATATTCAATATAACGAATACAAAATGAATATCGCCGTTAAAGGTCAGGTTGGACGAGACCAGATTTCTCTTGGTAGAATGAATATTCTGCCTGGCAGTGTAATCATAAAAATGGGTGGAGATAAATTAAAGGAGAATATCGATTTTATCGTAGATTATGAATTCGGTATAATCCAGGTTTTGAACAATGAGGCTAAACAACCTGATGCTGAACTGGATATCAGCTACCAGTTCAAACCTTTGTTTGCTGTGGAAAGCAAAACCCTTATGGGTGTTCGAGCAGATATGAAGTTCAATGAAAATATGGATTTGGGTGGAACATTTGTCTATCATTCGGAAAAGGTAGCAGACGACAGACCGAAAATCGGCAATGAAAACTTCAGTATCATCCTGGCAGATATAGACGGTAAAGTCGAATATGAGCTTCCTTTTCTAACAAAAATAATTGATTGGCTACCTCTTATCAAAACCGATGAAGAATCAAAAATAACATTGAGTGGTGAAGTTGCCATGAGTATTCCCCGTATTTACGGTAATCCTAAACAAGATGATATCAAAGAGGCATATCTTGATGATATGGAATCCATCCTGGAAATCTATCCGCTGGGAATTACACGTAAAGCATGGGATCTAGGTAGCCAGCCATTTGATATAGATTTCGGGAAAGCTCGGATTAACTGGTATAATCCCACCAATATTTATGCGCGAGATGTTTATGATCCTGCTTCTTTGACTGATAAAGAAGAAGGGGAAAAGGTTACAGTGCTAACCTGTAAAATCGATCCTCCTGAAATAGCAAATCCTAATTTTGAGAACAAATATTGGGCTGGATTGATGAAGTATATAGGGAATGAGATAGATCTTTCCGAAAAGAAATACATCGAAATCCTGGTTAAAGTTGATAGTCTCAGCAGTTCCCCGTCTCCAGTATTGATGCACATTGATATGGGAGATATTAATGAGGATTTTTATACTGATTTTGGAGGTGAGGGAGTTCTCAATACTGAAGATGGTTGTACTGGTAAACCAATGGATAGTACTCTGGACTATGACGAAGATATTGGTCTGGATGGAATTCCGGATGGACAACCGGGTGATGATCCGACCGATGATTTTGATAATAATAAAGACCAGAATGGTGATTATCCCAAAATTAATGGAACTGAAGATAACGAAGACCTTGATACTGAAGACCTGGATGGAAATGGCTCACTCAATGAGAGAGATATTTATTTCGAGTATTCTTTATCTTTGCAGGACACAATATTTCTGCAAAGCCAGTATAAAGGTTGGAAGCTGTTCCGCATTCCTCTTCACGATGCGGAAAATTATAGTATTATTTCCAACGAATCCAATAAAACTCCGGATCTTGAAAAAATCAGTTATACCAGAATCTGGTTTGAAGTTGAAGATTTAGCCAAGATAAGATTGGTTTCTCTGGATCTGGTGGGAAACAAATGGGAAGAAGGCTTTATAAAAAATATTGAAGACCAGGTTATTCCTGCCAGCGAACTGGAAGCTAACAATGAAAGTATGATAGTTGGAATTATCGATAATCAGAAGGATATGCACTATAAACCAGCTCCGGGTACTGTTATTAAGAAGGAAGGAGATAATACTCTGGAACAATCTTTAATCGTGGATTATCAAAATATTCAGCCCGGGCATTACGGACTTGTAAATCAAAGTTTTCGGGAAGTTATAAACCTTTTAGGATACAACAAAATCAGGTTTTGGGTTTACTCTGAACGTGCAAGAGGTATTTCAACAACCGATAGTTTAACTCAAGAACTTATCATCAGGCTGGGAGCAGATTCCACAACTTTTTATGAAATCAAGCATCCCCTGGAAACTCAGGATTATCTTGATTTGATGGACAAAAGCGGCTGGCACTCTTTTGAAATCGATTTCTCCGATCTTACATATTTGAAGTTTCAGGATGAGACAAATACTTTAGTTAAAGAAGGAGATTATACTTATTATCAAAAAGGTGATTACACTTTCGGAATGTATAAAAACCCGACTTTATCTGTTATCAGGGAAATCTATCTGGGAATTGAACAACCTGAACATGCAACGGAAGTTTTCACAGGTCGTTTGTATTTTGATGATATCAGGGTGGCAGATCCTTATGAGGATATCGGTTTCGCTTCTCAAGCAACCTTTCATACCAGCTTTGCAGATTTCTCCACTTTAGATATCGGTTTGGACTGGAGAACACAGAATTTCCAAAATAATGCTACCAGAAGCAGAACAGTAACTAACAAGTCGGAAACAACAAGTCTCAATATTAGCAATAAATATTTTTTACATAAATTTTTCCCGGCAGAGTGGGGCTTGAATTTACCTCTGACTTTATCTCGAAATCAATCGCTGGGAATTCCTCGTTTCAAAGCAAATTCCGATATTCTGCGGGAAGACCTTAATAAAGAAGAAAAAGAGCGGGAAAAGAATCAATCATTAACGTATAGTGCAGCTCTATCATTCAGGCAGAATAAAACTCCCAAAAGTAAAATCCTGGAATATACAGTTAAAAATACTTCCCTTTCTGCCAATGTTACGAAAAGATTCACTTTAAATCCTACAACTGCCGATACAACTATGACTTATAAAGTTGTGCATGATTATAATCTGAGTATACCCAAAGACAAGATTGATTTAGCTTTATGGTCGGATTACCAATTCTTCTTCATGCCGAATACTTTTGATAGCAAGTTGACTTTTAATAGCACAGTTCCAAAAAGTTGGATGTGGGATACATACACCGATACTGTGGCTTTTTGGAAACAAAGACCAAATACAACAGAAACAAAAACTTTTTCAACGTATTCATATATTAAATATGACATTTTCAGCGATGTGGTTACTTCCTATAAACTTACAACTAATCGTGATTTGATGCTAACAAATACAATTTATGATATTCCAATAGGTAAAGAAAAAGATAGAAATCAGGCAATTGATTTTGATTATTCTCCAACATATTTGGATAAGATATTCTCTTTTAATTTCGATTCTGATGTAAATTATGTAGAAACTCATAAAAAAATCTCGCAGGGAACTACAGGAGAGGATGATATATTTAAGTATGAAGGTAGGGTTTCCCGGAATATTGGAGGAAGCTTTACTCTGAAAAACTATGATCTTTTGATGAGCTTAACCAGTAAGTTCCAAAAACCTGTTTCAAAAACACAACCTGTCAAAACAGAAGAAAAAACTGAAGGAACCGGTTTTAAAGATGAAGGTAGAACAGAAATTGGTAAAACAGAAGGTTTAGGAAGAGAATTAGAGCAAAAAGCAGACGAAGAGTTAGGTGAAGAAGGAAAAGAAGAAGAAGTTAAAGAAGAGGAAAAGAAAGAAGAAACAACTCTCAGAGAAGAACCGGAAGAAGAATTGGAAGGTGAAGAAACGATAATAGACAGCACTGAAATAATTCTTCCGGAAAAAGAAGAAAGTATTAGCATTTTCTTGAGAGCTTTTGCCTATATCTGCAATTTGCAAAACATCAAATTAACTTATAATAATACCTATAAAACCGATTACGAGCAGCGGGATGAAAGACCGGATTTTATTTATCAATTGGGTCTTCCACATATTTTGAAAGAAGAAGAGATCAAACTGAAAAATAATAATGATAAAATTACAGCTTCCACGGGATTTCCGATTTTACACAATTTACAAACCAGTTGGAGGTTCTCTAAAGATATAAAAAAAACATTTGGAAATGTAAGTAAAAAGACAGTTGGCACTGTTTTCCCGGATGTAGGCGTTACGCTCACCGAATTTGAGAGGATAATAAAAGCAGAAAATATCCTCACAAGCTCTCGCATCACTAGTAGTTATGTGCTCACAAAAAGTCAAACTTTTTCAGGAGATATCAATTCAGATAAACCGCAATCCGAACAGAAGGTGGTTTCTTTCCGTCCTCTGGTTTCCTGGAATGGAAATTGGGTACATAATATTACCAGCAGTATTTCGCTGAACTATAATGAAACCAAAAATACCACTTTTTATGAAACTGATGATGTTATTCATAAGGAGACCAGAAAATCGATTAACAGTAATTTCGGTTGGACATTTTCTGCAGCAAAAGGAATAAAAATACCGCTTTTGGGAAAAATCCAGTTTGAAAATGAAGTTTCTGCAGATATCGGATTCAACCTGGAGCAGATTTATAAAACTATCAAAGGCAGAGAAGATTTGATAGTTGATAGAGATATGATCAGTTTCACGATTACACCGGGTGCTTCTTACAAGTTCAGTAAAGATATCCGCGGCGGCTTAACCAGTAATTACGATTGGAGCCATGATAAGAAAAAAGATTTGAAGATTAAAACTTTCAGGTTGAGTGTTTGGGTGGAAATACTATTTTAAGCTATAAAGAATTCTCAAAATTACTTTTCAAATAAGAGAGTAAAATAATCTAAGGAAATTGGTAATTGTTTCAATAGTTTATTCGAAAAGCAAAATCGTTGAAACGGTTTACGTGAAAGGTTTTATTCTATCTTTGCTGGAATAGGTTGGACGATTTATAATCATACCTTTATATGTTTTACTTGACACTGTAGAATTTTATTTTATTTTCTGCGAACAATTAAGGAGAAAAAAATGGTCAGTAAGGCGCAAAAATTTAGGTTAGGAATTTTTATTGCTTTTTCTTCAGTTCTATTGATAGTATTTCTGGTAGTGGTTGCAGGAAATAAATTGTTAGAAAAGCGCGATGTGTATTACATCCATTATGAGGATACTTCTGTTATTGGTCTGCAGGTGGGAGGACAAGTAAAATATCACGGCATAAGCGTGGGCAGGGTTGACGACATCAGGATCGATAAAGAGGACATCAAGATGGTGGTAGTTACCATCAGCGTGAAAGAAAGTACTCCGATAAAAGAAGATGTTCTGGCTACCTTGGCTCCGGTTGGTATTACGGGTCTCAAACAGATAGAACTAAGCGGAGGAACAAACGAAGCTAAACTCCTAGAACCAAAATCAAATATTTTGCCCGGAGAATCGGTTCTTGATAGTATTACGGGAAAAGCAGAACTAATTGCTGAAAAACTGGAAATAGTTCTTAATAATATTGCTGAACTGACAAAACTGGAAAACCAGGAAAAAATTGCCAATATTATCTCCAATGTAGATATTTTGATTGAAGCAAATCGTGATCCAATTACGAATGTGATTACCAATTTAGATTCCACAACTTATTATCTTGCTGAATTTACCGAATCTGCAAATGAATCCATGAAAAGATTTAACGCTCTTATCCAATCTGAAGAAATCGATAATATTCTGGTTAATGCGGAAAAGGTAACTTCTGATATTGCCAAAGCTGATTTAGCCCAATTGATCAATGACCTGAATAAAGCGATTAATCAGGCGAACGATGCGTTTTTACACATTGACCTTACCATCCTGAAGAGTCGTCAGGATATTTTACAAACTCTTGAAATGTTAAAAGAAACAGTTGATTATTTGAATGAATTTTCACGACAGATCAGTGAAAATCCATCAATCCTATTAAGAACAAAGAAACAATAAGGAAACAATTATGAAAAAAATCTTACAATTTTTTCCAATTATCTTGATTTTATTTTTATTCGGTTGTGTTGCCGGTGAACTTATAACGCGGAATTATTATATCCTGGAATATTTCTCCCACTCCGAAAAAGAGGAACTTATCCAGGATGAACCTTTTGCTTCATCCGTGATGATAATGGACACTAAAATCCCCCAAACTTATAGCAGGAAACAGATTGTTATCAGGCATTTCGGTCCTAAAATCACATATTCGGATAATGACATCTGGGGAGTTAATCTTTCTGATATTATCCCGGATCTTATTGCAAGACGGTTGAACAAGTACAATATTTTCAAACGAGCTCAAAGGGAATTTTATACTGAACGACCGGATTTCGAAATAAATACTACTATTAATAATATCGAATTATATCAATCCGAATATTATAAACAGGCACATCTGAATATGGATTTTTATCTTAAGAAAATTGATGATGATGTCATTATTGTCCATCATTCAGTGAATAAAGAAGAGGTTCTTCTTGATGAAGAAATGGATACTTTTGTTCAGGTTATTAATGATTTGATTTTAACCGAATCAGATAAATTCTTCGTTAAAGTAGTTAACCATCTTTTTAAAGAGGAATTATCTAAAACTATTGAGGAAGGTGAAGCAGAAGTTATCGATTCATTATTTGTAGAAATTGCTGAAGATGAAGAAATTTCCAGCGGAACAGGTCTTTTACTCCTGCCGGCAATAACCAAAACCGATGATGAACCTCATTACAAGATCTATGATAAATATAATTATGAAGTTACAGGAAAAATCGGAGATGCCATTCCTCTTGCTGAAGGCATTTACAGCATCAAATATGGTTCCGGGAATTCCAGCCAGATGATGGAGAAGAAAAATATAAAAATAGTACCGAGATATAAAACCATTATCGAACCCGATTGGGGTTGTTTGCTGGTAGATGTTATTGATGAGAAAAGAAATTTCGCCAAAGTCCGGTATGAGATTTTTGATGTTGAAAGCGGGGAGAGTTTCGGTTCGGAATTCCCGGTGGAAGAAGAAATCGGGGAACAGCAAAAGATCTGGGTTTTAAAAACGGCTTTATATAAAGTAACGATTAATAATGAACCTTTCAACACTTACAGGGATTTCACAACAATTTACATCGCGGAAGGAAAGACTCAAAGATTAACCATCGTGGTGGGCACAGATGAAGATGATAATCCTACCAACATGGTTGGTGCAGGCGTATTGGAAGAAGATGTTACTCTGGCAGCTCTTCAGAAAATTAAATTCAATAGTGCCATTCATGCGAATATGAATGTTAACAGTGATAATGAAAGCAACAAAGATGAGTATGAAACCACAATTACGATGAACCTCCAATTGGACAACAGATTGGTTTATGACAATTTCCCTATCCATTATACCCTGAAAAATCTAACAGAGTTGGGAACAACCAAAAATCCTGATAGCGATTTCAGAATTTCTTCTGATGACATGGACTTGAAGAATACACTTATTTATTATTTCTGGGAAAAATTAGGTCTTTATGCCCGTTTGGATATGAATTCACACTTTTTTAAAGCAAATTATTACAGCTCTGATAAATTCAATTTTATAAAGCAGGATGTGGATGGGAACATAATTGAAGGGCAGAATGTAGATGAAGTTGAGATAAAATCCCACTTTTTCCCGTTGGTTCTTAAAGAAGGTTTGGGAATTAATTTCAGAGTTTTGAGTTTGGCAAAAGCCAGTCTTTATTTAAGAGCCGGATTTGGAATGCGTCAGGATATTAATAATGATGTGTTTAATTATTCTCATACAGATGAAAATAATTATCGAATCTATATTGAAGAAGAATCTATTTATAAAGAGGGAACAGAAATCTCAGCAGTTGGGAATTTCCAATTGCCTTTTAATCTTAATTACAGCACAAATGCTGATTTTCTCTTCCCATTCGAAAAAGGAGAAAAAAATTCCATGGAATGGGAAAATGTTTTCAATATGAAACTTTTTAAATATATTTCTCTGGATTATAAGATAAAACTTAGAAATAAACAAGTTGATGATGATTACATCATATCTGAACATACATTATTCCTAAGAGTAACATATATTTTACGATAAAAGATGGAATACAAAAACAAAACGCTTTTCCTGGAAGGTGATGTAACCAAGTTCACCACAACAGATCTATTATCTGAATTTTCCAGAATAAAGATATCAGAAATTGAATTTATCGACCTTCAAAATGTGAAGTCCATTGATAGTGCAGGTGTAGCATTTATTGATGAATTAAAGTTCAAACTAAAAGATTTCTCTCCTCAGTTCATCAATGTCTCAGAAGATATAAATGCTTCGATTGAAACCTTCTCAGCCGAAAAAATGCCGGAACCGGAACCAGCGGGAAAAGCCAATATATTTGTAATGTTGGGCGCAAGTTTGTATAATTGGCTGGATAATTTCAGGGATGCCATGTATCTTTCAGTAGATATTGCATATTGGTCTTTTATTGGGATTTTTGATAGGAAAGGGCAGCGCAAAGGTTCGGTCATCCAGCAGAGTATTTTGATTGGTGTAGACGCTCTTGGTATCATTGGTTTGCTCTCATTAGTTTTAGGTTTGATTCTGGCTTTGCAGTCTGCGGCACAACTCAGGCAGTTTGGTGCGAATATTTTTGTGGCAGATCTCATTGCTATTTCCATGGTTAGAGAGATGGGACCAATGATGACTGCAATTATTGTTGCAGGCAGAAGCGGTTCTGCAATTGCCTCTGAAATCGCCACCATGAAAGTGACAGAAGAAATCGATGCTCTGAAAATGATGGCGATCAATCCTATCCGCTATGTTGTAGTTCCCAAATTTCACGCTATTACGATCTGTATGCCGCTTTTAGTTACCATGGCTACAATTATTGGCATTGTTGGCGGTTTGATTGTAGGGATTACATATTTAGATTTGAGCGTGGTTTCGTTCTATACGCAAGTGATCAATGTCCTCACCTTAAAGGATGTTCTGATCGGTTTGAGTAAAAGTGTTTTCTTTGCCTGGGTTATTGTTATAATAGGCAGCTTTTATGGTTTTAAAGTTACCGGTGGTGCCGAAGGAGTCGGCAAAGCCACGACTCTTTCTGTGGTTGCCTCCATTTTTGCTGTAATCATTTTAGATGCATTATTCAGTTTGGTATTCTTAATATGAGAGAACCGATTATCAAAGTAGAAAATTTAGTAGCAAAGTATGACGATAAAGTCATTCTGGATGGAGTTAATGTTGAATTTTTTCCCCAGGAAGTGACTGTTATTCTGGGTGGAAGTGGCTGCGGAAAAACTACTCTGATCAAGAATATTTTGCGTTTATTCGAACCTGCCGAAGGCTCAGTAACCATTTTTGGCAAAGAAACAACCAAAATGGATGAAGATGAATTTAATAAAATATTGGAAAAAATCGGTATGCTTTTCCAAAATGGTGCTCTTCTGAATTCTGTTTCTATTTTTGATAATGTTTCTATTCCGTTGGAACAACACACAAATCTGCCGGTAGAGATTATTGAGAAAATCATAGAAGTAAAATTGAACCTGGTAAACCTTGGACATGCTATCAGGTTGTTTCCCTCGGAACTTTCCGGTGGTATGAAGAAACGTGCAGCTTTAGCTCGTGCCATTGCTCTCGATCCCCCGCTTCTATTTTGTGATGAGCCTTCTGCCGGGTTAGATCCGCTGACCAGTGCTTCTCTGGATGAACTTATTTTAAAGCTGAAAAAGCAGTTGAAAATGACAATTATTATCGTAACTCATGAACTGGCAAGCATTCACAGGATAGCAGATAGAATCATCTTTCTCGATAAAGGAAGAGTTCTTTTTCAGGGTACATTACAAGAAGCAAAAGTTTCCGGGATTACTGAAGTCACAACTTTTTTTGAAGTTGGAAAGTTTGAATAAATAGATCAATCAAAAAACTGAAAATCTGAGTCATGTTCTCTGTTAACTGCAGGATAAATCAAATTTCTTTTCATCTAATTATTCATGAGGTTTCCGCAAATGAAAGATACTCTTAAACCGAAATTTCTCCTAACAGAAAACCTGAACAGATTGGCAAAATGGCTGCGGATGCTGGGTTATGATGCTGCGATTTATAAAAGTATTAGTTTTCATAATATGATTAGATTGGCGAAGAAAGAAAGAAGAATTATCTTAACCAGAAGCAACAAACAAGCAAAATCCAGCCTGAAATTTTCACGAATCTTGATTAAAACAGATAATCACTTGGAACAAATCAAAGAGTTAAAAGGGGTAATCACTTTTAATGAGCAATACACGTTTTCGCGTTGTTTGTTATGCAATAAACAACTTTACGGGATTTCGAGGGAAAAAGTAAAAGATTTAGTTCCGGAATTTATTTATGAAAATCAGACGGATTTTAAAGTTTGCAAGAAGTGCGGGAAAATTTATTGGCAGGGAACTCACTACAAAAGCATGATGGCTGAACTGAAAAAGATATTATTGTAGATAACTTTTAATATTTCTTATTAACTATAGAATCAAAAAATCTTAACAAAAAAAATACTATCGAACTTAAATTTCAGATGTTTAATTTCTTGACGGTATTTATATTTTTTTATTCTTTACTGTCAGATTTTCAGAAAAAATAGAGAGGAGCGAAGTTATGAAGAAGATTTTATTAGTATTTGCCTTGTTAATCATTCTAATTATTTCATGTTCAAAGGATGATGTGACCGGACCTACCCAAACTGAGGAAGTAATCGAGGCTATCGAAGAGATCAGAGTATCTATGGAAACAGAATTGGGACATATTGTTCCAAGTATCAATGTTTATATCCAAACCCCGGATGAAATCATTTTTGCCAGTGCAGCAGCTCCAGAGGAAACACCACTGACAACAAATACTTATTTCCGCTTTGCCAGCAATACCAAAACATTTACTTCCACAGCCATTCTTAATATGTTTGAAGATGGGTGGCTCGATATTTATGATAATATAATCGACACAATCCCCGGATATGAGATTTCATATGTTCCGGACACCGCTGCCTGGGAAATTCCCTATAAAGATGAAATCACTATTGAGCAGCTTCTTCAGCATAGTGCGGGTGTTTATGATGTGGATAATGATGTGGTTCCGAATTGTGATGATTTATCTTACGTGGAGTACACTTTTAATTTAGACCCTACACATCAATTCACAGTTGAGGAACTGGTGGAACAGGTCACGATAAATGATCTTTCCTATTTTCCGCCGGGAACAGGCTATAATTACAGTAATACCGGCTACAGCATATTAAGCGAAATTATTGCACGTGTTTATACTGCTCATATTAGAAATGATAAAACGTATGCTGACTATTTGGAAGATTATATTGTCGGAAATGATACTCCGGTCCCACTTGATATACATTTTCCAGGTTTGGCAGATGATGTTTTCTTGCCCGACCCTCATGCTTTAGGTACGATATATGTTGAATCCCAAGTATATCCCATAATCTTTGATGAAAGCAATATGAGTGCTCATGTGGCGGAAGGCAATGGTTATTCAAATTTTGAAAATCTGAATCAATTCGTGAGAACGCTGATGAAAGGGCAAAATGTTTTACTACCGGAAACCATAGAATTAATGCAAACTGATTATTCTGCTGCCAATACCGGTTATGGTTTAGGATGCACAACAACTGCCAATTTAGGCTTTGGGCATAACGGCTGCATCCGAGGTTATCTATCTATCATGGTCTATGATCCTGATTATGATGTTTCGTTAATTGCCCTGTTGCCAATGGTGGATATGAGTAGTGAAGATAATT
Source organism: Armatimonadota bacterium (assembly GCA_013203665.1). GTDB lineage: Bacteria > Cloacimonadota > Cloacimonadia > Cloacimonadales > TCS61 > JABMPU01. The sequence goes on from JABMPU010000152.1 coordinate 15,396, forward strand.
TTTATACAAGCTTTTTGGGAATGTATGATGCAGCCTGGAAAGCAAGAGAAGTATTGGGATTTCCGGGGAAACCGGAGTAAAAAGCAGCAAGCCGTAAAAAAATAGAATCCGATTAGCTTAAGACTCCCGAAGTTTTTTTAAAATTTCGGGAGTTTTTTATTTTTTGACTAAAGAAGAATAAGAAAACCGGATATTATATTAAGCAAGCGTTCATATTATAAAAAAAAGACTTCTTTGAATATTGAGTAAGAAAAAAATAGTTAAACAAAAAACTCTTTCAATTTACTGAAAAAGGATTTTTCCGGTCTCAGTTTCTTTTCCGAATCAAATTTTCCCAATCTTTTTAAGAGTTCTTTTTCTTCTGAATTAAGCTTTGTGGGAGTTATTATCAGAACTTTCACATAAAGATCGCCATGATAAACACTGTTCACGTGCGGCAAACCCTGGGATCTCAAACGAAATACTTTTCCGGATTGAGTTCCTGATGGGATTTTCATTTTCACTTTTCCGGATAGAGTTGGACATAGGATTTCGCTGCCCAGAGCTGCTTGCGAAAAACTGATAGGATATTCACAAATAAGGTTGGCATCGTTTCTTTCGAAGATATTGTGTTCTCTTTCATGAACCAGAACGAGAATATCTCCATTTATGCCACGTCTCTTACCGCGATTTCCCTGCCCTCTTAACCGAATATATTGTCCCTCAGATACTCCAGCAGGTATGTGTACATTTATGGTTTTTGTTTTGGGAACTCTACCTTCACCACTGCATTTAAGGCATTTATTTTTTATGATTTTCCCCTCACCACGACACGAAGGGCAAGCTACAACTGTTTGCATATGACCAAATAAAGAACGAGTTGTCTGCATTACCTGTCCCGAACCGTGACATTGATGACAGGGTTTCACTTCACCATCTGCAGAACCTGTTCCATTGCAGGAATCACAAACATCTTTCACGCTGATTTTTATCTTCTTATCAATACCTTTTGAAATCTCTTCCAGGGTAAGCGAAATGTTTATCTGAAGGTCTTCACCGCGATTACTTCTTCCCGAGCGAGATCTACCTCCAAAAGGACTTCCACCAAAAAGAGATTCGAAAATACTGCCCAAACCACCACTGCCAAAAATATCTGAGAAATCACCGGCATGAGTAAAATCACCCCAGGAAAATCCACCACCGCCAAATGCACCTTCTAATCCGGCATGACCGAATTGATCATATCGCTGCTTTTTGTCTTTGTCGGAAAGAACCTCATAAGCTTCAGATGATTCTTTGAATTTTTCTTCAGCAGCTTTGTCATCTTTGTTTTTGTCAGGATGATATTTCATTGCCAGTTTTCTGTAAGCTTTTTTTATCTCTACATCTGTGGCGTTTTTATTTACTCCCAGAACTTCATAATAATCTCTTTTTGCCATTGTTTTCCTTTAATAAATTAAACCTTGAAAGGGTTTAGAAGTATTTCTTCTTGCTAAACCCTTTCAATGGTTTTCTATAATTCTTTCTCCTTTTAGGAGAGGGTTAGGTTAGAAAACTAATTCAACCTGTTACCAAGAAAACTTCCCAAATCTTTGAGATTTGGTAAGTTATTTATCCTCGTCTACAACCTCGAAGTCTGCATCAACAGGACCTTCTTCTTTGGTTTCCTCCGGTTTCGGTTGTGCACCCATTTTGCTCGGATCAAAACCTGCATCCTTCATATCCGGACCAGCTCCAGCACCTTGAGCAGCCTGTTGTTTCTGCATTTCAGCATAAATGATTTCACCGATTTTCTGAGCCTTTTTGGCAAGGTCATCTCGAACTGCTTCATATTCTTCTTTAGAAGCATCTTTTTTAGTTAGTTCTTCCAGTTTTTCTTTAGCTTCTTTGATGGCATCTTCCACCGTCTTTTTCTCATCCGGAGATAATTTATCGCCATATTCACCCAGACTTTTTTCTGTTGAGAATATCAAAGTATCAAGCTCATTTCGAGCAGTAATGGCTTCTTTCTGTTTCTTATCTTCATCGGCATGGGCTTCAGCATCTTTCACCATTCTTTCGATTTCTTCTTCGCTCAAAGTTCCGGTTCTTTCGATTTTTATAGATTGCTCTTTTCCGGTTCCATTATCTCTGGCATTAACGTGCAAAATCCCATTTGCATCGATATCAAAAGTTACTTCGATCTGAGGAAGACCTCGTGGAGCTGCTGGAATCCCTGTTAGTTCAAATCTGCCGAGAGTACGGTTATCACTTGCCATAGAGCGTTCACCCTGAAGAACGTGAATGGATACAGCGGGCTGATTATCTGCTGCTGTCGAGAAAATCTGGCTTTTCTTGGTTGGAATCGTAGTATTTCTTTCTATGAGGGTTGTCATCACAGCACCCAGAGTTTCAATGCCAAGAGAAAGTGGAGTTACATCCAGAAGGAGAATATCATTAAGATTCTCATCTCCAGCTAAAATTCCACCTTGAATCGCTGCACCAACTGCAACAACTTCATCCGGGTTTACCGATTGATTCGATTTCTTTTCGAAGAACTCCTCAACTGCAGCTACAACTGCTGGAATTCGTGTGCTTCCACCAACAAGCAGAATTTCATCGACATCATTGACTGCAAGTTTAGCATCCCTCAAAGCCAGTTTACAAGGTTCGATAGAACGAGCGATTAATCCACTTGTCATCCTGTTAAACTGAGAAAGTGAAAGATCCAGATTCAGGTGTTTCGGTCCACTTGCGTCTGCTGTAATAAAAGGTAGGTTGATATTCGTAGTTTGCGTGCCGGAAAGCTCAATTTTAGCTTTTTCAGCAGCTTCTTTAATCCTTTGCAACGCCATTGGATCGTTTGAAATATCAATGCCTTCTTGTTTTTTGAATTCAGAAAGAATCCAATCCATAATTATCTTATCAAAGTCATCACCACCAAGATGAGTATCTCCATTTGTAGAAAGCACTTCCACTACACCTTCGGCAACTTCCAAAATAGAAATATCAAAAGTCCCGCCACCGAGATCATAAACTGCAACTTTTTCTTCTTTTTTGCTTTCCAAACCATAAGCAAGAGCTGCTGCGGTCGGTTCATTTATGATTCTTTTCACATCCAGACCAGCGATTCGACCGGCATCTTTTGTTGCCTGTCTTTGAGCATCGTTGAAATAGGCTGGAACAGTAATTACTGCTTCTTCAATTTTACTACCAAGATGAGCTTCAGCAGTTTCCTTCATTTTGGTGAGTACCATCGAAGAAATCTCCTGTGGAGTGTGGTCTTTATTTTCCACATCGATATGAACTCTTACTTCGCCCATTTTTCCGCTTTTCACAGTATAATTTACATTCTGAATTTCAGAACCTACTTCATTGAGCTGCCTTCCCATAAATCTCTTGATAGATGAGATTGTATTTCTGGGATTTGTAACTGCTTGACGCTTTGCTAATTGTCCCACCAATCTCTCTTTGTCTTTTGTAAAAGCTACTACCGAAGGAGTTGTTCTGCTTCCTTCCGCACTTTGAATTACAACGGGTTTTCCACCTTCCATCACACTTACGCAGGAATTTGTGGTTCCTAAATCTATTCCGATTATTTTACCCATTTTTCCTCCTTATCACGGCATAGTTCCGAAGGTTTTCGGGACGAAGCCGGACATCTATTTTTTTTATTTTTACAACTAACAAATCTAACATTTTATATTTTCTATTGTTTGTTTTTGTTCGTTGCTAATTTTTCTTTTTTTGGTTTTTCTCCGTTTGAAACAGCAACTCTTGCAGCTCGAATTACTTTTTCATTCATCAAATATCCATTTTGGATTACAGCTACAATTATGTTTTCTTCCAGATCGGAAGGAATGTGTGCCAAAGCTTCATGATAATTGGGATCAAATTCCTTTTCCAAAGCTTCAATTTTGGTAACTCCTTCCTTTTTAAGAACATTATCCAATTGCTGATAAATCAAATCTATTCCTTTTTTAAAGGACTTTAAATTCTGTTTTTTATTTTCAGGATGAAGCGCTCTTTCAAAATTATCCACCACATCACAAAGTTCTAAAACCAATCTTTCTGTAGCGTTTTTGATCCAGCCGGATTTTTCCTCGAAAGAGCGACGACGAAAATTATCAAATTCCGCAGCAGTTCGTATCCATTTATCTTTTATCTCTTCATTTTCCTTTTGCAATAAAGCATATTTTTCTTTTAAAGTTAGCTTTTTTTCTTCTACTTTCTTATCTTTTTTTTCAACTTCAATTTCATCTTTTTTATTTTCTGTCATTTTGAGGTACCATCATTCCCTTTTTTGTAGTTTTTGTAATTATCCTGGCAATCTCTTTTATGATTGGAATGTTCTTCCTGTAATCCATCCTAACAGGACCAAGAACACCCAGAAATCCCGGAATACCAAAAATCTCATATTTGGCGTAAATAAGCGAATAATTCGCCAGCTCAGGCTGTCCCAAATCTTCTCCAAGAAGAATATTCAAAGAATCTTTAGAATCATATTTCTGCATAATCCTAACTAAATGATCCTGACGCTGGATAAAACCCAGAAATGTCAAAATCGAGCTTTTATCATCAAATTCCGGTTGTTCCAGAAAACTTATATTTCCATCAAAATGAATGAAATAGCTGCTGATTTCCGTGATCGCATTATTAAGTTCATCCAGAAAAAGTCTGAGAAGTGTGTTTTCTTCTGTTACCTGGTCAGATACTTCATCCAAATATTTATTTTGAATATCATAAAGCCGCAATCCCACAAACTCATCATTAACATAACGAACTATCGCTCTCAATTGCTGTTCACCGATACTATGATCACACTTTAAAATCACTGTTTTATCCAATCCTGAATCCAAACTGACCACAAAAAGAAGCTTGTCGGAAGAAATCTTGAAAACATCTAATTTATCCAGGTATCCATAAGAAACTTCAGGTTCTGCCACAAAGCTTAATTGGTCGGTTTCTCTGGCTAAAAGCTGCATTATGTAATGAAGAGCCAAAGGTGTATCGCGATAATTTTTTACGATAATTTCACGCAATAAATCTGTTTTCTCATACTCAGAATTTCTATATTCCTGCATAACTTGATCAATATATTTTCTATAACCTTTTATGGTCGGAACTCTTCCGGCAGATGTATGTGGTTGATAAATCAGGTTACTTTTTTCAAGTTTATTCAGGTCGATCCGAATCGTGGCAGGACTGGCATCTTTGATATATTTTTCAGATATAAGTTTGGATGAAACAGGTTCCACAGATTGGATGTATTCTTCAATCAAATAAGAGAGAACCTTTTCCTGCCTTATTATATTTTTCTTCATTTCAAATCCTTCTTTTAGCACTCCAAATATTTTACTGCTAACAAAAGACAATTTAATTCAAAAAGATAAATTGTCAATCTAAATCTTAGAGTGCTAACTTTTGGAGGATTGAGATATTATTTGTGTAATTTTATTTTGAAGAAGTGATTAAAATATTTCTAATTGTTCGGAAGCATCTTTTTGATACAATGAGATATGTTTCATTTCGTCAACAAAAGTTTTGATTATTTATTTTCAAAACCCTCTTTAGTTCTCCCTTAAAAGGGGAGATTAGAAGGAATATTAGTTTATTCATCCTGCTCGTCAGGGCGTAACGAATCGAAGCCTGATTTCCTTTCGCCTTTTTCCTTTTTCCTTTCCACCTTCTCTTCCTTCAACTTCTTCCACCAATCCAATCGCTTTTGAATTTCCTTCTCAAAACCAAATTTAGATGGTTTATAATATACTTTCTCGCTCATTTTATCCGGGAAATAATTTTGATAAGAATATGCATCTTCAAATTCATGCGAATATTTGTAATTTTTTCCGTATTCCAGGTCTTTCATCAACTTGGTGGGAGCATTGCGGATATGAAGCGGAACTCCGAGATGGCTGGTTTTTTGTGCATCTGAAGCAGCTTTTTTGTAGGCAGTATATAACGCATTACTTTTTGGAGCAGTTGCCAGGTAAACCACGAGTTGAGCAAGATGAACATTTGCTTCCGGCATCCCCAAAAAGTGAACTGCATCCTTTGCTGCAATCGCCTGAATAAGAGCATTCGGATCAGCAAGTCCGACATCTTCAGAAGCAAATCGAACTAATCTGCGAGCGATATAAAGTGGGTCTTCACCAGCTTCCAGCATTCTTGCCAGCCAGTAAAGTCCGGCTTGAGGATCGCTGCCACGCAAAGATTTATGCAAAGCAGAGATCACATTGTAATGTTCTTCCCTATCTTTATCATAGAACATGGCTTTGCGGCTGAGAATTTTCGAGATGAACTTCACATCTATTTTTTGATCTTTCTTTACATTTCTAAAAATGCTTTCCAGGTAGTTTAATGCTTTGCGAGCATCACCACTGCTGAGTTCTGCTAAATAAGGAAAACATTTTTCCTCAAATTCAAGCTTCGTTTCCACAACCTTCAAAGCATGATTGATAATGCTGATAATATCTTCATCTGAAAGCTGTTCCAACACGAATACCTGGCAACGGGAAAGCAAAGGAGAGATAATTTCAAAAGATGGATTTTCCGTTGTTGCTCCTATCAGGATAACAGCTCCGGATTCGATATAATACAAAAAGGCATCCTGCTGAGATTTATTGAAACGGTGAATTTCATCTATAAAAAGAATGGTACTTTTGTTCTTTTCTTTGAGATTGTATTCTGCTTCCTTCATCACAGCTTTCACATCTTTAATGCTGGAAAGCACAGCACTGAAAGCTATAAACCTACTGGATGTCTTTTTCTCAATAAGCCGTGCAATGGTGGTTTTTCCTGTGCCGGGAGGTCCCCACAAAATGAATGAACTGTAATTATCAGTTTCTATCATATTCCTCAGAAGAGAACCTTGTTTCAGAATTTTTTCCTGCCCGTAAATCTCATCTAAGGATTGTGGTCGGATCTTTTCTGCCAGCGGAATATTAGTAGGTTTTATTTCTTTATCGAAAAGAGAAAATTGGTCGGACATAATTTTTCCTTAATAGCCACAAAATACACAAAAAATTCAGTTACAAAAACTTCACAAATCCTGGAGATTTGTTAAGTTTCAACAAATCAAGTTTATTTTTTTAGGAAGCAATTCAATCTTGAGATGTTTCGGATCCTTCAAATCCGGAATCTCACCATCAAAATATACAGGCAGCCTATCCTTCGAACTAATCTCTACAAAACTGCTTCTCCTGATTGTAACTTCCGGTTCTTTAAGGTGTTTCCCGGGAATCACTGATGGTAATACTTTTAAGACCCTTCTGCGATTAATTTTATCTATAAAACACAAGTCAAAAACACCGTCATCAGCTTTGGCATCCGGTGTTAACTGAAATCCGCTTCCGCTAAAACGACAGTTGCCAACTGTTAACATCAAGAATTCAGAATCGATTTCTTCATCCGAAATTTTTACTTTCATCTTATAGGATTTATTTGGAATTAATGTTAAAAGAATAGCAGCGAAATAGCGCGGCATTCCATTCAAATATTTGATCTTCCTCGAGTTTTCTGCAACCTTGGCATCAAAACCGATTCCCAATGCATTCCCGAAATAAAAATCTTCAATTTTTCCAACATCAACTAAAGTTGTTTTTTCCCTGGTTAAGACTTCAAGTGCTTTTTCGAGAGTGTGGGGAATATGGAAATAATGGGCAAAATCGTTTCCTCCTCCTTTTGGTATAATACCAAACAAAACGGAGTCACTCTTGTTGGAGAGCATTATGCCATTAAGAACTTCGTTTACTGTGCCATCTCCACCTGCTGCCACAATCTTCCTATATCCGTGCTTGATGGCATCGCGAGCAAGTGTTATTGCGTGTTTTGGTGCTTTTGTAATTTCGATTTCAAAATTCAAATTGTGCTCATTTAATCTGTTAATCAAGCCTGTTACTTTACGTCCGGTTTTTCCTCTGCCTGCTGTTGTATTTACAATGAAAAAAAACTTCTCTTTTCTGCTTCTGTGAATAATTTGCATATAATGTCTCCTTTTTTACCTCATCCTCGGTTCTTCTCCTTCGAGGAGAAGGATGACTATTTTCTCCCTTTCCGTTGGAAGAGGGATTTCAATATAAACACAAACTCTCCTTTTGGTAAATCCTGGGTCATAATGGAAAGTTCCTTCAAATTTCCCCAAAAGATTTTTTCTTCGGGTTGAGTTAATTTATAAGCAATTATCGCTTGTCTTTTCTCTCCGAGAACCTTTATCATATCTCTTAATAATTGTTTCAATCTGTATGGAGCTTCTAAGAAAACGATATCATAATTTCGAGGCAGTTTCTTAAGAGCGGAAATCCGTTTATCCTTATTTGCCGGCAAGAAACCATAATAAAGGAATTTATCAAGTTTGATGCCGCTTGCCATCAAAGCTGTCATTATCGAAGATGCTCCGGGAATCGGAATAACCTGAATTCCATTTTGATGACATTGCCAGACCAGTTCATTTCCCGGGTCAGCAAAAAGTGGTAATCCGCCATCACTGATAAGAGCAGCAGTTTCTCCGCTATTCAAAATTCTCATTAAAAGCGAATTAGTTTGCTCTTTTTCGTTATGTTCGTTCAGGAGTTCAAGAGGTTTTTCGATGTTATAAGATTTCAGCAATCTGCTGCCAATTTTGAATTCCTCGCAAATCACAAAATCAACTTGTTTCAAGACTTTTAAAGCACGCAGGGTAATATCATCCGGATTTCCAATGGGAGTAGCAACTACAAAGAGCTTACTTTTTGAAGACACGAGATGGTTTCCCTTTTTTTGCTTTGAGATAGATACTGAAAACACCCAGAATGATAAAAACTAATGAAGTTAATAATCCAACCGCACTGAGTTCTAAACTTAATCTGTATGTCTCAGGCTCAAATTTCATTTCCAGGATATGTTTTCCTTTGGGAACCACCACACCACGCAAAATATAATTTGTGGGATAAATCTCCGTTTCAGTCTCATCAATGAATGCTTTCCAACCAGCCGGATAATAAATTTCACTAATTGTTAAGAAGGATGTCGTATCTGTTTCTACTTCAAATTTGAGATAATGAAGATTGAAATCTACGAGTTCAACTTTGCTAAGTTGCGGTGCAAAAACATTCTCAATTCTCTTTTCAATGACTGCAGTTTTGGCAGGATCAAACTCCTTTTGATTCAAACGATTCCAGATTTCCTCTTTTAAGATAGTTGATTCCAGATTTTCTACAAACCAGGCACGAGGTAAATATTCTAAATTCTTATAAACAGTCATCTTTTGTTTTCTATCATAAAATGCGTATTCAAGATTATCAAAAGGTAAATTCTGGTTAAAAATAATGTATTTTGTGTTCAGCATATTAACGATATTCCAATTGATCGGGATGCGGTCTTTGAGTTCTGTATTCAGGCAATTTTCAATTATCTGCTGATACCTTTTCAGCTTGGCTCCGTGATAGCCACCGATGCTTTGATGAAAATAGCACCAGCGGTTCTGACCAAACTCCCGACCTAAAGGATAGATGCGGAAAACTTCTTTATCTTCTAATAAAAATTCATCTAACAATGTCTTTTGAAATGTGCTTTGAATTTGTTTTTCAGGTTTGAGGTTTTGCAGGAAACGGCTATCTATTATCAGCAGGTCTGTTATTACTAAGATTGCAATAAGAAAAAGGAAGAGATATTTCCTGATTTTATTTCGTCCAAAAGCAAGAATCACACTTAATGATAAAATGATAAAAATTAAAGCCTGAAATCCATCATGAACTAATTTATCAAATCGAAGAGATTTCAATTGTTTAATTTGCTCAGCACTGTACTGAGCAGTTTCTCCAGCTTTGGAAAAATCTAATTTTTCAAAAACACCATTTGTTAGTGTGAATAAAATGAAAAGAATGACGAATGCAATTAAGATTTTTTGGATTAAATCAAAGAATTTTTTATGTTTTCTCTCTTTTCGGAAAACAATAAATTTGAGACCATAACCAGCTAAAACCACGACTGCAAATTCCAGAAGCACAAGTATCATGACCGGAACACGGAATTTGTTGAATCCGGGAAGATAGTGCAAAAGAAAATTGGAAAGAAACGGCAGATGCCTTCCAAACGAAATAAAAAGCGTTACAATAGAGACTGTGGTTAATATTTTTACAATTCTCGATTTAGACCTGAAAACAGCAATCAAAGCTAAGAGAAGAATTACAACTCCCATATACATCGAAGTTTGTGTGAACGGCATCCAACCCCAATAATATGGAGAAATCCCGCCAAAAAAATTCGGAATAACAAAACTGATCATCTCCAGAGGATGAAAAGACCAACTCGTGGCATAATCCGCATCCAGACCTTCCGCACCACCTCGAATTGTATATTCACTATATTCATAGGTTGATAAATAGGGTTGAGCTACTGCCATAAAAGCAACAATCATAACAAATAACAGGAAAACAGAAAAAAGAAGATAACTGCTGACTTTCTTTTCTTTAATCGCCCAAACCAGTTGGAAAATCCAATAAATCCCTATCATCATAAAAGTGTAATATGAAATCTGCGGATGATTTTCCCGAAGCTGTCCGATAATGAAAAGAGACAATAAACCAATGCCCAGAATATTTACTTTTTCTTTTAGATAATGCAGAGTAAGGAAAATCCAGGGGATATAAACAATTGCTTTAAACTTGGTATTATGACCGATCTCAATAAGTCCGATAAAGTGGCAGGAAAGAGAAAATCCAATAGCTGAAATGAAGGCAATCATGGGAGTAAATCCCAGACTGAGCATTAAAAGATAAACTCCCAAACCGGCAAAGAACAGGAGGAATACACGCCAGTTAATCAATTTATCTGTTAAAATTCTAAGGTTATTTATGAAAGGATATTTTGCAGCGAAAGAGATAAGATAACCGGGCATTCCGGAGAAAACATTTGAGCTCCATAAAGCCTGGTCTTTATGCGTTTTATTATATTCAATCAGGCTTTGAGCTGAACCTCGCCACTGCATTGTATCACTGGCTTCAGGAACATAGTTCCGGAATGCCATGGGAAAGAAAAATAGAGCTACAATTACAAAAAGTAATCCAATAAAAATATAATCTTTATATTTATTATTAAAGATTTTTTCTAAAAATTCCTTTTTTACAATCACCTGTTTCTTAACTCTTTTTTTCATTGTTAATCCTTTTTTACTTCTGTAAGAAAAATTATTTGATTTGAATTGAAGTCAATTAAAAAATTAAAAACCCGAGTTGGGTTATGTTTAACCCAACTCGGGTTTAAGCATAGTTGTCAACCATTGCGAAGGTTAAAAGAATGTCATAATTCCCAGAAACCATTCGCAAGGTTTTTCTATTTTTTAATTATCGGAATATTGCGGAAAGAAACCTTGAAATTTCCATTATCCTTTGTCCAAAGTCCAAGTTCAAATAAAGAAATTAATTTAATATCTTTATTAACTTTCTGGAAAATCAGGTTGGCTGCAGTTGGTATTTCAGAAACAAGATTATGCTTAATATGACCGTCGTTGGTTTTATTGGCGAATTTCACAGTTTGTGGTTTATACTCGTTTCCAGCTTCATCAAATATCCTGGAGTGAGGGGAATAACGTTTTCGATGTATATCCAGTTCTCTGTCATCGATTTTATTGGTAATCACAAATTCGATGATAAGAGTTCTATCAACCATTTCGCAGGAAACAACCGCGAAAATAAAATCATAGAGTTCTACTATAAATTTCTGAGGTTTTTCCGGTTCCGGAACTGGTTCGGTTTCCGGTTCTTTTTCAATTACAGGCTTTTGAACAACTTCCGGTTTTTCCTCAATAATCTCTTTGCTCAAAGAATAATTAAATATCGTATTTTTAGAACTGATCTCAATGATTTCATCAACTTTTTGATAGCCTTCTTTTTCGATCTGAAATCTATATTTTCCCGGAGGAAATCTGAAATTACTTTTATCTAAAACTTTACTATCGAGTATGACTCTATCTGCTACAGGTTCAATATTTATCGTAACTTCTACATCCTGGATAGTTTCCAATCTCACATAATAAACAAGTCCTTTTTTCAGACCTTCTTGAGGAGCATCAACTGTTAAAGATAAATATTCAGGAGCTTCAAAAGTAATATTTTTTTCTTTATGAGTGATGTAAAAATAATATTCTCCGGTATGGATAATTTCTTTCTTATAGATTTTTTGCTTCAAAGAAAGTTTTTCCGGAACTTCAGATTCGACCCTGAGTACAGTGCAATACTCCATATCCAAATCATTTACAGGTTCCATCTGAGCTTGAAAATCGCTCGGTAATTCCCTGAATTCTTTTAAATTGAATTCCAAAGCATTCAAAGAAATAAAAAAGACTAATATCAAAAATAAACAAATTTTTTTCATGATTCTCTCCTTTTGTTTTTTCTATGAGTTATCTTTTTTATGTATCAAAAAAAGGCAAGTAAATACTTTCTCTCCTTTTGAGTTTTTAATTCTAATTACTTTCTTTGAAAAATATTGAAACTAATTTTATTACTTTAGCTATAATATTTTCCTCACCTTATTAACTTTGTTAGAAGATTACATGTTTATGAATAGGAAATTATTAATAGGGCTGTCCCAGAACCTACCGAGGATGATTCATTAAAAAGAGATGGCTTCGAAATATTGATTCTCAGTGAGTTTTTTGTATACCGAAAGATAAACGTCATCTTCATTTTGATGAAAAATGAGTTTTGGGATAACTCCATAAATATTGAGAAGCCAACTTTGGATAGATGACTCCTCAATAATTAAAAAAATAGAGTAAATATTGTAATTATAAATCTGCAATTACAGTATTTATTTCGTTTACAAAGCTTTGAACTTTTGATTTTTCTAAAATTGAAAGCTTATACCCTGTGCTTTGACCAGCGTTATTTGTAATAACAAAAGTTGCGGTAATGCAATTAAGTAAATTTACCAAACCTAAAATAGCAAGAATAAACCCAGCAAAAAAAGTATCAGTATTACCCCACATACATAACCCAACAACAATAAGAATAAGTCCAAATAAAAATGTTAAAAAACGAAATTTAGTGGAACTAGCTACAGACGCAATCGTTTTTAATGGTTGGGCTACTTGAGATTTTCCTAAAGGAATTATCCCTAATAAGGTGTTTGGTGTATGACCTGTTACTCTTTTATTCGTTAAGGTATATCTTGCTTTGAGCCAGAAAAGAATAAGATTTGAAGTGAATTTATTTTCACTTATTATTCGCTCATCTTTACCAAGTACCATTTTTGTACTCATAATATTTCTCCTTTTAAAAAATAATTTCTTACTCTTAAGGCTTTTCATAAGTGCCCCGTTTTTTAAAGTGGTTTCTGTATTCCACTTTTTTTGTATATATAAAAAATTAGTCCGTTAAGAACTGTTAAATAACTTTTTTTGGTGGTTCCCGTGCCTGTTGTTTCATTGGTTTTTTTTTACACTCTATTGAAATATCTTTCATAATGGAACTTATAGCTATTTTCGTAGCAAGCCAAGCATTTTAAAAGTCATCACCTTTTTCTAATCTCCATTTCAATTCATCATAAGTCAAATATTTCCCACTTTGAGTTCTTTAGCCATAATTCTCTCCTCTTACATTTTTTTTATTTTGAACTTGTATTAGAATTTTTTTTCTAAAAATATTTGTCAATTAAAAAATGCTGATTCTTCAAAATAATTTTATAAGTCAATTCAACTGTCTTTGTCGAATTCCCTAAAAAACATTCTGATAGAAAACTTGCCAAAATTTCAGCAAATATTAATCGGGAAATTGGAAGAGAGGATAGGTGGATAAATTCAAATTAGTATCAAATTATAAACCAAAAGGTGACCAACCGCAAGCTATCAAAGAGCTTGTCCAAGGTGTCATCAATAAAGAAAGTTATCAGACTTTACTCGGTGTTACAGGTTCGGGAAAAACTTTTACCATCGCCAATGTGATTGAAAAAGTGAAAAAACCGACTCTGGTAATCTCTCATAATAAAACCCTGGCTGCTCAACTTTACGGAGAATTCAAACAGTTATTCCCGGAAAATGCAGTTGAATTTTTCATCAGTTATTACGATTATTATCAACCGGAAGCTTACATTCCCGGAAAGGATATTTACATTGAAAAAGATTCGGATATAAACAGCCAGATAGAAAAACTGCGGTTGCATGCAACCATGTCTTTGATGGAACGCAAAGATGTGATCATTGTTGCCAGTGTTTCCTGCATTTACGGATTGGGAATTCCTCAGGAATATCAGAACGCTCTGGTTCGGATAAAAAAGGGGGATAGAATAGACCGGGATGACCTTCTAAGGAAACTGATAAGAATCCATTATGGTAGAAATGACATTGCTTTTGAGAGAGGAGCTTTTCGTGTTAACGGAGATATTGTTGATATTTATCCTGCCTATATGGAACATTCTATCAGAGTAGAATTTTTTGGTGATGAAATCGAAAAACTTTCCAGAATAAATCCTCTCGATAATCATATCCTGGAAGTTGTGAATGAGTATCCCATCTATCCTGCCAATCATTTTATTACTTCCAAACCAATCTTGGAAAGAGCTATTTCTACCATCAAACAAGAATTAAAAGAAAGGGTGGAATATTTCGAGAAAAACAATAAATTATTGGAAGCTCAACGCATTGAACAGAGGACGAATTTTGATATTGAAATGCTGCGAGAACTTGGTTATTGTTCCGGAATCGAAAACTATTCGCGTCATCTTACTGGAGCAAAAAAAGGTGAACCTCCTTATTGCTTGTTAGATTATTTCCCTGATGATTTTCTAACAGTAATTGATGAATCTCATGCCACAATTCCGCAGGTTCATGCTATGTACGGAGGAGATTATACACGTAAAAAAAACCTGGTGGATTTTGGTTTCAGGCTTCCATCTGCATTTGACAACCGTCCTTTGAAATTCCATGAATTCGAAAATAAGAACAAGCAGGTAATTTTTATTTCTGCAACTCCCGGAGATTATGAGCTTTCTAAAAGTGACGGGGTTTTCGTGGAACAGGTTATTCGACCCACCGGTCTTCCAGACCCGGAAATTGAAGTGAAACCTGTTTCTACTCAAGTTGATGACCTTTTGGAGCAAATAAGAATCCGAACCGTAAAAAACCAGAGAATACTGGTGACGACTCTCACTAAACGGATGGCAGAAGATTTGAGTGAATATCTTTCCAGGGCTGGAGTAAAAGTGCGATATATGCACAGCGAAATCAATACAATAGAGCGTTCACAAATTATTCGAGATTTGAGATTGGGTGAATTCGATGTGCTGGTGGGAATTAATCTTCTGCGTGAGGGTTTGGATTTACCGGAAGTATCATTAGTTGCCATCTTAGATGCAGACAAAGTTGGATTTCTACGCTCAACACGTTCTCTCATCCAAACCTCCGGAAGAGCTTCCCGCAACATTGAAGGGAAAGTTATTTTGTATGCTGATAATCTGACAAATGCAATACAGGAAACTATGCGAGAAACCAACCGCAGAAGGCAAAAACAATTGCAATATAACAGGGAAAACAAGATAACTCCAAGAAGCATTAAGAAAAATATTGACGACATAATGGCTTCTACAAGTGTGGCGGAAGGTTATGCGAAACCTGAAGAAAAAAAGGTGTTATCTGATAAAGATAAGTTTATGGATTATTTGAATTTAGACTCGAAAGAGCAGATAATGAAATTGCTTCAAAGAGAAATGAAAGAAGCGTCAAATAATTTGGAATTTGAAAGAGCAGCAGAAATCCGCGACAGGATCTTTGAGCTGAAGGAATTATAGTTAATTTCATTTTTTAAAATGAATTCACATTTAAATTTTATTCACATTTTTTTATTAACGAAATAATCTAACCCAAAAAAAAATATGTATTTGCTTTTTAATGTTAATATATCTATTCATAATTAAATTTTGAGGTTTTCCGGAAGGAGAAATAATGTTGGAAAAGAAAAATAAAATTGAAAAACATAAAGAAGGCACCATCATCAAAACCGAAGATTCTCCAGTGAAAATGGAAGTGGAAGTTGATGAAATAAAAACGGAAGGTGATTATAAAAAATCACCGGTTTATATCTATCACGACTGGTGTGTTAATTGCGGAATATGTGTAGAATTCTGTCCCACCAAAACCTTAGCAAAGAAACCGGATGGTTCACCTTATGTTGCCAATCCTGAAAAATGTATTCATTGTGAGATGTGTGACAGGTTGTGTCCAAATTTTGCCATAACCGGTGCAAAAAGGTAAGGGGGAAAAATGGCAAAAAAAGAAATAAAGAAAAACCATCAAGAAATGACTTTGATGCAGGGCAACGAAGCTATTGCCCGGGGAGCTTTAACTGCCGGGTTAAATTTTTATGCTGGTTACCCCATCACACCCTCAACTGAAATTGCTGAGATTCTTTCTGCGGAATTACCAAAAAGAGGTGGAGTTTTTATTCAGATGGAAGACGAGATTGCCGGGATTTCAGCAGTAATCGGGGCTTCACTTGCAGGTGCCAAAGCAATGACAGCTACCAGCGGTCCGGGATTTTCTTTGATGTTGGAGGGGATTGGTTTTGCCAAAATGGCAGAAACTCCCTGCGTTGTCGTAAATGTGATGCGGGGAGGACCCAGTACCGGTTTGCCGACCAGTCCTTCACAGAGTGATATAATGCAGTCGAGATGGGGTAATCATGGAGATGCCCCTGCAATTGTACTTTATCCGAATTCTGTTAAAGAGAGTTTTGAATTAACTATCAGAGCTATAAATTTAGCAGAAAAATATCGAACCTGCGTGGTTCTTCTTACAGATGAAGTTTTAGCTCATATGAGGGAAATGGTCGAGCTTCCTGATTTTAAGAATATTAGAATTATCGATAGGATCAAACCCACTATTCCACCTGAATGGTATAGACATTATGATGAAAACCCCAAATATCGCACACCTTTAGCCAGTTATGGAGAAGGATACCGTTTTCACGTTACCGGTCTTGCTCATGATTTATATGGATTCCCCACAAACAAAGCAGATGAAATTGAAATTATGATGAAGCGGTTACGAAAAAAAATTACCCATCATATAAAGGACCTTGTGCAGATCGAAAGTTTCCGTATGGAAGATGCAACAACTGCAATCTTTGCAGCCGGGATTACTTCACGGGCAGCAAAAGCTGCAGTGAAACTTGCCAGAAAATCCGGAAAACGTGTAGGCCTGCTTCGACCTCTCACAATCTGGCCCTTCCCGGACGAAGCTGTTAGAAAACTTCTCGGCAGCAAAAAAACAGTAATCGTTCCAGAATTAAATCAAGGTCAGCTCTCATTAGAAGTTAAAAGAGTATTGGGTGGAATCTGGAATTATGAAAACAGGAAAACCAGAAAAATTATCGAAGTACGAAAAACCAATGGAGAATTAATAACTCCGGTTGAAATTCTGAATGCAATAAAGGAGGTGAAATAGTGGCAAAAATACCTCAAAAAATAATTCATAACTATTTGAGACATAGGAAGCAATTCCCTCATGTCTGGTGTCCCGGATGCAGTAATGGCATAATTCTTGGCGCAATTATCAGGGCAATCGATGAACTCAAATATGAGCGAGACGACGTTGCCATGATTTCCGGAATCGGGTGTTCAAGCAGAATGCCTGTTTATGTCGATTTCAATACGCTGCACACTCTTCACGGCAGAGCTTTGGCTTATGCAACCGGTGTGAAAATGTTTAAACCTGAAATGAAAGTTATTGTCATAACCGGAGATGGTGATGCGACTGCAATCGGAGGAAACCACTTCATTCATGCATGCCGAAGAAACATCGATCTCACAACAATCGTGGTCAATAATAATATTTATGGTATGACAGGTGGACAATATTCACCAACTACTCCAACCGGTGATATAGCCACAACATCTCCGTATGGAAACATTGATCCTGTATTTGATATCTGCAAACTTGCTCTGGGAGCTGGAGCTACTTTTGTTGCTCGCACCACTGCTTATCATGTGATAGAAGCTCAATCATTCATAAAACAGGCGTTGGAACATAAAGGGTTTTCAATTGTAGAAATTATGAGTGCCTGCCCCGTGATTTACGGTCGTCTGAATAAAAAAGGCGATGCTCCTGCCATGATGAGAGAGATGAAAGAAAACGCCCTTCCTCTAGAAAAATTTGATGAACTCGCACCAGAAGAAAAACAAGGAAAATATATAAGGGGAATATTCAAACAGGAGATTTTTCCTGAATATACAGAAAAATATGCTGAACTTGTTGCTTCTTTACAAAGAGAGTGACCTTGTGAAGGGTTGGCTTGGTTGAACTGGTTGAATCAGTTGAACTGGGAAAAGACCTTCCGAACGGTTTCTCGCAGAGATTTTCTTTCTTGTAAACCTTCGGAACGGTTGGAGATGAACTGGTTGAATTGGTTGAACTGGGAATAAAAGAAATAATAAACTTCGTGTATTTTGGTGTTTTTCGTGGGTTATTGAATTGATTGAACCGGAAAAAAATAGGGGAGAAGTTAATGAAAAAACCTGAATTCAAAAAGGAAATAAGATTAAGCGGAAGCGGCGGACAAGGTCTTATTACTGCAGGTATCATCCTTGCCAGAGCTGCTGTTTTGGATAAAGCTATTGTTACTCAAACTCAAAGTTATGGTCCTGAATCTCGCGGTGGAGCAAGCAGAGCGGATGTTATCATCAGTAATACTGAGTTTTATTTTCCTGAAGCAACTCATTTTGATATTCTTCTCACTCTTACCCAGGAAGCTTATGATAAATATTCCGAGAATTTGAAAGATGATGGAATCTTAATTGCAGATAATACTTATGTAAAAACCATTACTCTGCAGTATTCCGAAATATATGAACTTCCTTTTACGGAGATTGCTGCTGAAAAACTAAAATCAAGTCTTCCTGCCAACATTCTTGCTCTTGCATTTCTGGTCAGGAAAACTAAAATAGTTTCAGAAAGCTCTCTGAAGAAAGCCATAAAAAGTTTCATCAAGCCCCGCTATGTAGATTTGAATTTAAAAGCCTTGAAATTAGGTTTCAAACTTGCAGATGAATATGAATCGGATTTATGATGCTGAAGAAAGTAAATCATATTGGAATAGCTGTAAAAGATTTGGATGTTGCCATCGAATTCTACAAGAAATTAGGACTTGAAGTAGAAGCGATAGAGACAGTTGAATCACAAAATGTAAAAGTTGCCTTTATTCCTCTGGGAGAAGTACGAATTGAACTTTTGGAAGCTTCTACAGAAGATAGTCCAATTGCAAAATTCATAGCCAAGAAAGGTGAGGGGATTCACCATGTGGCTTTTGGTACAGAGGATCTTATTTCAATCCTGAAACATGCTGAATCAAAGGATATTCAACTGATCGACAAAGTTCCTCGCAAAGGTGCTCATAACGCAGAAATTGCTTTTTTGCATCCAAACTCAACTCACGG
Source organism: Armatimonadota bacterium (assembly GCA_013203665.1). Lineage (GTDB taxonomy): Bacteria > Cloacimonadota > Cloacimonadia > Cloacimonadales > TCS61 > JABMPU01. The sequence goes on from JABMPU010000152.1 coordinate 34,758, forward strand.
AGTTTTACTCGAACTCTGTGAAGAAAAAACATGAATCGGATTGATTTAATGATAACTTTCCAAAACTTATCCAACCATTCTAACTTTGAAAACGGTTTACACACAGAGGAACTCTCTCAAGTAAACCTTTTCAAGATTTTTCATTGCAAATCATTTCATCAGGATCATTTTGTTTATTGCTTTAGAA
>JABMPU010000153.1 GCA_013203665.1 Armatimonadota bacterium
ATTGCAGGACATCACCGAGCGCAAGCAGGCGGAAGAATTATTAAATAGATCACACGAAGATTTGCGAAATCTAACAATATATATGAACACAAAAGTTGAAGAAGAGAAGAAAAAAATCGCCAGAGAAATTCATGATGGGCTTGGTCAATTACTCACTGGCATAAAAATGAATCTTACGTTATTCGGCAAAAACATTGTGAATGAGCAAAACAAAACCGAAAAGATTGATTCGATAAAAAAAATGTTAGATACCTGTATTCAGACCGTTCATGACATAACTAAAGAGTTAAGACCGGTAATTCTGGATGATCTGGGAATAATCGCTGCCCTGCAGACGCGAATTGCCGATTTTGAGGAATCATCAGGAATTAAGTGTGAATTTACCTGTCGTCCTCAACATTTTACCGTAGATTCTGATTTAGCACTATCGATCTACAGAATCTTCCTTGAACTTTTAACAAATATTATTCGACATGCAAAGACAAAAAAAGTAATAGTTAGATTCCAGAAACAAAAAACCAAAATATCTTTGCATGTAAGAGATTATGGAATAGGAATTACGGAAGAACAAATCTCGAGTTCTCTTTCTTTTGGATTGATAGGCATTAGAGAAAGGCTGAATATCTGGAATGGTAAAATGGAAATAGAAGGCGTTCCCGGAAAAGGAACAACAGCAAAAATTCAAATTCTAATCTAATATCAATAAACATGTATGTATTTGTTATTTAGGAGTAATTTATGATCAGAATATTGGTAGCAGACGATCACCCTATCGTTCGCAAAGGGATAATTCAAGTTCTCAAACATATTTCCAAAAAATTTCTAATGGATGAAGTTGATAATGCCCAGGATGCCATTTTGAAAGCATCAAAAAATGACTATGAAATTATAATGTTAGATATTTCAATGCCAAAGGGTGGTGGTCTGGATGCCTTGAGCCAGATAATGAAGATCAAGCCACATTCGAAAATACTGATGTTAAGTGTCTATGAAGAAAGGCAATATATTATCCGTTCACTAAAAATGGGCGCTTGCGGATACTTGACGAAAACATGTGCTGCGGATGAACTGGAAAACGCGATAAAAAAAGTTCGATCGGGTGGAAAATATCTCAGTTCTACCGTTGCCGAAAAAATTGCTTATATGCTGGAAGATGACCTGGAAAGAACAAAGCATGAAAAATTAACAAGCCGGGAATTCCAGGTGTTCTGTTTATTTGCTAAAGGGAAAACAACCGGCGATATTGCGAAAGAACTTTCTTTAAGTGCCAAAACCGTGACAACTTACCGATCTCGAATCCTGGAAAAAATGCAATTGAAAACTAATTACGACATCATTAAATATGCCATAGAAAACAAATTATTCGATTAATTTTAGAAAAAAATATTTTAAGACTTTTCTGAAAAAAGCAACCTTCGTACATTAGCTCATATTCATAGTTTAGAAATTTTGTAGGATTTGTCCTACAAGATTAGTAGAGTTTTCCCTACATAAAAGTAGGCTTTCCCCCTATTGACTTAATATTTCCCATTTTCTTTTATCTACATGAAAGTTGAAATATGTTAATGCAATTTTTTTTAAAGTGTTTATGGAAAAGGAGAATTTTTCATTATGAAAAGGGAAAAAACAAAAGAACAGTTGATCATGGAACTTGCCCGATTACGGGCAAGAGTCTATGAGCTAGAAACCACAGAAACAAAAAAAGTCAGTAATATGACTAACTTATTATCCGGATATAAAATTAAAATTTCCCAGCTGAAGAATAAAATTATATTGCTGGAGAAAAAAGAAATAAATGGTTTTAAATAAAAAGGAACAAACATGAAAAAAATCTTAGAAATTTATGATCAGCAAGTTAGCTTGGTGATAATTATTTTTAAAAAATATTGGTTATCGTTTCAGAACCAAAAAGCTAAACAAGGAGGTTTTTGATGAAATGGATAAATAATCTCTCGATCAAAGGAAAAATTATTTCTCTAGTTATATTGTTAGTTATTTTTGAGTTAGTAATTTCCCTGGTAGGAATTTATTACCTGAACCGTTCAGCTGCCCAACTGGATTTAATAGTAGATATCAAAGCAGAAAATATAAAGCTTGCAGCGCGCATAAATAGAAATCTGGTTGAAATTCATCGGGCAGAAAAAAATCTTCTCCTTTCAGATACGAAGGAGGAAATTGATAAATATTCATCCAACAATTCAGAGTATAGAAATGAACTGAATTCGAGGTTGATCCAGTTAAAATCACAAATTGAAAAACAGAATTTAGGGTTTATTGAAAAGTTTGAACGGAGTTACACAGAATTTATTAGAACGGATGATGAAGTAAGGAATATGGTTTTCTATGAGGTCAACAAATTAGAAATCAATAATGAACAATCATCAGCTTTATCGGTGATTCCATTATCAAATGTCGTTTTGAGTGCGAAGCATAAAAGCAGAGAAGCTTATGATAATGCGGCTGCTGCAATAGCAAATCTGGTTAATAAAATTGATGAAGAACTCGAATTGCAAAAAGCGACAGCAACTAAGAATTCAAATTTTGCATTAACCATTAGCATCATAATTGCATTGGCAAGCATTGTTATCGGATTATTAGCAGGATTCTGGATAGCAAGATTAATATCATCCAATTTGAAAAAGATGGTTTTCATAGCAAATGATATTGCAGATGGAAGGCTCGATACAAAGATAGAAATAGAGAGCCAGGATGAGACCGGCAAACTTGCCGAAGCTACCATTAAAATGCAGGCTTCATTGTTGGCGGCAAAAAATGAATCTGAGGCTCAGGAATGGCTGAAAACGGGTATCTTGCGGATTAATGACGTGATGCGCGGGGAATTGGATCTTGCAACCATCAGCACGAAGGTAATTTCTGAAATCTCAACCTATCTCGATGCCCAAATCGGTGCGTTTTATCTTTATGAAAATATTACAAGCGAACCAACATTAACATTATTAAGCAGTTATGCCTATCAGAAACGGAAGAATCTCTCAAATAAATTTAAAATCGGAGAAGGATTGGTCGGTCAGGCAGCTTTGGAAAAGACTGCGATCCTCCTGAAAAATGTTCCCGAAGATTACATCAAGATCACTTCCGGTTTGGGAGAAAGAATTCCACAGTTTATTTGCGTGATTCCTTTTTTGTTTGAAGGTAAAGTGAAAGGTGTGATCGAGATCGGCACACTGAACGATTTTACCGATCTGCAAATGGAATACCTGGAACAAGCTATGGCAACTACCGCCATCAATATCGAAACAATCATCAATATCAAAACAGCCCAAAAAAGCAAAGAACTTGCCCAGGCTTTGGCAAAATCACAGGTATTGACAGAAGAACTGCAAAGCCAGCAGGAAGAATTGAGAACAACCAACGAAGAATTGGAAGAACAAACTCAACTCTTACAGCAGTCGGAAGAAAAATTAAAAACACAGCAGGAAGAGTTGGAAGTATCCAACGAAGAACTGGAAGAGAAAAATGAATCGCTTCAAAGACAGAAAAAGGATATTGAAGACGCCAGAAAAGATATTGAAATAAAAGCGGAAGAATTAGCCATCGCCAGTAAATACAAGTCCGAATTTCTGGCAAATATGTCGCATGAGCTGCGCACACCTTTAAACAGCCTGTTGATACTCTCTAAAATGTTAGCCGAGAATAAAGAGGGTAATATGGACAGCAGCCAGAAAGAATCGGCAGAAGTGATCTATAAAAGCGGCAATGACCTGCTGCAATTGATCAATGAGATACTGGATCTGTCTAAAATCGAAGCCGGCAGAATGGATATTAATCTTGAAAAAGTAAAGATAAAGGATATAGCCGAGAACATCAGCAATAATTTTAAACACATGCTGGAAGAAAAGGGTCTTTCATTCAAGATCGAGATCGATCCCAAAGTACCGGAAAGCATTCTGAACGATAGCCAGCGGCTGCTGCAGATTATCAAGAATCTGATGTCGAATGCTGTCAAGTTCACCAAAAAAGGCGGAGTCACAGTTAAATTCCATCTGCCGCATAAAGATGTGAATCTATCAAGAAGCGGACTTTCACCTGAAAACAGCATCGCCATTGCGATAAAAGACAGCGGTATAGGAATTTCTCCTGATAAACAAAAAATTGTTTTTGAAGCATTCCAACAGGCAGAAGGCGGGACTTCACGGAAATATGGCGGGACGGGACTGGGACTATCCATATCGCGGGAACTGGCACATCTGCTGGGAGGAGAGATCCAGGTGAAAAGCGAAAAGGGCAAGGGATCAACGTTTACGCTTTATCTTCCGCAACAACTGGAAGTTCCCAAAAAGACCGTGAGCCCTTTGGCAAAAATAACTAATGAGCCCTTCAAGGAATATCAAGTCAAAAAGGAATCACGAAATTTAGTACAGGAACAAATACCTGACGATCGGGAATCGCTGAAGAAGGGAGAGAAAAGCATTCTGATCATAGAAGACGATGCGAAATTTGCCAAGCTGCTGCTTGATCAATGCCGTCTGAAAGGTTTTAATGGACTGGTGGCATTAACGGGTGAAGAAGGACTGGAACTGGCAGAAAAGCATCTTCCTGCTGCGGTAATACTTGATCTGCATCTTCCTGGGATTGACGGCTGGGGAGTTCTGGATACATTAAAGAACAATTCTGATACCAGGCACATTCCAGTGCATATCGTGTCGGTAGAAGATTCTACTATAGAAGCTTTCAGGAAAGGAGCTATCGGATATTTAACCAAACCGGTAAAGAAAGAAGAATTGGATGGAGCTTTCTTGAAGCTGGAAGAAATGTTCAGCCGCCGTATCAAAGATCTGCTGGTGGTGGTGGATAATAAAAACTTACGAGAAAATATCATCAAATTGATCGGCAATGGCGATGTTCACTGCCAGGTTGCGGTAACCGGTGCTGAAGCGATCACAAAAATCGAAACTCATAAATATGATTGTGTAATCTTCGATTTGGGGTTGCCGAACATGACCGGATTTCAGTTATTAAAAACTTTAGAAGAAAGGAAACTCGTGATTCCGCCGGTAATCATATATACCGGAAAGGATCTAACCAAGGAAGAAGAATTTGAATTGCGTAATTATGCTGAATCAATCGTCATCAAGGGAGTGAAATCAGAGGAGAGGCTGCTGGATGAGACATCATTATTCCTGCACAGAATGGTGGATAAGCTGCCGAAGCAGAAGCGTAAAATGATAGCAGATCTGTACAATACCGAGGTGATATTTAAAGGCAAGAAAGTACTTATCGTTGACGATGACATGAGGAACGTTTTTGCTTTATCGAAGTTATTAAGCGAGAAAGGATTTAACCTGCTCAAGGCAGAAGATGGGTTAAAGGCACTGGAAATTTTAAAGACAGAACCTGATATCGATCTTGTTTTGATGGATATTATGATGCCGGAAATGGATGGTTATGAAACAATCAGACGCATCCGAGCCCAGGAAAAATTCTATAAGCTGCCGATCATTGCTCTCACTGCCAAAGCCATGAAAAAAGATTACGAAGATTGCATAGCGGTGGGTGCCAGTGATTATTTACCCAAACCAGTAGATGTGAACAGGTTATTCTCTATGATGCGGGTTTGGCTGTATAGGTGAGAAGTGAATGAAAGTAGTGAGTAAGGAGAAATGAGTAAGGTGTAAGGAGGTTTGATTTTGAGCAATCATCATTATAGAGGTTTCAGAGACTTGAAAGTTTACCAATTAGCTTTTCAGCTTGCATTAGAGATTTACGAACTTACGAAGTCTTTTCCTAAAGATGAAAAATATTCTTTAACAGATCAGATTCGTCGATCTTCTCGAGGAGTTTCTGCAATTATTGCAGAAGCATGGTCACATCGTAGATATGTAAAATCTTTTGTTAGCAAATGTGTCGATGCTAAAGGTGAAGCTGATGAAACTGAAGTCTGGATAGATTTTGCATCAGCACATGAATATATAAGTTTGGAGAAACAAGAATACCTTTTAAATAAATATTATGAAGTAGGAAGTATGCTGAACAGCATAATCACACAACCGGAGAAATTCTGCAAATGAAAAATTCAAGTACTCAATCCTCTTTACTTCATACTCCTTACTCAAATCCAAGCATTGGATTTTCACTATGAAAATTAAAGACATCGAAAACCTGGAAATAACGCTTTTACTGGATGCCATGTATCAACGGTATGGTTATGATTTCCGTGATTATGCCAGAGCTTCAGTAGAAAGAAGAGCAAGACAATTCTTGATAAAAACCGGTTATAAATCAATTTCGGAGATGATCCCCGCACTGCTGCATGACGAATTATTTTTTCAAACCCTGGTGCGGGAATTTTCCATAACAGTTACGGAAATGTTTCGTGATCCAAGTGTTTACAGAGTGCTGAAGGAGAAGGTCTTGCCGGTACTCAAAACTTATCCTTTCATCAAGATCTGGCATGCCGGCTGCGCCACGGGTGAAGAAGTGTATTCGCTGGCAATACTTCTGAAAGAGAATGGATTATACGACAGGGCAACCATCTTTGCCACCGATTTTAACGATGAGGCTTTAGAAAAAGCCAAACAGGGAATCTACAATCTGGAAAATGTAAAACAATGCACTCAGAACTATCAGAAAGCCGGCGGTTCGGAATCGTTTTCGCAATATTATCATGCCAAATACGATTCCATCGTCATCGATAAATCACTTCAAAAAAAAATCACCTTTGCCAATCACAATTTGGTAACAGACCATTCCTTTGGGGAAATGCATCTGATACTTTGCCGCAACGTTCTGATCTATTTTAATAAAACACTGCAAAATAGAGCGCTTAATCTTTTTGATGACAGTCTTGTACCAGGAGGGTTTCTTTGCCTGGGAAATAAAGAGAGTCTGCTTTTTTGGGAAAAGGGGAAAAAATATGAATCTATCGAGGATAGCTCTAAGATTTTTCAAAAAAAATATTTACCTGAAGGTTTAAACATGAGCAATGAAAAACAATAAATATTTTCCTGAAGCCGTAGCTATCGGTGTTTCTGCCGGCGGATTGAAAGCTCTTACAAAAGTATTTTCAAATTTGCCAGCTGATTTCCCAATTCCAATCATTGTAACTCAGCACCTGCATCCATTGGAGGACAGTTACTTAGCAGAGCTCTTAAGCAGAATTACTTTACTACCCGTGAAGGAAGCAAGGGATAAAGAAAAGATTAAACCCGGCGATATCTATGTCGCACCGCCTAATTATCATCTGCTGATAGAAAGAAACGAAACAATATCACTGTCGAGTGACGAAAAGGTGAATCATTCCAGACCCTCCATCGATGTGATGTTTGAAAGCGCTGCCTATGCCTGGGGCACCGGTTTGATCGGGATAATCCTGACTGGAGCAAACAGCGATGGTGCATATGGTATAAAAATCATCAAAGAATTTGGCGGATTAACTATCGCGGAAAATCCGAAAACAGCAAAATACCCGATGATGCCAAAATCTGCAATAGATACAGGCACTGTAGATAAAATATTAACTTTAAGCGAAATCAATGAATTCCTGATAAATCTATCTCGAATTGATAAAAATGGTTATATGAATTTTGTGGAGGACATAAATGGAACACAAACAGAAGATATTGATCGTTGACGATAAAGTCGAAAATCTGATCACCCTTGAGAAGGTTTTGCAGGAAATAAAAGTGGAAATCATCCGAGCGGAAAACGGCAATGAAGCTCTGAAAGCAACTCTCAATCACGATTTTGCTCTGGCTATCCTGGACGTTCAAATGCCGGAAATGGACGGGTATGAACTTGCAGAGTATCTGCGGAACGAAGAAAAAACAAAACACCTGCCCATGATCTTTCTTTCTGCGGTTTTCTCCGACGAATATCATGTTTTCAAAGGTTATGAAGCCGGTGCGGTCGATTTCGTTACCAAGCCATATAATCCCTATTACCTGATCAGCAAAGTGAAGATTTTTTTGCAGCTGGAAGAGCAAAAGAAAGAACTGCAGGAAAAACTGGAACTGGAAATATCTAAGAACTACCTGGAAAGTATTTTGATGTCTGTCAATGACTCTATTATAGTACTGTCTTTAGATGGGATAATGAAAACTGTGAACAAAGCAACTCTTTCGCTCTGGGAATATAAACATAAAGAAATGATAGATTCCAATATTGGAAAATTATTTGAGAATGATATTTATTCCAACTGGTTAAATTCACTCAAAAATTATGATGTATCTCAAAATAAAGCGAATTTTTCTTTCAAAAAAATAGAAGTAAATCTTGTGACCAAAAATAAGCTAAAAATCCCAGCTCTCATCTCAGGTTCCGCTCTTTTAGACCGTGAAGGTTCCATTCAGGGAGCAGTGCTGGTGGCAGTAGATATTTCGGGCCGCAAGCAGAAGGAGGAAGAATTAAAAGCTTCCAATCAGCAATTAACAGCTAGTGAACAACAACTAAAAGCTTCCAATCAGCAGCTATTAGACCAGACACAAGAGCTTTCCCGAATGGTAACTGTGGTAAAGGATTCAAATGATGCTGTACTAATTCACGATTTGGAAGGTAATATTACTGCCTGGAATGCCGGAGCAACAAAAACATACGGCTACAGCGAACGAGAAGCTTTCAAAATGAATGTGTCGGATTTGGTACCTGAAGAATATAAAGCCGAAGCATTGAATTTTATAGCCA
>JABMPU010000154.1 GCA_013203665.1 Armatimonadota bacterium
ATCATATACTGAATATTGAATTAACCCACAACTTCAGTTGTGGGAATAATCAAACCCACATATAAAAATTTCAACCATTTTAATGGTTTCTGAAATTTCAACTAATTATGCAGAACTCATTTTTAACTTACCAAATTTTTGAAATTCGGCAAGTTTTTATATTTCAATTAACCTTTTAATATTTCTATGCTTCATTTTCTTTATGATTTGAAGCAGGTTTTCGAGTCTCTCAAATAAATTTTCTAAGCTTGTATTATTCATAATATTTACATCTGCTAATTTCTGTTTTTCAAAATCCGATATTTGAGAATCAATTATCTGTTTTGATCTTTTTTCTGAAATTTTTCTTTTTTTGATGATTCTTTGAATTTGAATCGTTTTTTCCGAAGAAATATTTAAAACAAGGTCAAAGGCTTTTTCCAATTTGTTTTCAAAAAGTAGCGGAATTTCAAAAATCAATATCGGCACTTGACACAAGTTTTTTAAACATGTGTTAAGTTGCTCACACTCATCAATTATCTTCTGCATTTCTTTTCTTATTTTGGGATGAAGGAGCTGATTTAAAAAACTCAGTTTTTCCTTTGATCCAAATACAATCTGACCGAGTTTCTTCCTATTAATCTTTTTATTATCTAAAATTTCTTTACCAAATTTTTCCATAAGTTTATCAATAATATCTTCGTCATCCAGAAATTTATGACCAATCTTATCAGCATAAATAACTTTATAACCTTTTTCTTCAAACCATTTCGAAACCAGAGTTTTGCCCGAAGCAATTCCACCGGTAATAGCAATCAGAAAAGGTCGATTAGATTGTTTCATCTTTGATTTTTTGAGACAGTTCATCAATTGTTAGATCAGTGGAAATAATACCATTTTTAGCAACAGAAATTCTCCCTGTTTCCTCAGAAACAACAATAGCAAATGCATCGGATTTTTCTGTAATCCCAATCGCAGCTAGATGTCGAGTACCAAATTTTTGTGTATATCCGATATTTTCCGAAAGCGGTAGAACAACTTTTACAGCTAAAATTCTTTCTTTTCTGATGATAACAGCTCCATCGTGTAAAATTGTTTTACTATTAAAAATCGTGAGCAGTAATTTAGTGGAAATCCAGGCATCTATTGTTTCTCCGCTTTCAACGTAATCATCCAGTTTACCATTGTTTTCAATCACAATTAAAGCACCTATTTTCCGGAAAGACATAATCGAAACAGTATTGAGAAGACGAGAATAAATTTTCTTTTTTGTATCTTTAAAAACCGACATCAAATCCCGATTTCTGACTAACCTGGAAAACAAATTCCGAATTTCAGGATGAAATATGATGATAAAAGCTATTACCCAGTAATCTTTTAAAAGTTTCAAAAATGAGGTCATCATAGACAAATTCAGAACTGAAGCTGTAAAATATAAAAGCAAAACCAATCCAAAACCAAGAATAACCTGAAAACCACCTGTTTTTTTAAGAAGAAATATCAGACGATATAATAAAAAGGAAACCATTAAGATATCGATCACATCGGTAATTTTGGGTATTAAAAAACTCATATTGCTTCACCTACTTTCTCTAAAGTTTGTAAAAGTTGTTTATGCTCTTTCACATCGTGAACTCTCACAAAATGGATATTATGCTGAAAAGCAAGAGCAGTTGCAGCCAAACTTCCTGCTAATCTTTCTTTGGGAGTTGAATCATAAATTCTTCCAATAAAACTCTTTCGCGAAGCTCCTAACACAATTGGAACATTTAGACAATGAAATTCCATTATTTTTTTAAGAATGAGCAGATTATCAGAATGTCTTTTACCAAAACCAATTCCCGGATCGATCAGAATCCTTTCCTTTGAAATTCCATTCGAAATACAAAAATCAATTCTCTCTTTCAGGAAAGACAAAATCTCGCTGATTGTGTCTTGATAAAAAGGTTTTTTCTGCATTGTTCGAGGAGTTCCCTGCATATGCATCAAAATTATTGGAATATGTTTGTTTTTTTTTAGAACTTTAATCATGGATTTATCAAATCGTAATGCACTGATATCGTTCACAATAGAAGCTCCAGCTTGAATGGCGGCTTCAGCGACATCTGCTTTATATGTATCTATTGAGATTGGAACTTTCCCAGATAATCTTTCTATTATTTGAATCACCCGTTGAATTTCTGTTTGTACACTAATTTCTTCTGCTCCGGGTCGGGTTGATTCTCCACCAATATCAATGATATCTACTCCTTCATCAATCATTTTTAGAACGTGTTCTACTGCTTTGTCCGGATTTAAAAATTCATTTCCATCGGAAAAACTATCGGGCGAAACATTCAGGACTCCAATAATCCTTATTTTATCAAGCAAGACTTCTTTTCCATTACAGTTTAGTATTCTGACTGATTTTTCTAAAATCTGCTCTAACGTTTTTTCCAGATCTGCTTTTATTTCTGAAAGACCAAAGATGGTTTGATATTCCAGTTTCTTAATTATTTTCTTTATTTTATCAGCATTTCCCATAAGTATCACATCGCTGATTTTCTCTTTTCCTTCCACTACTCCGCGTGCTACAGCAGCATCTCCCCCAATGGAAAGCATTTCCTGCTTTAAAATATTGGCTGCTCCTAATTTTACGTTTTCCAATTTGATATTAAGACCAATCGCTTTAGGAGCCATCACTTGCACACCTTGAGATGAAACATTTATTTTGTTCAGCTCACGTGTAGCTTCTTCGACATTTTGTATGTACAAAATTCTGTTCATGAACTATTATTTCTCCTTCATAAGAACGTGTGTCGAGGTGAAACTATGTCTTGTAATTGTCAAATAATCTTTTAAGAACCGAATTAGCCACTAAGAACACGAATGGACACGAAGAAGAGAAGAAGTAATAATAATCAAATCATAACAGCTTTTGCTTACCTTGAAAAGGTTCAAAAGATTTCTCTTCTTGCTGAACCTTTTCAACGGTCAAAATCTCAGATTAGTACCATAACCATTGAAAAGGTCTATTTGAAAGAATTCCTCTGTAAGTAAACCGTTTTCAAAGTAATCAATATCGGAAAGTTCATTTTTGCTTTTTATGATGATTTTTTTTTCGTGTTTCTTCGTGTTCTTAGTGGCTAATTAAGTTTTATCTGAAAATCATTGACATCGAAAATTTGTCAGGAAAAGTAAACTCGAAAAAAAAATCCCAGGATACAAAGATGAAATCGAATAGTTTTGACAGATATTTTGGAATCACAACTTTTGGTGAAAGTCACGGACCAGCAATCGGTGTTGTTATCGAAGATGTAAAACCCGGAATCGAGTTTCCATTAAACGAAATCCAAAAAGCCCTCGATTCCAGAAAACCCGGGACAAGGCAATTCACATCCTCTCGCAAAGAAGAAGATAAAATCGTAATTCTTTCAGGAGTTTTTGAAGGTAAAACTACTGGCATGCCTATCTGTTTGGTGGTTTATAATAAAAATCATCGCTCCGAAGATTACGAACATTTGAAGAATCTTTTCCGTCCGGGACATGCAGATTACACATATTTCAAGAAATTTAAGATTTTTGATTATCGCGGTGGAGGAAGAGCTTCTGGAAGAGAAACTATTTCCAGAGTTGCAGCATCCGGTTTGGTCGAAGATTTATTACATGATATTAATATCAATTGCTATCCAGTCCAAATTGGAAAAAACTTTGCAAAAAACTATGACCTGAATTTCCAGAATGATCTCTATTGGCATGATAAAACAAACTTCGAAGAACTGCAAGATGACTTAGTTTCTATTCAGAAAAGAGGAGATTCTGTGGGTGGGATCGTGGAAGTTAAAATCGAAAATCTTCCTGCTGGTCTGGGAGATCCGGTTTTTGAAAAACTTGATGCAAACCTTGCCAAAGCAATACTTTCAATCGGTTCTGTAAAGGGAATCGAATTCGGAGAAGGATTCAACCTGGCAAATCTTAAGGGCAATGAAGCAAATGATCAAATTAGTAAAAATGGTTTCTTGAGTAATCATTCCGGTGGAATTCTGGGCGGAATCAGTACAGGGCAAAATCTCATTTTCAGATTCGTCATCAAACCTACTTCATCAATTAATATTCAACAAAGAACCATCACAAAAAAAGGAGAGGAAATTTCCTTCATATCAAAAGGACGGCATGATACATGTATAATTCCCAGAATTATTCCGGTGGCAAAAGCAATGATAAAATTAGTGCTTGCGGATGCTATCAGTTATCAGAAGCTCATTGAAAATCAATATCTCAATTTGCTGGATTATCGCGAAGCAATCGATAAAATTGATGGGGATATTTTAATTGCTCTTTATCGCAGAAAAGAACTTTCTGAACTAATCGGGAAATTCAAAGAAGAAAAAAATATCGAAATTGTGGATTATGAACGGGAAAAAGAACTTCTAAAGAATCTTAGAAAGAAAGCAAAAACTTGGAAACTTGATGAAGATTTTATTGAAAATATCTGGAAAATGATAATTGCCGAAAGTAAGAAAAACCAATGATAATTTTATCAATTCCATTTTTAAATAAAAAATTTATTACAAAGCAAGTTACTGAATATCGAGATAAATTTGAATGGCTGGAATTCAGGTTGGATTTTCATTCTGATTTTGAAAAATTTCCTCAGAATTTAATTAATCAAGAAACTATAATTACAATTCGAGATGCTTCTAAAGAAGGAAAATATCCATCAAGCTTTTCCAATAAAATCTCGTTTTATAAGGAAATGATCTCAAAATATAATTGCCTGGTAGATTGTGAAATTGAACTCTACAAAAGGCAATTTTTACCAGCATCAAATCTCATTCTTTCTTATCATGATTTTGCAGAAAAAATTGATAATAAGAAATTGGAATATTTTATTAATATTTCAAATTCTATTCCTTCAAAATATCTAAAAATTGCTGTAAACATCAGTAATTATTCAGATTTCTCAAAAATGAAATTATTAATTTCTAACTCAAACAAACCGATTTTATTTGTTGGAATGGGAAAGCTGGGAAAAATCTCGCGTTGGTTGTATCCATTTTCAGGATCGATTGGAACTTATGTAGGGTTGTCTGAATTTCCCACTGCAAAAGGACAAATAACAATCGCTGAATCTGAAAAATTCAATTTGAAGAATATCAATATAAATTCAAAAATCGGAGGAATAATAGGAGGAAAACAGGTTGAAAAATCTCTGGGTTTGAAATTTTATAATCGCTATTTCAGAAAGAAAAATTTTAATGCAGTTTATCTTCCTTTTATTGTAGAAGATTTGAACGACTTTTGGAACTGGTTCGAATGGTCAAAAAAGAGATGTGAATTTTACGGACTTACATTTACGATGCCATTCAAAACAATAATTGCCAAGAAATTACAATATCGTTTGCCTACTGCAAATCTCTATCTTCCAACCAAAAATGAGATATTTAACACTGATGCAACTGCGTTTCAAAAATCCGTCCAATATCTGAAAATAAAAAGTAGTGATAAGATCCTGATTTTTGGAAGCGGTTCAACTACAGAAACTGCTCTTTTCTCTCTTGCCAAATTTAAGAATATTATAATTTCTGGAAGGAATACAAAGATAGGAAAGCTATTATCTTCTAAATATAATAATAAATTCATTTCTTTGCAAAATGCAATAAATCTTACTTTTGATTTAATAATTAATTGCACTCCAATTGGAATGAATAATGAACATTTCTTTGAATCTACAAATCTTCAATTTCCTATGAAAATCATTGACTTGCCATACTCTGATAAAAAAACTCCTCTTATTCAGAAATGTGAGGAAGAGAAAATTCCATTTGTAGATGGAAAGATGTTTTGGAAATGGCAAGCAGAAATTCAGTTAGAGAAGTTTTCGAAAATTTTTAATAAGAGAGAATCATGAAAAAAATATTAAACCTTTTTTGGATTGGTATTTTGTTGATTTTATTATCCTGCACAGTAACTCATTATTCAGATAGTATTTCACAAACTTTAAAAGATGCAGGAAATAACAAAAAAGAAATTAAAAAAGCGATCTCCTATTTTCAAGTAAAGGAAGATTCATTACAATTGAATGCACTCTATTTTATTTTGGAAAATCTGAAAAATCATTGTTATGTGGAATTCGCTCTTTACGATTCCAATAAAGTGGAAATTCCCTTTAATATTTTGGATTATAAAAATTATGATGAAACGATTCTAGCACTCGATAGTTTGGAAGAAATAAATGGTGAATTGAATTGGAAACGGAAAAAAAAGTCGGAGGATATTGAAACTATAACTTCAGAGCTTCTGATCGAAAATATTGAGCTGGCATTCAAAGCCTGGCAGCAAAAATCCTGGGCAAAAGATTTTTCTTATGATGAATTTCGAGAATACATTTTGCCTTATCGTGGAAGTAGTGAACCGCTGGAAAGCTGGCGTCCGTTTTTCCTGGAAAGATATGAAAATCTATCCGAAGAAATGAATGATCCAACTGATCCAATCGAAGCAGCCAGGCTGATAAATGAAGATGTAAAAAGCTTATTCGGTTTTGATGCTAGATTTTATTGTCATCCAACAGATCAGGGATTATCTGAAATGCTGAAAAATGAACTTGGTCGCTGCGAAGATATGACCAATTTCACGATTTATGCACTGCGAGCAAACGCTCTCCCTATTACCAGCGATTACACTCCTCATTGGGCAGATACAGGAAATAATCATGCCTGGAATACAATCATCATGCCCGGAGGAAAAGCTGTTCCATTTATGGGAGCAGAAGCAAATCCCGGTGATTACAATTTGCATCATAAACTTGCAAAAGCTTATCGCAAAACTTTTTCTGAACAAAAAGATAATCTTGCTTTCAAACTAAATGAAGGTGAAAAAGCTCCTCCTTGGCTTACCGGTAAAAATTATCTCGATGTGACTCCAACCTACACAGAAATCTCTGATGTTACTTTAAAAATCAATTATGATATTCCGGATAGTACGAGATTTGCTTATCTTTGCGTTTTCAATGCAGGTGAATGGAAGGCAATTCATTGGGGAAAAATTAATTCTTTAAATAATGTTACATTTGATAAAATGGGTGTTGATATTGCTTATCTTCCCATGTTTTATGTAAATAAAGAACTCATTTCTGCAGGTTTTGCTTTCATTCTGGAAAATGATGGAACTCTGAGAGAATTAAATAAAAGTGAAACAACAAAAAATCTCAAATTAATCTCAGTTACAAAAAAGACCATCAAGCAGGCAACAGAAAATAAAGAGATTATTTTCTTAGATGAAGATGCTGAATATGAACTTTTCTTTTGGGAAGATGAATGGATATCTTTGGGAGAAAAAAACTGCAACGTAGAACCACTATTATTTGAAGATGTGCCGTCAAACTGTCTTTACTGGCTTGTTAAGAAAGATTCAAGAAAAGAAGAACGGATTTTTACTTATGAAAATGGAAATCAGGTTTGGTGGTAAGTAGCATATTCATTATCGAGTCGTAAAGAACCTGTGATGACGACTCGAGGTATCAAGCAATAAAGATTACCTCGACTCGACGCAAGCTTTCGAGTCGACAAAATTTTCGTGTTAATTCGTGTAATTCGTGGATAGAAAAGAAAAGGAAAAGTTATGAATCCTGTTGAGATTATCATCAAAAAGAGAGATGGCAAAGAACTTTCCAAAGATGAAATAAGATTTTTCATAGAATCATATTTGAAAAATGAAATTCCAGAATACCAGATGTCAGCATTTTTAATGGCAATTTATTTTAGTAATATGAATCCTGATGAGATTCAAACACTAACTGAAATTTATATTGATTCCGGTAAAAGAATCTCATTTCCAGATGAGATGAAAACAGTAGATAAACATTCCACAGGTGGAGTTGGTGACAAAGTCAGTTTGGTTCTCGCCCCGATTGTTGCAGCTTGCGGATGTAAAGTTCCCATGATTTCCGGTAAAGGATTGGGACATACAGGTGGAACTTTGGATAAACTTGAATCCATTCCCGGATTTCGCACAAATCTATCTGAAAAAGAATTCAAAGAAATTGTGAAACAAGTCGGTTTCAGCATAATCGGTCAATCAGACGAATTAGTCCCCGCAGACCGTAGAATTTATGCACTCCGCGATGTAACCGGAACAGTTGATAGTTTACCACTCATAACTGCGAGCATTATGAGCAAGAAAATTGCTGAGGGAGCAAAAAACCTCGTCATAGATCTGAAGGTTGGAACCGGAGCTTTCATAAAAAAAATGGAAAAAGCTGAGAAACTTGGTAAATTATTGATGCAAACTGGAAAAAAATTAGGTCAGAAAGTTTCTGTGGTTTTCTCTAATATGAATTCTCCACTCGGAGAATATGTGGGAAATGCTCTTGAAATCAAAGAGTGCATCGAATATTTAAAAGGCAAAAAAATACATGATATCCATCTTATAACCAAGGCTTTAGCAGTAGAGATGCTTTTACTTTCCAGGATAGCAAAAGATCGAAATATCGCAATTGAAATGATAAAAAATGTTCTAGAAAATGGTTCAGCCCTGGAATGTTTCAAGAAATTCATTCATGCTCAGGGAGGTGACTCCGAAATTTGTGAAGATACTTCTAAACTACCACAAGCAAAATTTCAAATCCCAATTATTTCAGATAAAAAAGGTTGGATAAAATCTATCAATACTCAAAAAATCGGATATGCTTTGATCGATATCGGTGCAGGTAGAAAAATGATCGATTCTAAATTGAATTATGCAGCCGGAGCTTATCTCCCAAATAAAATCGGAGACTTTGTTGAGCAGAATTCTGAGATAGGAAAAGTATTTTGTGATGATGATAAAATGGGAAAATCAGTCGTTCAAAAGATACTTAAGAGTTATTCATTTTCTGCTTCAAAATCTGAATTTGATGAAAAATATTTCAAAGAAATGGAACTGATTTATGGTTTAGCCAAAAATCTTGATAATGGGTAAGTCGAAGAATATCTTTTCACCGTTCCGAAGGTCTGAAAGAAACAATGAAAGAGTTGACCGTTAGAAAGGTAGGACGGAACCTTTTCAAAGTGAATAAAACAGATACGATTTGGTTATTTTGCTTCTTTTATTCTTCGTGTCCATTCGTGACCTTCGTGGCTGATCAGTTCCAAAATTCTTGACACATAAAAGATTGAAAATAGATTGACTTTTGATTTAAAAAAATAATATTAATTTATTCATTTAAAAGGAGTTAAGGGAAGCATTATGGCAGTTCCAAAAAGAAAAGTCTCAAAATCTCGCAGAGATAAAAGAAGAACACATTATAAAGCTGAAATGCCTACAATAGCTGTTTGCTCAAATTGTGGTGAACCGGTTAAACCGCACAATATTTGTGCGAAATGCGGATATTACAACGGACGAAAAATTAAGGAAATCAGCGAATAAAATCCCATCTCAGGAATAATATTTTATGCGTATCGCTTTAGATGGTTTTGGCAGTGATAATGCACCTTTCCCGGAAGTGGAAGGTGCAATTCTTGCAATTAAGGAAAATCTTTGTGAAAAAGTTTTTCTGGTTGGCAAAGAAAATATCCTGAAAAAAGAACTGGAAAAATTCTTTTATGAAAAAAAACGCATCGAAATAGTTCACGCTCCTGAAGTTATCACAATGGAGGATCCTCCATCCAGCGTTGCCAAACAAAAACGTAATTCTTCCATTGTAAAAGCAGTTGCTTTACAAAAAAATGGCTTAGCAGACGGATTGGTAAGTGCCGGCAATACAGGAGCTGTGATGGCAGCTTCACTTTTGGGTTATGGAAGAATAAAAAATATTCTGAGACCCGCTATAGCTATGACTTTACCAACAAAAAAGAAACCAACCATCATTCTTGATGTGGGAGCAAATGTAGATTGTTCTTCAGAAAATCTTGTTCAATTTGCCAAACTCGGCAGCTTATATGCTCGGTTTTTTTTTAAGAATGAAAGCCCCAGAGTCGCTTTATTAAATATCGGTGAGGAAAGTGCAAAAGGTAACGAACTTGTAAAAAAAGCTTTTTCAAAATTATCAAAATATACTGATATCAATTTTGCTGGTAATATCGAAGGTGAAGGGATATTGAGTGGCAAATTCGAAGTTATTGTATGCGACGGATTTGTGGGAAATGTGATGCTGAAAACTGTTGAGGGCGTTGCCTTTGCAATTTTTGATATGATGAAAGAACAGATGAAGAAGGATTGGGTGGCAAAAATCGGAGCTCTTCTTTCTTATCCTGTTTATTCCTATCTAAAGAAAAAAATGGATCATACGGAATATGGTGGAGCTTTGCTAGTTGGCTTAAATGGAATTTCTGTTATTTCTCATGGCAGAGCAAATGCCAAAGCAATTAAGAATGCCATAAGATTTGCAGTAAATATTGCAGAATCAGGTTTTATTGAGCACACCAGAAAATATTATGAGAGGTTGTAATTATGATAGCAAAATATAATGCAAAAATTACCGGAACCGGTCATTTTGTTCCGGAGAAAATTCTTACTAACGCTGATCTGGAAAAAATGGTTGATACTTCCGATGAATGGATACGCACTCGAACCGGGATGTCTGTTAGACATGTTGCCAGTAAAGATGAAGCAGCCTCAGACTTATCTTATCATGCTGCTTTAAAAGCCCTGGAAGCTGCTGATTTGAAACCCAAAGACCTTGATATGATAATCGTGGGAACTATTTCCGGTGATCATGCTTTTCCTTCCACAGCTTGCATCCTGCAAAAGAAATTAGGATTAAGAAACTTTCCTGCCTTTGATATCTCTGCTGGTTGTCCGGGTTGGATTTATGCTATCAATATTGCCAAACAATTTGTGGAAAACGGAGTCGCTCAAAATGTCCTGGTTATTGGAGTAGAAATCCTGACAAAAATCACGAATTATAAAGATCGTAATACCTGTATTTTATTTGGAGATGGTGCAGGTGCATCTATTATCTCTCGGAAAGAACCAACAGATATTTCCAGAATTATTGATTCTGAAATCACTGCAGATGGAACTCATAATGAACTTCTCATTCAAGAAGCTGGTGGCTCCAGAATGCCTGCTTGCAAAGAATCTGTGAAAAAAAATCTGCATACTCTTTATATGGAAGGAAATAAAATATTTAAATTTGCTGTGAAATCAATGTATTCAATGTGTGATATCGTCTTGAAAAGAAACAACCTGGATGTTACTTCCATCGACTGGTTAATTACTCATCAGGCAAATATGAGAATTATTGATGCTCTCGGAAGAAAGATGAAAATCGATACTAATAAGGTAATTGTTAACATTGAAAAATATGGCAACACATCTTCAGCAACAATACCAATTGCTCTTGATGAAGCGATTCGAGAAGGCAAAATCAGAAAAGGAGACTTGGTTTTAATGGCTTCTTTCGGTGCTGGATTAACTTCCGGTAGTTTATTAATCAGATTATAAAAGAGAGGAATTTATGGTGAAAATTGCATTTATTTTTCCCGGTCAAGGTGCTCAGTATATTGGCATGGCAATGGATTTTATAGAACGAAATCCTGAATATGAAACAATTCTGAAGAAATTCGACGAAAAAAATAAAACCACTCTTTTCAAAATTATGAAAGAAGGTCCAGAAGAAAAATTGAAAGAAACAAAATTCACCCAACCTGCAATTTTATTTCACAGCATAATTGCCATGAAAACACTTTTAGCAGAAAAAGAGATTAAGCCGGATTTTGTAGCAGGTCATTCATTAGGCGAATTTTCCGCACTCGTTGCCAATGGTGTTCTTAGTTTGGAAGATGCAATGTATCTTGTACACAAACGTGGCGAATTCATGATTAAAGCAAATGAAGGAAAACCTTTTGCTATGGCTGCAATCATCGGACCGGATTCAGAAAAAGTAAAAGAAATCTGCTTGCAAGCCTCTAAAGATGGAATTGTGATTGCTGCAAATTTTAATACTCCGGTTCAAACTGTTATTTCAGGCTCCAAAGCAGGTGTGGAAAAAGCTTGTGAAATCTTTAGAGAAATCGGTGCAAAAAGAGTTGTGCCTTTAGTTGTGGGTGGTCCTTTTCATTCACCTTTGATTGAAAAAGCAAAAACCTGGCTTGCAGAAGAAATGGAAAATATACGCTTCTCCCCCACTGAAATTCCTGTTATTTCAAATGTGAATGCTGAACCTACTGCCAATCTGCAAGAAATTAAAGAAACTCTTGCAAATCAAGTTACTTCTGCTGTTTTATGGGTAGATTCCGTAAACTTTATGATCGAGAACGGAGTGGAATTATTCATTGAATTCGGTCCAAAAAAAGTTTTAGCTGGCATGATCAAGAAAATCAATCGTGAAGTAAAAGTTCTTAGTATCGATAAAATTGAAGATGTGGAAAAAGTAGCTGAAGAATTAAAATAATTTTATGACCAAAGAAGAATTAATTTCATTTTGGATTGAAGGTTCGGATAGAGACTTTGAATCAATGCTTCATATGTTTGGATCAAAGGACTATCATTGGGCTTTATATGTAGGTCATCTTGTTATTGAGAAATTACTCAAAGCATATTACATTAAAAAAATTGATTCTCAACATCCCTTTATACACAATCTTTTACGATTAGCAGAAAAATCAAATTTAGATATAACTGAAGAGCAGAAAAAGTTTTTAGTGAGAGTAACAACTTTTAACTTGCGAGCAAAATACCAGGATTATAAAAATAATTTTTATAAATTATGCACAAAAGAATTCACAGAAAAATGGATTAATGAAATCAAAGAGTTTCGGCAATGGATAAAGAAACAGCTTTAAAATTATTAAAAAATTATATTGTATTTCTAAAAACAAAAAAGTATAATATAAAAAGCGCTTATTTATTTGGCTCTTATGCAAAGGATAAATATGATGAAGACAGTGATATAGATCTGGCAATCATAATGAAAAACCTGGAAAACAATTATGAAATGCAAGTAGAATTAATGATTTTAGGCAGCAAATTTGATTCAAGAATTGAACCACATCCAATCGACGAAACTGATTTTAATTCAACTTATCCTTTCGCCTACGAAATCATGAAAACAGGCATAAAAATTTTATGAAAAATTGGAGATATTATGTATAATTTTGAAGGAAAAATTGTAATAATTACAGGTTCTGCCAGGGGAATCGGTTTTGCTATTGCAGAAACTTTTGCAGAAAATGGTGCCACCTCTATTATTCTCGATTTATTTCAGGATGCTGTTGATGAAGCAGTTAAAAAAATTACTGATAAAGGTTTTAAAGCTTTCGGATATGTAGCTGACATAACAGACTCCGAATTAACAGGCAACCTTTTCAAAGAAATATTTCAAAAATTCGGTAAAATCGATATTCTTATAAACAATGCAGGCATCACCAAAGACGGGCTTCTTATGAAAATGAAGGAATCTGATTGGGATGCAGTCATCAATGTAAATTTGAAGGGAACTTTCATCTGTACACAAAAAGTTTGCAGGTTTATGATGAAACAAAGACAAGGTGTTATATTAAATATTTCTTCGATTGTTGGCATTATGGGAAATGCTGGTCAGGCAAATTATGCCGCTTCAAAAGGTGGAATAATTACTCTCACAAAATCAGCAGCCAAAGAATTCGCATCCCGCAATATAAGAGTGAATGTAATCGCTCCCGGATTCATTGAAACAGAAATGACAGCCCAATTACCAAAAGAAATTGTTGACAAATATTTGGAAGCAATTCCTTTAAGACATATAGGTACATCAAAAGATGTTGCTAATCTTTGTTTATTTTTAGCTTCAAAGGAAGCTGATTATATAACCGGTCAGACTATTCAGGTCGACGGTGGTTTGATAATGTAAAAAAAAATTAGGAGGAAATAATGGACATCATTGCAAAAGTAAAAGAGATCATTGTGGAAGAACTTGGCGTAGAAGAAAGTGAAGTAACAATGGAAGCAAGTTTCATCGAAGACCTTGGAGCAGATTCTCTCGACACAGTCGAATTAATCATGAAATTTGAAGAGGAATTTGAAATTGATATCGCAGATGACGAGGCTGAAAAATTGACTACAGTTGGAAAAGCTATCGATTATCTCAAATCCAAGATCAGCTAATTTCGAGATTTTGTTTGGTGGAGTTTTAAAACTCCACCTTTATTTTAATTTTGTTTGAAAGAGATACTTTCATCTTAATAAAAAAATCTTATTTTGAGAGGTTAAAAAAATGAATAAACGAAGAGTTGTTATCACAGGTTTGGGAACAATAAACGCAGTTGGAAACAACATAGATGAAACCTGGAAAGGACTTGTTGCCGGTAAATCCGGTATCGGATTAATAACGAACTTTGAAATAACTGATGAATTCACCAGCAGAATTGCCGGTGAAGTAAAAAACTACATTCCTACGGACTATTTTGAAAAAAAAAGAATTAAGAAACTCGATAGGTATACTCAATTTGCACTTATAGCTGCAAAAGAGGCTTTAAATGATTCTGGCTTAACCGATTTTGATCACGACCGGGCTGGAGCAATAATTGCCTCCGGAATCGGTGGAATGGAAACCTTTGAAGCTGAAGCCAGAAAAATGGTAAATTCCGGTCCTAAAAGAATAAGCCCTTTCTTTATCCCAAAAATGATAGCCAATATCGCCTCAGCAGAAGCTGCAATCGAGTTTAACTTAAGATCGATCAATTTCAATATTTCTTCAGCTTGTGCATCTGCAAATCATGCAATGGGAACAGCTTTCCGCACAATTCAATATGGAGATGCTGATATTATTCTCTCAGGTGGTTCAGAAGCTTCAGTAACTTCACTTGCTGTGGGAGGTTTTTGCGCCATGAGAGCACTCAGCACAAGAAATGATGATCCTCAAAAAGCCTGTCGCCCATTCGATAAAGAACGAGATGGTTTCATTATGGCTGAAGGAGCATCAGTATTGGTTCTGGAAGAATTGGAACATGCCTTAAAACGAAATGCCAAAATCTATGCTGAAATTGTTGGTTATGGTGCCACTTGCGACGCTTTTCATATTACTGCTCCATCACCAAATGGAGAAGGTGGAGCACGTGCAATCAAAGCTGCAATATCAGATGCAAATCTGAAACCTGAAGAAGTCGATTACATCAATGCTCATGGCACTTCCACTCCTCTAAATGACAAAAATGAAACTGCATCTCTGAAAACCGTTTTTGGTGATCACGCCTTTAATCTTAAGATAAGTTCTACGAAATCAATGGTTGGACACATGCTTGGAGCAGCAGCCGGAACTGAAGCTATTGCCTGCTGCAAATCAATTGAAACCGGTATCATCCATCCCACTATCAACTATGAAAATCCTGATCCTGAATGCGATCTGGATTATGTTCCTAATAAAGCAATTGAAAAAGATGTAAACATTGCAGTTAGCAATTCGCTCGGTTTTGGTGGTCATAACGGAGTATTAGTTTTTAAAAAGTTTATTAAATAAGGGCGAATAATTCGCCCTTTTTGCATTTTGAAAAAAATCAGAAAACTTCTCTCGCTTTTCCAAAAAAAGAGTACTAATAGCCTTCTATTACAAGAATTACAAGACACAATCAATTATCATTTTAAGGACAAAACTCTATTAATTTCTGCCCTAACTCACACATCAGTCAGCACTTCAACTCAGGGAATTTCTGCCTTTGAGCGAATGGAATTTCTGGGAGATTCGATTTTGGGTTTAGTTGTGGCAGAAGAACTTTTTGTGAAATTCCCAAAATATTCCGAAGGAGAACTTTCCAAACTTAAATCTCAACTTGTTTCCAGAAAATTTTTAACCATGAAAGCTAAACAGATCCGGTTGGGAAAATATATTCATTTGAGTTCTGAAGCAAAGGAAAGTGGAGGGCAAAATTCTTCATCGATTCTATCCGACGCAATGGAATCATTAATTTGCGCAATTTATTCGGATGGATACATTCAACAAGCTCGTAAATTTATAAAAAAAATTATTCTGAAAAATTTTGAATCTTCAATCAAATCCAGTGAATTGATCAATTACAAAAGCATTTTGCAAGAATACACTCAATCTAAATATCAAAATATTCCAGTTTATAAAATCATCCAGGAACAAGGTCCGGATCATGAGAAAGTTTTTACAATCGAAGTTTATTTCAATGGGAAAAAATTCGGTGTGGGTAAAGGACCCAACAAAAAAGAAGCTCAGCAAAATGCTGCCAAAGAAGCATGCTCAATATTGAAGTTATAATCCTCAACTATCATGAAGATTCTTCCCATTTTCATTCCTCATCTTGGCTGCCCATTTAATTGCGTTTATTGCGACCAACATCTGATAACCAAAACAATTCATATAAATCCAAAAGAAATAGCAAAGAGAATAGAATATTTTTGCCGGAAAAATGCAGCTTTGAAAGATAAAGAAATTGCCTTCTTTGGTGGTACTTTTACCAATCTTCCCATCAAAAAACAAACAGAGCTTTTCGATCTGACAAAACCATTTTTGTCCCAAATTTCCGGTATCAGAATCTCAACCCGTCCGGATTTTATAGATGATAACGTCCTGAAACTTTGCAAAGAAAATATGGTGAAAGTCATTGAACTCGGTATTCAAAGTTTTTCGGATGATGTTCTTACCGCAAGCAAAAGAGGATATAATTCCAAAACTGCAATTTCAGCTTGTGATTTGATTAAGAAACACAATTTCAAACTCGGAATTCAATTGATGCCGGGTCTGCCGGATTTCTCTGAGAAAAGCATAAAAGAAACCGTAAAAACTACTATTCGTATTCAACCTGATTTTGTGCGAATTTATCCTGCAATTGTTCTAAAAGAAACGGTTCTGGAAAAATGGTATAAAGAGCAGAAATTTCTCCCGCTCACAATTGAAAAAGCTGTTGAAATCGTATCTGAAATGAAACTCGAATTTGATAAAAGCAACATAAAAATAATTAAAATAGGTTTGCACTCTGACATTGATTTAAACTCAATTGTAGCTGGACCATATCATTCTGCTTTCGGTGAACTTGTAAATTCAAATATCTTATCAAAAAAAATCATTAAAGAATATAAAAAATCATCAACTTTAATTATTTCTTCTAAAGATGTTTCACTTTTTAAAGGTTTCGATTCCCGGATGTTATCAAAATTAAAAGAGAAATTAAAGTTGGACAAAATACCAATTATTATAAATTCGAATTTAGCACAAAATAATATTTATTGGAGAAAAGTATCTCCTGAAAAATTCTGGTAAATAATGATAAGTTTATCTTTTAATAGAATTGAATAAAATATGTTAGAAAATATTCCAAATATTAGGAAACCGATGAATCGGTTAAAAATTGTTATCTTGTTATTAACCGTTTTAACGGTTTCATATCTTGCCGAATATCACTTATTAGAGTTGATTCAATGATTTTATTCTTTATATTTATAACTGTAATTTTGATTACCTGGTTTTATAAAAAAACCATTCCTGAAATCGGAAGAGAAAAAAAGTATCTTCTGATTTTTCTCAGAAGTATTTCAATTATTGCGGTTTTAATACTTCTATTAAATCCGATACTATACTTTTCACAAAAGATTTCAAAGAAATCAGAAATCTTTTTCCTCTCAGATATTTCTGAAAGTATGAATCAAAAAAAAGACGAAATCAACAAAATTGCAACTTTAAAAGAATTTAAAGAAAAAATTAAGGATAAACTTGTATCGCAAAATTATAATATTTCTGAAATTGAATTCGCCAACGGAATGAATGGTATAAAATCTTCTACAAATCTTTCCAAGACGTTTGAAGATATATCCAAAAAGCTCAGTCTAACTGATGTTAAAAATATTTTTCTTTTTTCAGATGGTTGGTTCAGAGATGAAAATTTGAACATTTTAGATGATTTTAATATTCCCATTTTCACATTTAATCCCAATTTTGAAATCACAGATTTTGACCTTGAAATTTCCAATTTGAATTTCAATAAAAATGCATATAAAAACGAAATAACTCCAATTATTGTAAATGTTTCTGCATCACATTTCAATCAAAAAGCAAAAGTGAATCTGATTATAAATGGAAAAACATCTCAAACAAAAAATGTTGATTTCTCAAATGATAACTTTCAGCAAATCATCTTTGAGCAGATTTTTGAGAAAACCGGTTTACAGCCTTTTGAGATTGTCATCGAATCTGATATGGAAAATGAGATCAACCTGGCAAACAACCGCTTTCCTGCTGCTATTCAGGTTCTGGATAATCGTGCTAAAATATTGGTTATTTCCGACAATTTGAACTGGGATGTGAAATTCATTTTGGATGCGGTAGAGAAAAATCAACGCTGGAATTCGGATTTTCTACTCAAAGACAGAATCTTGAAAAAAGGTAGAAAAACCACCAGTCTTTCAGAAAATATCAAAGAAACTGTTGTTCTGATCTTAATTAATTATGATTTTCTGAATCTCACTCATATTGAGACAGAAATTATAAATAATTTTGTGAAAAATGGAGGAGGTCTTCTTATATTTGGAAAACCTGTAACTTCGCTTATTGACATCCTGCCAGCAATTCATTCCGGAATTGCTTCATCCTTTAAATCCACATTTTATTTTACTGATGAAAGTAAGAAATTTCAAACATTTGAATATCTTAAAAATACAGATGAAATTCCACCGGTTGATTATTATTATGTTAATGCCAAACTGCAAGCAGAAATCCTGGCAAAAATCGAGAATGATGAGCAAAGTCCGGCAATTCTATTTAATGAATTTGAAAATGGTAAAGTGCTTTATTTCAGTTTTAATAATCTTTGGAAATGGCAGCTTCGCAATTCCGATTATTCTGATTTTATGACAAATATTATTTTGTGGTTAAGTGCATCAAATACAGAAAGGTTCGTCTCTTTCACAGATAAATATAGTTACTTTGAGGGAGAAAAAATCATGATTACATTAACTGCGTTTGATGAAAAACTGGCACCAATAACAAACCTTACAGCAAAATTGATAATAAAACAAAATGAGAAAAAGATTTTGGAAGAATATCTGCTTGAAAAAAGAGATGAATATTTCGCGGAAATTGAAGAATTGGAAAAAGGAAGCTATCGTTATTCGATCTTTGCTGAAAAAACCGAGCAACAAACTTCCGGCAATTTCCTGATCACAGATGATAATCCGGAAGCAAGAGACAGGGGATTCAATCAACCTTTGCTCGCTTATATTTCCAAACAAACCAATGGAAAAATAATTGATGAGGAAACTCTATCTGATTTTACATTTCCCAAAGCGATTTCTAAAATTGAAGAGCTTAAAACCGAATTACCCATTTATCGGAAATGGTATTTAATCGCTATATTTTTGGTTTGCTTCTGTACGGAATTATTCCTCAGAAAAAGATGGGGACTGCTTTGAGATTGAAAATTGAAAATTGAATATTTATGCTTGTTCCTCCCGAAAGCCTTCGGGACACTTGAGATTATATTACTTGCAAAGTTAAACTTCGCAGACATTTACGTTACGAAGAAAATCTTCGTAACGAGATGATAAATTTAACCTAAAGGTTTACCTCCCACTCCAAAATTTTCTCGTGGCACTTCATCAATTCTCACGTAAACAGCTCCTTCCGGTTTTTTGGTTACTTCCACAATAACATCTGTCATTTTTCGGATTAACTGTTTTTTTTGTTCGGATGATAAATCACCAGCATTTGCCACTGTAACAACCGGCATAATTCCTCCAATTTTTAAATACAAAATGGAATATGAAAAATAAGAAAATTCGCATCAATTGTCATTCCCGTGAAAACGGGAATCCATTGAAATAATAAATTTTAGATTCCGCATCAAGTACTGAATGACAAAAAAAATACTCCTTATTCCCACATTTATAAACACAAAAAAGGGCAGGAATTTCCTGCCCATATTTTTATTTACACACTAAAATTTCAGGATTGCCCCTGCAGAATACGACAGTCCTTTTGAATATGATGGAAACGGTGAATAGTAACTTCGCAATGCCCAACTAAATGCGAAAGTCTTAAATTCCAAACCTGAACCTAATGAATAGTGAGATGATCTCTCGTCACCAAAACCAAAACCCAATCTGATTGGCAGCCATTTCAAGATATCATATTCTGCACCCAAAGAAATTTTTGGTTTAGAGGAAGTGAAAGCACTCGATTCAAATCCCTGAACATAATCTAAGTAGAAATTAAAAACTTTCAATTCATACTTTCCACCCATATGAATCTCAAACGGGATAGTCTGCTTAATTTCATTTATAGTGTAAGTTGTATCCACTTCATCGAATTGGTCGCCAAAATCATAATTTCCGGAGTAGGCATATATGGAATCACCATAAGCACTGAAAATATGCTGCTGACAATCGCTTGACCAGGTGATATTTCCAAAAAGATTTTTAAAAGCCAGACCCACAGTAATGTTCTCATTAAGTTTAGATAAGAATCCGATATCCATTCTGAAACCTGAACCAGGGAAGGTTTTCTCTGTTTCTTTTGAGAACTCACCATCTTCTCTTTTTATGCCACTGGTTTGAATCTTAATATTAGTATCAATTTCTGCACCATTAGGAGAATTGACTATTGAGGATTCAAGTTTGGAAATCTTAGCATATCCAGCTCCCAAAATATAACTGATGCTGAAACCACCATAAATCGGCGGAAGTCCATAAGGTAAAAGGTCTTTCAAACGTAATTTTTGGGCATAGCCAAGCCTGTTTTCGTAAAATCCGACCACTTCTCCGGTGCAATCTGAAAAATCATATTCCTGGAATGCGATATCTTCAATAAGAAATTCGAAAAGCCCCTTTGAAAACCGTATAGTGGATAACACACTTGCAGTTGAGGAAAAAGCATAGTTCTTATATGAAAATGATGTGATCAAAGGCGTGAAACCCAAATCAAAATCGAAACCAAATCCGGAATCAGGAATTCTATCAAGAATATCTTGTTCATCTCCCTCATCTAAATATTGTCCTACTATATCATTATAAAAGGCAATTGAAAAAGCGTTATTGGCAAGGCTTAAATTCAAAGTAGAAAGACTTATTGTTATTTTATTGTCGTATAAAGCCAAATTTGCCGGATTCCAACCTAAAGCACGATACCCGGAAGCTTTAATCAAGTAGGCATCTCCAAGTGAAATACTGATAGGATTATCAAATGTATCTGCAGTTAGATTCAAAGAGATAAACGAAAAAATGATGGATATAAATATTATCTTTTTCATCTTATTCCTCCGATTCCGCTATATGGATTTCAGCTTCGAGATAGCCAATGATTTTGATATTATCTGAACCTCTTATTGTAACGACCTCTCCGTCAGTTCCTAAAATAGAAAGCTCAGCACCAATATAAACATCTTGATGTTCTCTATCCAAAAATACATTGAAATCATCACCTGATAAATTTAGAATTATTTCGTTTGATGTTGGTTCGCCGGAAACTCCGTTTACAATTTCAGCAGCTTCAATAAATAATGAATCAATTAAAAGACCGGGATTAGTGAAAACTTCCGTTGAATCTGTGGAGAAAAAGACTCTTATATCAGCCCCAAATGGAAATTTATTCTCAGCATTCATTACCAACTTTATTCCATCTATGTTCTCATCAAGTACATCCTGACTTTCATCATTCATAGTAATTGTATCTAACGTATCTGTGATTGTATGGTCTGCCACAATGAATTTCATTGGAGTGGTTACAGCATAAGAACCAGCAATTGAATCGTTTAGAGCAATTGAGCCGGGAGTGATCCCATCACCAATAGTTGCAATGATATCTGTAACTGTAATAGATGAAGGCACCAAATTAAGCAAATCTGTTATACCATCTTCAATAATAATTTCTGTAGTTGTTTCTTTATAGATGGTTTCATTAACATCAATAGCTACAGATTCTCCTGCATCGTTACTACCAACCAGATGCATACTCAGGTTACAATCAAAACCAATCTGGTTTAAAATTTCAATATGAAGCTCTACAATCTGAAATTCCAAAAGACCCTGAAGACTATCGGGCAAATCATCCAATTCAATCTCTTCATAAATATCTTCCATTTCAACTTCTTTATTATCGATGACTCCGATAACTTCCTGTAAAATCATGTCTCCAATAGAAATAACGGCAGCAACTTCATCGTCATAATTTATTGGTACATACTCATCTCCTGTACTTTCGGTAATAACAGAATACGAATAATGTAGAGAATCAATCGGCATAGTAGAATTGGGGTCTAGACCAATCGTATAACCTGCAAAATTAAAGGTCGTGTCTCCAGGACAATGGAAACTGACTTCCAATGGGACACCAGCCTGAGTATAGATTTCATTAAAAACAAGATCGATATCCGCTTCCAAAGGAAGAGTGTAATTCTGGCTAATATCAATAACAACTTCACAACCATTGATCTCAGCAAAGAAAAGACTGAATTCACCTGTGCTGTCTATCACTGTTGAACTTTCATCTTCGATTGTAAAGCTGCCAAACTTGCCTACGATCTGCTCAAAAACCATATCTCCAAATACAATTTGCGTGAGAATTTTATCTTCAGGAGTGATCAAAACATAATCCGGATACGTGCTTCCACTGGAAGAATAAAGCGTAAAATGTAAAGAATCGAGTGGATTCTCTCCTGCTGCATGAATCAAACAATCATCAAGAATAATTGGAATATCATAGGTGTTTCCACTAAGAAGACCAAATTCTTCAATTTTATAGGGATTGTTATATGGATCGAACAACTCGGTAAATTCTATGATCAATGTATCCACATCGATGGGTAAATAGTTCTCAATATGAATATTACCAGTACAAGTAGCAATTTCCGCTGAAAGCACTTGAATATCTTCATCAGAAATGGAAATTGCATCTTCATGATTGACAGAAGCAGCTTCCAGAATAGCACTCGCTTCAGAAACTGTCATATTGCCAACGCTAAATGTTACATCAAAAGAATCATCCTCATCCACATTTATCGGTCCGGATGTTCCGTCGGTTGTCAGATAACATTTCAAATAATTTTCTCCGTAAACAGTCTGTCCGTCAAACGGAAGCATCATATACTCAGTGTCACCTGGTCCTATGGAAGGATAAATGTAATGTTCGAACATAAAAATTGAATCCGGATGTGAAGCAGAAGTTCCATTTGTCCAGAATTCAAAGTGCATCTGGAAAGCTTGATCCGGTATATCTGAGCTTAAAGGAATTTCCGTATTATTATGAAATGTTATAAACACAGTTCCTGTATCGATGATAACATATTCAAGGTTGTCGTTATCAAAAATACCAAAATCTTGATAGAATGGTTCGAAATCATAAAATGGTGGAATTTGTTCACCCACAACAGGTCCTATTCCTCCGCCCAATGATTCATTGGCAAAATCCAGAACCAGTACACTAGCCTCAGCATTACCTGTTCCTTCCACCTCGATCCTGTCCACATTCCTTTCAAATTCACGTTCCTGACTGTCGATTGTCAACTCGTCTCCAATCTCACTCTCAAAAGTTGTTTCCTGGCTATCAATTTTTAGATCATCTTCCGTAACATGTTTCGTTTCAAATTCATTGGAAATCGAAAACATCATAGTATCATTTTCAACTACAATAATGAAATCATCGGTTGAATCTGCCAGGTCCGACATATAATACGATTGACTGATTAATGGAAACTCGATTTTCTTATCAAATTCCGGTGCTTCAAAACTTTTGATAGTGCACGAGAAAACTATGACAATCAAAATCAAGAATCCAAATAAATTAAGATATTTCTTCATATTCTCTCCTTTTATTTCATCAGAACCATTTTCCTGGTTGATGAATATTTTCCTGCCTGCATCTTATAAAAATAAATTCCGGATGCAACAGGTCTGTTCATATCGTCTTTTCCGTCCCAAACAATTGAAGATTGATTATTGAAAATTGAATATTGTTTAATTTTTTCTCCTTTGATATTATAGATTTCAATTACAGGATTTTCGATATTAAAAGGCATTTCGAAACTTATTATGGTTTCAGGATTAAATGGATTTGGATAATTCTGATATAACATGGGTAAAGAAGAAACAACATTATTTTCAGATGAAAGATTAATCAGACTCCATACCACTTCGATCTCAAAATATGTATCATCCTCAAAAGTTGCTGTTAAAACACCTCCACCGGGATAACTCCAGGAAGTTGCACCAGTTACATTTGCGGGAGGATTACCGGTGAAAAATTGAACTGTACAGCCTGTGCTGATATAACCTTTGGCTAAATCAGTTTCAATGTTTAATGAGATATTCGTTGTATCTGAACAAGTGATAATATCCACATCATCATAATCCACATCCTGACCATCCTTTAAAAAAAAGACGCTGGGAATTTCACCATTAAGACGGGAAATATTTAAAGCATAACCATCAAAAGCAACGTCCACACCTAAGAAATCAGTAGTAACAAGATCAGAATTATATTTTACCAGAGAAATAGCTTCTTTATTATCCTCTGCAATTGTTCCACCAATGCAATCTCCTAAATTTATGGGCGTATAAACAAAATCTCTGGTTGATTGAGCAGGCATTAAAAAAGATGAAAAAAGAACTAAATCACCTGTAGTAATTGAAGCCTGTGTTACAGTATGCTCATCAGCAATATTGTAGCCACCCTCATGATAATCATCATAACTGGAAAGAGTAATTGCTGAAGATGAATTTATAAAGAAATTCAGGTCAACTCCATTTACCGAATATTTTGAACCGTTTGCAGTTAAGACAAAATCGTTTCCTGTATTTCCACCACCATTTCCATGAAGAAGCCAATCGTAAGTATGAGAAGCCTCACTATATACATAATCTGAAATTATGAAATAGTTGTTATGAATAAAAGAGACACACCTCATAAAATAGGCATCTTCATACATTGTTAAAACTTCGGCATAATCGATAAAAGGAGTATCAAAATAATTTGCGATTAGAGCATCTGTTCCATTGGCAGCAGCAGTACTGGCAGCACTTGGACCTTCTCCATCCACCAGGATTAAACTGTGATTTTTGGCATACCGAACCAGATCGTGCTGGTCATAACTGATATATCCGCTATCCATTGCCAGAAGCTCTCCATAAGCATAAATAATAAAACTCATATTATCCGGATGTTCATGAGCACGACCACCTTCTCTGGCAATTCCATATTCTCCGAGCAAGCACATATAAACTGCGTTCTCCTCCCAACTGCTTCGGAAAATTGCCTGTCCTGCTTCTGGTAAGAAATAAGTTAAATCTTCCGGTTCTGTAATCCCGGTATAATTATCATCATAAACGCAGATCATCTCAATATCCAGATTTCCCGGCGAAGCATAAGTATTATACGGATTTCCGGAATCAATATAATCCCAGGCAAATACATCATCATCATAATAACCTGCAAAAAAACCACTGAAATAATATGGTTCATTGAAACTATCATCAAAATTGGGACGAGCACCATTTGGTAATCGAATTTTAATTCCCCAGGCAGCATTCAGTTGAAATCTCTCATCCAAAAGATTTGGCGGCAAACTGGTTCCTGCATAATCTTCTGTGGCGCCATTTACAAAATTATTATGAGCAATGGCAAAAGGAATAACATTGAAAGCAGTATATTTCTGATAATGAGCTCCTTCAGACCAGCCTCCATCAGCATCCACCAAGTATTCGTGATATGAATTATGCAGCAAGTTCATTCCATAATTTATCCAGGATAGAGGTTGTTCCGTTACATCACCGCTTGTTTCCGTATTAAGAACAATAGCAGCCATTCCCAGGGCAGAAGCAAGTTTGGCTCCGAAGTTCGTCTTTTTACCTCCTGCTTCCCAAAGAATATTAACCAGGTAATCATTCATAATATCATCATATAAACCGGCAGCCATCGCCTGAATCTGGTCTCTCACATCAGGTTCGTCTCCTGCGAAATCATAGCTATTACCTTTTAGAAAGTCATAAGCAGTAGAAATTGCAGTTAAATTTTCCGAATCCCAAATGATGTTTTCATAAACATCAGTATAACCACTTGCCGGTTCCCGGTCTGCAACTAAAAGATATTCTTTAGCTTTATCTGCATAAAGAACATCGCTCTGCATCAGATAACGAAATGCTGCTGAGCGGCATACTTCTGCTTTGTCTCTTTCCATTTCGCAAGCTGAGTATTCAACATCAGATTTTGATTCGATATTCGCATGAGAATCGGAATAGGGAGCAATGAGAATTCTATCTCTGACAGCCTCCAATTCAGCTTCTTCCAGAATTGTTCTGGGCCAATGTGTGTACTCCGGATGCCATGCTCCTTGTGCTAATAGTGTTGTTGTACAAAATAATGTGATTAAAAAAACTAAAAATTTTACATACTTCATAAACAAACCTCCATCTCTTATTTTTTTCTCTTTTCTCCTTTTATTTCATTAAAGTTATTTTCTTTGAACAAATTACTCGACTTTCATTTTTTAGAATAATGAAATAAATACCTGAAGCTTGATTCTTTGCGTTCCAGCTAACTTCTGATTGCTGACTGCTAATTACTAATTCATCTACTTTCTGTCCTTTCACATTATAGATCACCAGCTCCGTGTCCTCCGTAATCTCTGTGGTTAAATTAAACGAGATCGTGGTAGTCGGATTAAACGGGTTTGGAAAAATTCTACAATTCATACTATTTTTATTTTCTAAAACATTTCCTATTCCCGCACCATTAGACAAGTAAAAAAACAATTGAGGAGCTTCATTAATAACACTCGTTTCATATGATGTAAATCCCACCTGATCTGCCAAATCATCCCAATCCGTATTTATTTGAAAAGCAATCCGGTATTGAGTTATATCTCTTCCCATTGTATAATCTTGTAGAACACAATCCGTTACATCAAGATAACGGTACCCATCTTCTCCGCTTTCCGTTATTGTACCAATGTTATGATTATATGTATAGGGGTTGCCATGATCTCCTTTCGACCAATCTAAAGAATCCAGTTCATACCCATAATCAATATGGCTCATGATACATTTTATAGTATCACCTCCCGCTACATCCCAAATCGGAAAATCAGATTGTGGGAAACCAAGATAATTTAAATTTCCGTGGCTTATCCATTGATAAAGTCTCACATTAACGGAGTCAATATCATATCCAACTGGTATCTCTGGTAAAGAAAAGGTTAAATACGAACGAAAATGTGTGTTCGGGATTTGAGGTCCTCCCATACCATTCAACATCTGATCACCTGTGTTTAATTCATACATCCAATTATTCACAACAAATATTTCTGTTGGTAATTCAAAAGCAATATAACCATCCAATGGTCCAATTGAATACACACTGTCTATTATTGTATCGGCAGAGAGAAAGGACCCCGGTATGCACCAGGGCATGAATGGAAAAAGTAATCCGCCTACGCAAAGAACAGCAAGAAAAATATTGCTTCCGCCTTCACAAAATTTCGGCGAGACAAGTCGTCGTGACAAGAAGGATAAAGGAAAAAATAATATTCGTTTTAATTTCACGAGCTTCTCCATTGCTCATTTTTTACTTAAAACTTATTTTCTTATTTTCCCAACGACTTCTAAAATCAAATAGATTTTCCGGGTAAGAAATTGTCTGGAAATTCTGTTCAATGAGAATTAATCTTTTTTCAATTTGTTCGTGCGTATAATGTTCATTTGTAGATTCGGTATTTTCTTGAGCGAGTCTATGCAGAAGATTCAAAATTTGGCGGCTGTCATAACCGGCACGCGTAGCATATATCATTCCTATGTAATCTGCATCTTCTTCATAAGCTTCCAATCGTCCCTGAAAAATCGTTTCGAAAATCTCGAATGATAATGCTTCCATTTCCTGTTCTGTCTTTTTGGTCTCCTCATCGGAAACATCATGTACAATTTCCTCATCCAGTTTAGCAAAAGCATCATCAGATTTGATGTGATGTTTTCTTTTTTCGCTCTCTATCATTCCGTGACGACGGGCAACATGAGCGATTTCATGTGCCAACACAAAAGCAAGTTCCGCTTCTGTCCGGATATTATCCAATATTCCCCTGGTAACAAAAACGATTCCACCCGGACAAGCGTAAGCATTAGTTTTATCCGTATCCAAAATAAAAAAATTGAATTGGATATCAAAGGCATCACTTGATTCTACAATAATATTGCCAACCTGGTTGATGTATTCCTGCATTTCTTTATTTTCATAAAGTCCGATTGTAGAAATCCTGGAGGCAATTCCCAAACCAAACCCTTCCTCTGAAAAAGAGAAGAAATTTCTTCCCTCGTAAGGAGGAATATCAACTTTATCCAGGTTCTTTTTACGGTCAAAATTCTGATATGTCTTTTGCCTGAAATTGCTGAAATCTTGTATATTCATCTGAAAAGCCAAATACGTTTCCAGGAAGTTTGGATTACCATCAAATTTCTTGGTGAATCTTTCTGCAAAGCCCTTCACACCAGCAGACATCCCATGTTGAGAAACTCTTAAAGATGCAGTTTGAGAACCCATCATAGAAAAAATATCGCTCTGCACCTTTCTCTCTTCCGTAACTTTTTCCGAAACATAACCCGTGATTTCATCAGCTTGAATCCGGAGCCAGCCATTCTCTTTTTTCAGGATTGTAAATTCTGTGCCATTAGAAAGTTCTGCAATGGTTTCAAAGAATGAGCCCGGACCATTACGCACGATTGCCCTATCTCTTTTTACTGTGGCTGTTTCTTCACATAAAATGTTTAAAGAAATCAATAAAATCAAAAAAATAAAAACTGTTTTTTTCACTTTGCCTCCAATGTTAATACACCGTCCCAATTTTTCGGATTAGTTTTTCTTAACTTAATGCAACGGTCAAGCATAACTTTTGAGGGTTTATCTTCAAGAGGTAAATTTGCCAGTTTTTCAAATATCTTTATAGCTTCTTTCCATTTTGCATTTCTATACATTTCAAGAGCTTGCTCGTATTGGACAATCCACTCCGGTTTTGAATTTCCATTTTTTTCATCCATAAGCTGAAAAATTTTTGTTGGCAGAGTCTTTCCTTTTACTCGCACAATATCCAAGTCGCGGCAAATAACATCATTTTTAACAAGTTCATAAGTGCTTTCGCTGATAATTATATCTGTTTTATAGAATTTGTTTACACCTTCCAATCTTGAAGCCGCATTTGCTGCATCACCGATTGCAGTGTAGTCCATTCTTCTTATTGAGCCAATATTTCCTGCTATTATCGAACCTGTATTTATTCCCAATCTTGTACCAAGATGAAGTTCCTCCGGTACTGTAAGATTTTTTTTCTTTGATATTTCCCGGCAGTATTTTTTGTGAGCAATGGCAGCTTTGCAAGCAATAAGTGCGTTATCCTTCCTGAAAATAGGAACACCAAAAAGCGCCATAATTCCATCACCCGTATATTTATCTAAAAGTCCGTCATTATCGAGCACAAAATTTGTGAGTTTATCAAAATATTCATTTAGATTTTTCACTACTTCAGTTGGTGTCTTCCCCTCAGAATAAGTTGTAAAATCATAAATATCAGAGAACATTACAGTTGCTTGTATCTCTTTACCGCCAAGTTCTACATTGTGCGGATGTTTTTCCAATTCGTTTATTACATCCGGGCTGAGATAGCGTGTAAATATTTTCTTGATTTCAGCTTTTGCTTTTCCTTCCACCAGGTAACTAATCGTTACATAAAATCCGTAAGATAGTACAAATCCCATTATTGGAATAATGAAATTTAGTAAAATCCTGTTATTCTTCCAAAGAAAATAATTTAAAAATGTGATAAAAGCGAGCAGTAAAAGCAATATAAAATTGCTCTGTTTCATCGGAAAATGTGTGATAGTAAAATTAGCGAGAAAGCATATTATCAAAGTAAACGTCAAAGCAAACCAGATGGGAACAACTTTAACAAAATCCTGGTGAATGAAATTACTCAAAATGGTTGTCCAGATTTCCATTCCGGGCAGGAAAGAAGAAATGGGAGTGGCACGAAGATCGTTCAGACCGGAAGCTGTCGCTCCGATTATGATATATTTATCTTTGAAAACATCAGACGAAAGAAGAGGAGCATTACCCGAATAAATCGCAGAAGCGGATTGGATCACAGCTTGAAAAGGATAATATTTAAAGGCATTTTCGCCATACCAATTC
Organism: Armatimonadota bacterium; assembly: GCA_013203665.1. Taxonomy (GTDB): domain Bacteria; phylum Cloacimonadota; class Cloacimonadia; order Cloacimonadales; family TCS61; genus JABMPU01. Next base: position 30,029 of record JABMPU010000154.1, read on the forward strand.
ACCAGGTATTGTCCGTTTTTATCAATTGGAATGGAAAGAGTATCCAAAACTAAATGTTTCTTCTGAATAAAAAGCGAGTCGGTTCTTTGATTCAGAAAGACGCTGAAAGCTAATTGTGGAAGAATATTGTCTTTTACTTTTTGTAAGATGGGAACTTTTCGGATTACGCCATCACGGTCTGGAATCACATTTATCACTCCAACCGATTTTGTAGCATTCAGAAGAACATCGATCGGTTCTCTCAATCCCGCATAAATATTTTCAAATGGATATTTTCCTCCAGTAAGGTTAAGAGAAAATCTATTCAGAACAGGGCTGACTTTAGTGGAATCTTCCGTAAGTTTGGTTGCTAAAAAAACATTCTGATTATTTTTCATAGCATTGGCAAAATCACCATCGGTTTGCTCTGAAGATGTTTCTTCTCTTTCCGTATCCGGTGAATCAAAAATGACATCAAACAAAACAGCTTTTGCCTTCGAGCGAGTGAAATAATCTATAACATAACCATAATAGGAGCGGGGCCAGGGCCAGGGAATTCCATTTTTTGTAAAGAAATCGATGCTGCCATCATCGATTGCTACTACTACAATATTGGAATCAGCTTTTGCAGGTACCGTGTCGAGCCTGAAACGATAGTCTGTAAGTTTAAGTTCAACTTCTCTGAAGAAACCTGTGGTTCCAATCAAATATGAAATCGTTGTAATAATGAAAGCTGCGATTAAAAGGACATACCATTTTTTATAAATTTGAACAACATTAAATTCAGGTAGTTTCATTTATTATTCCTTAATTTATGGGTTCTGCATAATTGGGTGTTTTTGTCATCCTGCTTGCCAAGTCGAAGCTAGCGAAGACTGGAGGAATTCTTCTTGCTTTTCTCTCGAAGGAACTCCGCTTTTAATGAGATTCTTCGGAAGATTACCTTTGGAGGAAAACTCAGAAAGACATACTTTTTGACATTTTGCAGAATCCTTAATTCCTTAATTTAACAATAGAGGATAAATTACATAATGTTATACTTCGTCAAGAATTTTATGATTGGGTACTAGATAATTGTTCAGCCACTAAGGTCGCGAAGCAACACGAAGACACTCCTTGTACCTCCAGAAAGCTTTCGGGAACAAGCAGAAAGAATCATTTCTAAATCCGAATTTCTAATTTCAAATAAAATGATAAAACCAAAATGTCCAAATATTTGAGATTTGTAATTTGGAATTTTATTAGATATTAGAAATTTGTTATTTGGAATTTATCCTTTTTTGGGTTTTTGCTCTTTCTTCTCTGTTACTTTTTCAGGTTCTTTTTTCTTTGGTTTCTTTTCGGTTTTTTCCGGTTCTTCTGCTTTTTCATAAATATTAATTTCAAGTTTCCCTTTTGAAAGTGCTGGATAGAAATCATCGATATATTCCTCGATCTTCGCTTTCAACTCTTTATCTTTTTTCAAAATTTCCTTACTGAACCCAAGCTTTAATATGGATTGAGGAAATGTAATTGTTAAAGAGATTTCCGGTTCTTCCCCAACTGTATTTTTAAGATAAAGAGGTAGAGTTTTATCGATCTCCAATGCAGTTTTGATTTTTAAGTAGAATTTATATCCATGATATACAATAAAAGAAATTAAGCCATACCAGAATACTTTTTTACAAAATTTTTTCATCCTTTCCTCCATAATAATTTACCCGCGAAATACACGAATAAATTATTCTTGTTTTTGTATCTGCTTTAATACCCGAATCGGGCTTTTCCTTATGAACCTTGAAAAGGTTTATAAGACTTCTCTTCTTGCTAAACCTTTTCAACGGTTTCTTGCAACTACCAGATTTCAAGCAGACTGGACTTCACACGCCGAAGGTGAGTGGAAACTGAGATCGTTTTCGATAAATCGAAAGCCGACTTTCTGGACTTCAGGATACTGAGCGTTCTTTTGTTGTTTCAACCGTCTCGGTTGAAACACATCGTTTCCATCAACACCGTCTCGGTGTTCAATAATTCTTAAACAAATTTATAACATTCCGATCGGGACGGTCGTCTCAAACCTGTCCTTCAACCGGGACCGATGAAAGAACGAGTATTATTTCATCAGGATCATCTTTTTAACGCAAGTGTAATCTCCGCAGTTCATTTCGTAGAAATAAATGCCGCTGGAAACCGGAGCTCCATTATCATTTTCACCGTTCCAGACTACCTGATGCACTTGAGCTTCAAAATCAGCTCGAACCAGAGTCTTAACTTTTTCTCCTTTGATATTAAAAATATCAATGCTGACAAAACCTGGATTATCCATAGAAAATTCAATAGTAGTTTCCGGGTTAAACGGATTGGGATAATTACCGATCAGCTCTTTAACAGCGGGAACAATTCCTCCGCCGGTTCCTGCATCATGAATCAAATCTTCCGGAGTTCGCGGATTAACACCATATTCTTCATAAGACCAATCAACCATTCCAGAAAGACTAGCCCAAACATCGTTTAAAACAATAACGATTGGCGGTACTACCTCATCAAGATAGAAAAATCCATCATCCATCTGGCAATCTCCGGTTCCATCACTCACATACCACTGTCCAAATTCAATCTGCTCTTCTGTTACTGTTACATCCAGCAGATTCACTAAACATCCCTCATATTGCTCTGCATCGACCGGATCGATCAAGTTGCCGGTTTCAACAACAATTGCATCAGGAACCGGATTACCTGAACTGAGAATTGTATAACTTGTAAGATTACTGATTTCAGTCATTCCGAAATATTCCGAGACAACTCCGGTAATTTCTACTTCATCTCCAACCTCAGGAAAAATCTCTCCAAAATAGACCAAGACTCCTTTCCAGGCTCCACCTTCCGGCATTGAAATAAAATAATTATCATCATAATGAGCCCAACCAATAGCAGTAACGATTCCGGTGAGCGTTACAGTATCACCTTCCAGTAAAGACGGATAAGTTCCATCCCCTGCAACTGTGGTGTACTGAACATCATAAATTGTGGTGGCAAAGCAAGTAAAAACAAAAATTAATACAACAAAAATTGACAACAACTTTTTCATAACTCCCTCCATTTTTTTTAGTTTATTGTGGGAAGATAAAAGTTTTTATGATAATTGACGTCAAGAATTTTCTGTGGAACACCCATTAAAAGTTCCGGGATATTGTTTAGTTCAGGGTTCAGGGTTGTGGGTTGTGGGTTGTGGGTTCAAGGTTCAAGGTTCACGGGTTCCCGTGTTCACGAATTCACGATCTCACGAATTCACGTGTTCTAGGTTGGGAT
>JABMPU010000155.1 GCA_013203665.1 Armatimonadota bacterium
ATATTACTAAAATTGATATTTTTTTCAATTTCCTCTCCTCGTATCTTACCTATTTATTAATATAAATTATTCTTCAATATTTATTCCAAAATTTATATATTATTCCTAAATTGAGTCCATTCGCAAAGTATGATTTTTAATTTCTAATTCACCTATCCGTCAAAGCCTGACTTATGATCCATATGTAAATTACCACTTAGTTTGTCATTTCATGGTAACCAGTCGCCTAAAGAAATCTAATCTAGATGAGCAAAATTGGTATTCTTGCGTTTAAACGATTCCATTATAACAAAACATTTGTCATCCGTTGCAGCATAACTTTTGGAGGTGGAGAACCAATATTTTATTCCAGGCTACTTTACGAGGTCATAGCATCTGGAAGAGCAGATGTATTGGATGAGGATGAAGCATTAATCAAGGCTGGACTGACTAGACCAATCATAGTAAGCACCACTGAATCCATTGGAATGTATGGGTTTGTGAGAAAAGCCGACATGCTCATATGACACTATTTTAAAAACAACATCTTTTTAATCTGCGAAAAATCTTCTGTTGTCATTCTATAGAGATAAAGTCCGGATGCCACTTGTTCACCATTAGAATCTTTCCCATTCCATAAGATCTCATGATAACCGGCATTAACATTTTCTTTCAATAAAGTTGTTACCAATTGTCCTTTAATGTTATAAATCTGCAGGAGAACGTGGGAATCTGATTTTAGCCCAAAACTTATTATGGTCTCCGGGTTGAACGGATTTGGATAATTACAGAGTTTGTAAGAATTAGGTTGCGGTTGTTCAGGATCGATATCCATCATAATATGAAAGTTTTCATAATAATTGAAACTACCGTCATAATTGCCCAAGGTCAGATCGAGATCGCCATCATTATTCAGATCAGCCAAAGCAGGAGTTGTATTTTGTCCGCCGGTAATACCTGAAACATGAGCTGGATCCTCCATCCATGTTCCCTCATTATTTCTGAAAAATTGTACTTCTCCCCACAGATTTCCTGTGATAACATCCAGAATATCATTCATACTGAGATCACCAACTGTTGGAACACAATTCGTGCCAACATCGATATTTCCGAAATACCCTGTTACTTCTACCCAATCCGGAGTAGTAGGTGTACCCTGATTTTCAAAGTAGAATAGATTTCCGCTTTCATTTCCTGCGACGATATCCAGATCAGCATCATCATCCATATCCACTAAACGTGGAGCAGACCAACCTCCCAAAGCAACAAAAGCAAGCACTTCCGTATCAAAGAAAAAACCGGATCCAGTGTTTCGATGGAAATAGAAATGTCCGCTCAGATCTCCGACAATCGCATCGGGTAATCCATCATCATCCACATCACCAATAGTTATTGCTGAATAGATAGAATGATCTATGCTGGAAAAATAACTGCTGTTTTCCTCCCAGGCTGAGGCATAAGCAGTACCGACATTTTGATAGTATTTGATATCTCCCAGTTGGCTTCCACTCACAAGATCGAGGTCACCATCATCGTCAAAATCAAAAAAGACAGGATTACTGGCACCACCCACATCGATCACACCCCCGAAAAGCGTTGTATTCTCCTGCCATGAAGGGATTGCAGGTGTTCCATTGTTCTCATAATAATGCAAAGGACCCACTGCAGTACCAAAAATCAGATCAATAGTCCCATCTCCATTAATATCAGTGAGTCCGGGTGAGTTCCAGTAAGTATCATCTCCCAGACCGGTGAAAAAACTTGCATTCACTTCCCACAATCCTATCTGAGGACTGCCGTTATTCTGATAGTAAACAAATCCATGCAAATCTCGTCCCACCACAACATCTTGATCATTGTCCGCATCCAGATCGCAGAAATTCGGATAAGCATACAGTCCGACATCTCCGATGATTATAACATTGCTTTCTGAGAATTGAGCAACAGTAACTGTGCCTGTATTAAAATAAATTTTTACCGAACCATTTTCACTTAATCCAACAACCATATCCAGATCATTATCATCGTCCACATCTGCCAGATCGGGAACTGGATTCTGTCCTACATTTAATCCTGAGAAGAAGGTATTAATCATCTGAAATGAAGGAGTTGTGACTGTGCCGATGTTTTCAAAATAATTCAACCCGGTATATCCTCCTGAAATGAGATCAAGATCACCATCGTTATCTAAATCCGCACACACGCCCATTTCAGCATCAAGAGCTGAAATACCTGAAAAAATATCATCACCCTGCGCAAATGACGGTGACGTTGCAGTTCCGATATTCTCAATATAAAATGGAGCATCATTGAGATTTCCTAAAATCATATCCTGATCACCATCTCCATCCAGATCTGCAAAACGGGGTTGAGAAAAAGGTAAACTCGGCACACCGCTTGTATTGAAGATCACATCATTCTGCTGCCAGGGCTGTGCCATTAAATGGTTTATAATCCATAATCCTAATAAAAAACTAATTACAAATATTCTTTTCATTTCAGCTCCCTAATTTTTATTTTCCAAATTAGTTAGAAGGCAATAAAAGATGCAAGAAATTTAAAAAATTATTTCGAGAAAGGATTATCTTAAACTCTTAAGGATGTTATAGTATCGGTATTGATTCTGTTGTTCAGTAACCTGATGTATTTATTACACGCATCCCCCGAAAAATCATAAAAAGAGATAATATAATGATTTTGTCTTTCAGTAAGTTAGCGGCAGAAAATAAGTGCAAAAAGTAGTTGAAAAGAAATGCTCCTTAATAATAATTGATTTGATAAAAAAAACTAAAAAGGAGCATTTCGTATGATAAGAGCAGAAAATCTTATGACCCCAAAATTGCAAGAAAAATATTCACGTTTTCACCGTTCTACCTTCAGATCATTTAGTAAGCCTGAACAGAAATTCTTGAAGGACTGTAGTTTTCGTGTTCTTTCTTCACAAAGCTGTATAGTTCGTCGTATAGGTCAATCACTTCGGGAGAGCATATCTTCGAAAAAGACACAGGAACGTTTGATCTATCATTTAGATAACTCAGGATTGAATGATAAAGTTTCTCAAACACTTCTGCAAAGACAGTGCCGCAAGTTGAAGCAAGACAGTTTGATTCTTGTAGATCCAAGTGATATAGTTAAGAAATATGCCATGAGGATGGAAGGTCTTTCCAGGGTGCGAGATGGCAATGACGGCAAATGGAAACCAGGATACGATGCTTTGGATATTGTTGGTGTAAACAGAGAAAATGAGGACATATCCATTTTCCCAATACATTCTCAACTTCACAGTAATACTATTGAAATCGATACAATGAAGAATAAATTGTTTGATCGTATTGTAGATATCATTGTACACTCAAACAATAAAGGGACATTTATATTTGATCGAGGGTTTGATGACAAGAAAGTAATCAAAGAATTGCATCATCATGATGCTTCCTACATTATCCGCATGAAGAAAAACAGAGATGTTTATTTACAAGGAAGGAAACACAATATTGCATCAGTCGCCAATGAGACAAAACTTCGTTATCGTTTTCATCCACAGAAAGGAGTTACAATATCAGCCGGGATAAGCTCAATCAGTATTCCTCTAAATCCTCATCCGGTAAAGAAGCCGATTTTAGCAGAAGCCAGACTTGTTGTTGCTAAGATAAGAAGTAAAGGAAAAAACGGCACTTATCGAAGCGGAATGTTTTATCTTCTCTCCTATTTGTCCGACAATGCTCTTTCTAATCGAGAGACCGTAAAATTTGTCTTAGACTCATATCGTCTTAGATGGAAGATTGAAGAAGTGCACAGGCAGGTGAAAACTAATTTCTGTTGGGAAGAAATACAATTGCAGACTTACAGAAGATTACAAGCTATGAATACATTACTCTGGGTTGCGATCAGCTTTCTGTATGATCTTGATAAATGGAAATATCAGATTACAGCTTTGAGGATGTCTTTCCGGTTTATGCTGGAAACACATATTTCTATTGGCTGGAAAGTGTGGA
>JABMPU010000156.1 GCA_013203665.1 Armatimonadota bacterium
ATTTCATAAACAGGATGAACGGGTACATCGACAAGCTGGAGTTTGAACCGTTGAAAAGGTACAGCAGGAAGAAAACTCTCTTAAACCTTTTCAAGGTTTGCAAACTCAGTTATGATTTGATTACTTTGTCTCTTGGTGTTAATTCGTGTAATTCGTGGCTAAATGTTATGGCAAATTATCCAAAGAAACTCCTTTTTTTATTTCTTGACGATATTTTCAGGTAAAACAAATTTCCATCAATTTTGAGATAATGGAGATAAAAAATGTATTTAAAACCTCAACCTTTTATAAATAGAAAAAATAACACATTATTTGCTGTGCTTATTTTTGCTGTTTCCCTTTTTGTTTATTATTTAACACATGCCCGTTCACTTTCTTTTTGGGATGCAGGAGAATATATTACTTGCAGCAGCATCCTCGGCATTCCACATCCACCTGGAAATCCATTCTATATTTTGTTAGGAAGGTTCTTCACAATTTTTGATTTTGGATTTTCTCATGCACAGGTTGTAAATTTTCTTTCCGGTATTCTGTCATCTTTTGCAGTAATGTTCACCTATCTCTTCACAGTAAAACTGATTACGATGTGGCTGAAATCTGAAACTGATGCTTATATTGCATATCTCGGTGGATTTATTGCTGCTATTTATACTGCTTTTTCTTTTACATTCTGGACAAATGCTATCGAAGCAGAAGTTTATTCCGGATTGGTTTTTACGATTAATCTCGTAATTTGGCTCACACTTGTTTGGGTGGAAAAATCTAAAGGTCTATCTCATCAGAACATTTTAATTTTGATCATATATATTTTCTTTCTTGGTTTTAGCATCCATCAAACTTCTCTGCAAATAGCACCGGCAGTTCTGTTTATTGTCGTTTATCCATTGTTAAAAGACAATATTAAATCTTCCAAATTCTGGACAAGAGCTGTTTTCTACACAATCGGATTGTTGATAATCTATCTGATTTTCAATGAAATTGGAAAAAACACGCATCTTCCAGCTCTGGCAAAATATATGTTTGCTATCACATTTGTAGGCATTTTATACTTCCATCTGAAGAAAGAGGTTGCATCCAAAGTCTGGCTATTTGCTTTATTTGTGATTCTGGTTGGATTGAGCACGCATCTTTTCCTATATATTCGTTCGGAATTCCGACCTTTTATCAATGAAGGTCATCCTCATAATTTGAAACTTTTTACAGATTATGTTTTGAGAAGGCAATATGGACCAACCAGTATGTTTGTGCGACGAGCTACATTCTTATATCAAATAAAAGAACAGTTTCTGCAGTATTTCAGTTGGCAGTTTTTTCATGCTGAGACTTTAGCCAGATGGTTTAGAACTCCTCAATTAGTTATGCAGACAATTTCCAATTTGATTGTTACCCTTTTAGGTTTTGGCGGAGCTTATTATCATTATAAGAAGAACAAGCATTCATTCGCTTATTTCTTTTCGTTTTTCTTTATGGCTTCGCTGGCTATGGTTTTTGTGATGAATCTCTCTGATACAGAAGTTCGTGAACGTGATTATTTCTATGTTACAGCTTACAATTTCTGGACTGTTTGGATGGCAATCGGTTCTTTAGGACTGATCAGCTATTTTCGTAAGAAAAGTAAACCGCTTTTTATCCTGATCATAATTTTGGTTTTGGGACTTCCAATATTGAATTTTGCTTCTCAATATCATATTCACGACCGTCACAAAGAATTCATTGCTCTGGATTATGGGCAAAATATTCTTAACAGTGTAGAAGAAAATGCGATTATATTCACAAATGGTGATAATGATACTTTTCCTGTCTGGTATGCTCAAGCTGTAGCTGACCCGAATGTAACCGAAAATATCTATCCTGCTCGAGATGTTTTCCCAACTGAAAAAACAAAAGAAGATATTGCCAGAGGAATGAAATTTAAAAACGAACAATGTGAAGGGATTCGCAAAGATATTACGATTGCCAACTTGAGTTTATTAAACACTGGCTGGTATATAAAACAGCTTCGAGATAATGAAGGTATCGAATTCGTTTTACGTGATAAACATGGTAATCCTTTACCTCTGGAAAAACAGGATGAACTGATCGATCTTTGCCAGGAGAGTCCAAAATCTCCGTTGTATCCAATGCAAATGCCAAAAGATGTAAAGCTGAGAATCAAAGGAAAAGATGAAAATGATTTTCTGGAAGTAGAATTTAAGAAAGGAAAAATTCTGTATGTAAAAGACCTTGCTACTTTGCAAATTATCAAAGATAATTATAGAAAACGTCCGATCTATTTTGCTGTGACCACTCCAGATGCAATTGGATTTGAAAATTACCTTCGTAACGAAGGAATGATAGACAGGCTGGTTTCATCTCAAAGCGATTCTCAATATGATATACAGCGACTAACAACAAACATTGATTCAATTTATTCCTATCGCGGGATTTTCGATGAAACTCTTTATAAAGACAATAATATGATCCGTCTTTTAAATAATTATGGTGCAGCATTTATGCGAGCATCACAACATTATCACAAACAAAAAGACTATCCTAATGCGATAAAATATATGGAAAAAGGGATCAATTTTATTCAGGATAAAGGTAGATTCTATTCCGGTCTTTCTCAGCTTTATATTGAAGCAGGATATTACTTTATTGAAAACGATAATGTTGAGCAAGGTTTTCTGTTTATTGAAGATGCTATTCAGTTCAATAAAACAAATGAAAATTTACCATTCATAATTTATCAGGCAGCGGTTTATGCCAATTCTGAAGATAAAGGAATCGAACTTCTTGAAAAGCTCAAAGCATATCAGGATACAGCGATAATAAATTCATATATCGAAAATATGAAATAGAAATGAAATTATGGAAACCATTGAAATGATTCAAAATAATGGTTTCATTCTGACTTTCACAAATGATTTATGATTAAGATTTTTTTATTATTTTCTTCGCTTATTTCGTGTTTTTCGCGGGTAATAAATGAAAACTGAAATTTACATCAAGGGAGCTCAGGAACACAATCTCAAAAATATTGATGTCAGAATTCCCAGAAACAAATTAATTGTTGTGACTGGTGTTTCCGGTTCCGGTAAATCCTCCCTCGCTTTTGATACTCTTTATGCTGAAGGTCAACGCAGATACGTGGAATCACTTTCCGCTTATGCACGTCAATTTCTGGGTCAGATGGAAAAGCCGAAAGTGGATTACATCGAAGGTTTATCTCCTGCTATTTCTATCGAACAAAAAGCTGCCAGCAAAAATCCTCGTTCTACTGTGGGTACAATTACAGAAATTTATGACTATCTGAGAATTCTTTATGCTCGGATTGGAAAGCAATTCTGTTACAATTGTGGTGATGAAGTTGGTTCTCAAACTATCGACCAGATCGTGGATCAAATTCTAAAGAATCCTCCAAAAACAAAAATCCAGATTCTTGCTCCCATTGTTCAGAACAGGAAAGGTGAACACAAAGAAGAGCTTGAAGAAGCCAGGAATGAAGGTTTTGTTCGCATCAAAATAAATGGAAAAATTCACAAACTTTCCGAAGAAATCCATCTGGATAAAAAAAGCAAACACACCATTGATATCGTCGTGGATAGATTGGTTTTAAAAGAGGGAATTCGTACACGTTTGATGGATTCGGTAGAAACTGCTTTAAGGCTCAGCAGCGGTTATATTAAAGTAGATTTTATAGATGAGAAAAGAACTGAACTCCTCTCAGAATCAAATTCCTGTACAAAATGCGGGATTGGTTATCCTGAATTGACTCCCCAGCATTTTTCTTTTAACAGTCCCATCGGAATGTGCCCAACCTGCAATGGTCTTGGTTCACGTTTAGAATTCGATCCTGATTTGATCATTCCAAATCCTGAACTTTCTATTTTGGATGGAGCTGTGATTCATTGGGGAGTTATGAATCAGAAAACCAGTAGTTGGCGAATGAGAATCCTGAATTCTATTTCCAGAGAATACAATTTCTCTTTGAACACTCCCTGGAGCCAGTTATCCGAATTGGCAAAAAAAGTCCTTTTGTATGGTTCTCGTGGAAAAAGGATCAAATTGAGTTGGTATTCAAAAAACAGTTCCGGACAATTTCATACACCTTTTGAGGGTTTGCTTCCTACTTTGAAACGACGAATGAATGAGACCAATTCTGAGTATATGAAAAGATATTATATGCAATATCTCAGTACAAAACCTTGCATCAATTGTGATGGTAAAAAACTTCGTAAAGAAAGTTTATCTGTAAAAATCGCTGATACAAGCATCGATCAAATCACTACTCTTTCCATATCTGAAGCTAAAAGTTTTTTTGAGAATCTCCAGCTTGAGGGAAATGATAAAATCATAGCTCATGAAGTTCTAAAGGAAATCCAAAATCGGCTTTCATTTCTGATCAATGTAGGATTGCATTATCTCACTTTGGATAGAAAAGCTCCAAGTTTATCAGGCGGAGAATCTCAAAGAATTCGACTTGCCAGCCAGATTGGCAGTAGTTTAGTTGGAGTGATGTACATTTTGGATGAACCGAGTATTGGGCTTCATCAAAGAGATAATAAACGATTAATAAAAATGCTACAGGAATTACGAGATTTAGGGAATTCGGTTATCGTGGTTGAACACGATGAAGAGATGATCCGCTCCGCTGATGAGATTCTTGATTTTGGACCAAAAGCTGGAATTTATGGTGGTGAAATTGTATTTCAGGGCAAATTAGAGAAAATCTTACATTCCAAAAACTCTATCACAGGCAAATATTTAGCAAAAAAACTTTCTATAAATTATCCAGCTTTAAGAGCAAAACCGGATATCAGGTTTATTGGGATTTCAGGTGCAAAACAGAACAACTTGAAAAAAATTAATGTAAAAATTCCGATCGGACTTTTTACCTGCGTAACTGGAGTTTCCGGCTCAGGAAAAAGCTCTTTGATAAATCAAATTCTATATCCTGCTATGACAAATACCTTCAACCGTTCTCACATCCGTGAAGGAAAATACAAAAAAATAACCGGCTATGAATTCCTGAATAAAGTTATCAGCATTGACCAGCAACCGATTGGTAGAACTCCACGTTCCAATCCTGCTACTTATATCAAGCTTTTCGATCCTATCCGAAATCTCTTTGCTCAACTTCCTGCTTCCAAGTTGCGAGGTTATAAGCCCGGAAGATTCTCCTTCAACGTGAAAGGCGGTAGATGCGAATCTTGCAAAGGTGGAGGTGTAAAGCAAATTGAAATGCATTTCCTGCCGGATATTTTCGTAACCTGCGAAGTCTGCAAAGGAAAGCGTTATAATAAAGAAACACTTTCAGTTAGATTCAAAGGAAAAAATATCTCTGAAGTTCTGGATATGGATGTTCAGGAAGCTATCGAGTTTTTTGCAAATGTTCCAGCCATAAACAAGAAGCTGCGAACTCTCATCGATGTTGGATTGGAATATATCAAACTCGGTCAACCTTCCACAACCCTTTCCGGTGGTGAAGCTCAAAGAGTGAAACTTTCCAGGGAACTCAGTAAAACCAGTACAGGACAAACACTTTATATCCTGGATGAACCGACAACAGGACTGCATTTTGATGATATTAAAAAGCTTTTGAATGTGCTTCATCGCCTGGTCTCAATGGGAAATACAATTATTGTAATTGAGCACAATCTCGATGTTATCAAATGTGCGGATTATATTATTGATCTGGGACCTGAAGGTGGAGATGAAGGTGGAAAAGTTGTTGCCACAGGAACACCGGAAGAAATAGCAAAACATAAGAAATCATATACCGGAAAGTTTTTGAGGAAAGTTCTGAAGAATATTCTGGAGTAGCCGACTCCGTCGGCTTAATACGGCGAGGGACTCACCGACTCCACATTGACATGAAAAAAAGGAGACCAAATGAATCTTAAAGAAAAAATCTTAAAATTATGGAAAAAAAATAATTTCACAAATGCAGATAGAACAATCTTTGAAGAATTTAAACATGACTTGAACGAAGGAAAAATCCGAGCTGCTGAAAAGATTGAAGGAAAGTGGATTGTAAATACCTGGGTAAAAAAAGGAATCCTCATTGGTTTCAGAATGGGAAAAATCGTGAAAATGGGTTCATTTCTGGACAAAGATACTTTCCCAATTCAAGACCTTTCCACAAAAATAAATGTTCGTCTTGTTCCAGGCGGTTCCTCTGTTCGTGATGGAGTATTTATTGGTAAGAACGTAGTTATGATGCCGCCTATGTATATGAATGTGGGAGCTTATATAGATGACGGAACAATGATCGATTCTCACGCATTAGTTGGAAGCTGTGCTCAAGTAGGAAAAAATGTTCACCTCAGTGCTGCTTCACAACTTGGAGGTGTTCTCGAACCAATTGGAGCAAATCCGGTAATCATCGAGGATGATGTTTTCATTGGTGGAAATTGTGGAATTTATGAAGGTATCATTGTGGAAAGAAAAGCGATAATTGCTGCCGGAGTTATCATCACAGCAGGAACTCCGGTTTATGATGCTGTCAATAAATGCTTCCTTAAAAAAGATACAAATAGTTCTCTCATAATTCCGCAAAGAGCTGTTGTTGTTTCCGGTTCTCGCCCCTTGAAATCCAATCCTGATTTTTCTGTTTATTGTCCGCTTATCATCAAATATCGTGATGAAAAAAGCGAAATTTCAATAACTCTTGAGGAAGCATTGAGATAAATTAAAATCTTCTTTGACGCATAGCTGGAGCTATGCGACGAGGAGGGAGCTCGCTGGAGTTCAGAAGAGACAAGAATGAAAGACATTAAAAAATCATTGATCAGACAAATATTTGATTCAGCTCCAAAAAATTCCATTAATTTCGGTTTAGGAGAAATTCAATTTCCCACACCAAAAATTTTATGTGAATATGCAAAAAAAATCCTTGATGACAGAAATATTCGTTACACTCCAAACGCCGGACTTTTTGAACTTAGAGAAGCAATCTCAAATTATTATCAAAATATCATTCCTGCTGAAAATGTATGTGTAACCTGTGGAGCAGAAGAAGCTGTTTATGCGACTCTTGCCAGCATTTTAAATCCTGAAGATGAAGTGCTTCTGGCAAATCCCTGTTTTCTTGCTTATGGTTCTATTATTGAGATGTTATATGGAATCCCTGTTTATTTTGATCTCGATCCTCGGCAAAATTTTATGCTCGATAAAAAATCATTTTTGAATGGTATTTCCCAGAAAACAAAAGCTGTTTTATTGAATAATCCCTCCAATCCGCTTGGAATTATTTTGTCTAAAGATGAAATAAAATTTATCCTGGAAACCTGCCATAAACATAACATTCTCATAATCGTTGATGAAATTTATCGTGATTTATTCCTGAATGAGAAAACTCCTTCTTTCTTAGAAATAACAGAAAATATAATTGTAATATCCGGCGTTTCAAAATCTCATTGTATGACCGGTTGGCGGCTTGGTTGGGTTGCTTCTCATCAAAAAGATGTGATCGAAAAAATTATTACAGCACATCAATACATCTGCACTTGTGCACCTTTTTTATCACAGAAAGTTGCAGTAAAAGCTTTTTCTGAAGAAGGTATGAAATCAGCAGAAGAAATCAGAAAAAAATTGAAAAGAAACTATGAATTTCTGATAAAATATTTTGATGAAAATCACATCGAGTATAAAGCTCTGGAAAGTGCGTCTTCCCCATATTTTTTTGTGAATTTTGGAATTGATGACAGGAAGCTTTCAATACATTTATTAGAAAACGGTGTTATCGTAATTTCCGGGACAGCATTTGGTTCAAATGGAAAAAACTGGGTCAGGATAAATTACGGAGTAGAAAGAGCAATCTTGAAAAAAGGATTGAAGATTATTATTCAGATATTGAAAAAGAAGCCTTGAAAAGGTTTACAAGGATTTTCTTCTTGCTGAATCTTTTCAACGGTTAAGCTGGTAATCTGATATTTCAACATTCGTAAGAAACCTTGAAAAGGCTAACGTGAAAGGATTCTTCGAAAGAAGCCATTTTCAAGGTTAAGCTGATGATTGAGTCTGAAAAATAGATTATTCCGCATAATAGATAGCTTTTATCGGATCGATTTTTGAAGCTTTAATTGCCGGATACAATCCGGAAAAAATTCCAATAAGAATAGAAAATCCTAGTCCCAGCAAAATACCTTCGATCGGAACAGGAAAACTGAACTTCAAGGCTATTGAAATCAATTTTACTAAAAACGTTGAAATAAAAATCCCTATTAACGCACCCATTAAAGCTAAAATTACAGCTTCCAGCAGGAAATGCAGAAAAATATCTGTTTCAGTAGCACCGATGCTTTTACGAATTCCAATTTCCACCATCCTCTCATTTATGGAAATAAGAAGAGTGCTGAATAGCCCGATCCCGCCCACAATCAAAGAGATGGAAGCAATTGCAGAAAGAGTGATATTCCACTTCTTCATCATTTCATTTATCTCTTTTGTTATTGTCAAAAGAAATGCACCAATATCATTAAAAGCAAAATCATGAGCCATTTTATGCTGTGCTAACATAGTCTGCCGAACTTTTGTTTTCATAGGAGGATAAGCTTCATCATTTTTGGACTGAAGATAAATATAGTCCACAGCTTCACCATTTCTGAAATAGCAGGACGCAGTTCGAAGCGGAATATAAACCGCACGTAAATCCCTTTTTCTCTGCCAGGAGTTGAAATCCATTCCTTCTTTATTCAGTTCATCTTCAGCTAAAATACCAACAATCTCAAACCTGTTATCTCCAACTGTAATGAATTCTCCCAGCGGTTTTTCATCAGCAAAATATCTGTCGGCAAAAAGGTAACCTACAATACAAACCTTCTTCGCTTTATCTTCTTCGTATTTGCTGAAATACCTGCCTGTTAATAATGAATAAGTTTTAGATTTGAAGAAATCGATGTTCGTTCCTCTTATCTGAACATTTTGCTTTGTTTTATTTTTTATGAAACTTTTATAATCTTCGATCATACCGTAAATGTATTTGTGATCAATCTCTTTTCTTAACAATTGATAATCAGAAAAGGTCAAAGGTTTGGCTCCTCGATGAATATACATAAACCTTCTGCGATGACGTGAACTATGAGTTGTACTGGAATTACCATCCGTATCCGGATAAATTATCAGAGAATTGTTCCAACCCATTTTTTCCATATTATCATTTATCAGGTTCTTCAATCCATAAACTGTAGAAAACATGGTTACAACTGCAAACACTCCAATAATAATTCCCAGGAGCGTAAGAAATGAACGCATTTTATGAGAAAAGATATTTTGCAGGCTGTTGCCAAAACTATCGTAAAATTGCATTAAAAAAACTCTTCCCCGCATTTAGGGCATTTTTTAAATTTTCCTTTTTCCTTAGAATATCTTTCTTCCAGGAAATAATAATCGCATTTCGAGCATTTCAAATCGATTGGCTTTTTGTTTGTTATGTATTTGCATTTTGGATAATTCGTGCAGGAATAAAAAACTTTGCCTTTTTTGCTCTTCTTTTCTGTTATTTCTCCGCTGCCGCATTCCGGGCATTTTATACCTAGTGTAAAAGGTTTTGAGAATTTACATTTTGGATAATTTGAACAGGCAATGAACTTGCCAAAACGCCCATTCTTCTGAATTAAATCAGCTCCGCATTTTGGACATTTCTCATTAATTTTCTCAGCTTCGATTATTTTAATTTCACCTTTTTCATCACGTTTGAAATTCTTTATATTCCTACAATTAGGAAAATTTGTACAAGCTAAGAACTGTCCGCTTCTCCCCCACTTTATTGCCATTTTACTTCCGCACTTCTCACAAATAATATCAGTATATTCAACCAGATCTTTTTTTGCCTGCCCGATGTTTACTTTGTCCAGCAGCAAACTCATGGATTGATAATATTCCTGCAAAAGCTGGTGCCATTCAAGTTTGCCGTATTCTATTTCATCTAAACTATTTTCCATCTTTGCTGTGAAGGATACATTAAAAAAATCCTCAAAATTTGATACTAAAAATTTATTCACAGTCACACCCAGCTCTGTTGGGAAAAATTTTTTTTTGGATAAAATCACATATTTCCGGAATAAAATCGTACTTGTGATCGCTGCGTAAGTGGAAGGTCTGCCAATACCTTTAGATTCCAATTCTTTGATTAATGAAGCCTCAGTAAAGCGAGCAGGAGGTTTTGTGAAACGTTGAATTCCTTCGATTTTCTCCGCTTCCAGTAAATCGTCTTTCATATAATGAGCATCGATATTTTCACCAAGAATTACTTTGATATGCGGAAAGACTTCCATAAAACCTTTTTCTTCGATTGTATTTCCAGTTGCAGAGAACATCGCTTTTCCGGATTCGATATCTAAAATTTTAGATTTCATAGAAACCGGAATCATCTGAGTTGCTACGAATTTCTGCCAGATCAAAGTATACAATTTTATTTGTTCTTTAGTTAAAAAAGCTTGAATGCTTTCCGGTGTGCGAAATGCACTTGTAGGACGAATAGCTTCGTGAGCATCCTGAGCTGAACTTTTATTTTTATAAACCCTTGTTTTAGGATTCAGTTTTTGAGCTCCGTATCTTTCCGAAACCAGGTTTCTGCAGTTTCCCAGAGCTTCGTTTGCTACTCTCAAAGAATCTGTTCTCATATAGGTGATCAGACCGGTTGTTTCACCGGAAAGATTTATTCCTTCATAAAGCTGTTGAGCAATTTGCATGGTTCTTTTTGGAGTATAATTCAGGATGCGAGCTGCATCTTGCTGAAGAGTACTGGTGATGTAAGGAGGAGAAGGTTGGATTTTTCTGGAAGTTTGTTTAATCTTTACAATCGTAAAATCATTTCCTTCGATTTCCTGCAGAATTTTATCTGATTGTTCTTTCGTTGAAATCTCGATTTTTTTGTTTTCCCATTTTTGCAATATCGCTTTAAAAGAAGGCAAATCATCTTTTTTTAATAAAACTTCAATATTCCAAAATTCTTTTGGAACAAATTTATTAATCTCTTGTTCACGTTCACAAATTAACCTGAGAGCAACAGATTGAACTCTTCCGGCACTCAAATTTTTGGTAATTATTTTCCATAGAATCGGACTGATATTATACCCGACAATCCTATCGAGAATTCTTCGTGCCTGTTGAGAATCTACTTTATTCTGATCAATCGAGCCAGGATTTTTAATTGCATTCCGAATAGCATTTCTGGTAATCTCATTAAAAATAACTCGATGAATAGATTTATTTTCCAGTTCTTTTTGCAAAACCTGCGTCAAATGCCAGGCAATCGCTTCTCCTTCCCTATCGTGGTCTGAAGCTAAATAAATCCTGTCAGCATCTTTTACAGATTTTTTTAATTCTTGAACTATTTTTTTTTACCTGGATCGATTACATATTTTGCTTTAAAATTATCCTGGATATCCACACCAATTTCTTTCTTAGGCAGATCTCGAATGTGTCCCATTGAAGCTTTAATAACATATTCATTATCCAGAAATTTTCCGATGGTTCTTGCTTTTGCCGGTGATTCAACAATGATTAGATTTTTTCCCATAATAAATCCTAATGGATATCTTCTTCAAAATCAAAATCTGTTTCATGAATAAAGAAATTTTCGATCAAATCCCTTACAGAAATTTCTCCCTGACCGGAAAAAATCAGGTAATTTACAATATTATCCATCATCGGTTTATCAATTTTTTTTCGTAGAAACACATTTAATTGAAGTGAAAGTGAAATAATATTTTCAAAAAGCTCACGATCTATAGATTTTATTTTTAGAAGATGAACCAGGTAACCGAATGCCGCTGGAGTTAACACCCTTTTTTCATCTTCAGACAGGATGCGATTATAAGCTTTGGTTTCTGTGGCATAAAGCAAAGAATCCAAAAACCGATCCAGTTCTTCCTGGGTCATTCCGAGTTTTTTCAATTTTTCCTTAGAAGGTCTTTTTGAAAGTACTACTTTCAGAAGATCATCAAATCTTGGTTTCGACATATTTTATTCCTTCCTATTTATATTAATTAGAGCTCATCCGTAAAGTCGCATATCTGGTAGAATTATATTATTCCTTCTTTTTTACCTCAACCCCTAACCCCTTCTCCTACGAGGAGAAGGGGAACTTTTTTATCTCCCTTTCCTCGATAGGAGAGGGCTGGGGTGAGGTCGAAAATCATAATTCACGGACAGACATTAATTAACAACTATTTTCCCGCAACATTTTTTATATTTTTTACCGCTTCCGCATGGACACGGATCATTTCTGCCGATTTTCTTGTCAACCACTCTTGGTTTAATTTTCGGCATTTCCTGTAGAGGAGGACCTTGAGGTCGAGCATTCTGTGGTTTCTGAAACGCAGAAGTTTCTGCATGCCGCAGTTGAGCCATCCGCAGATAATCATCTAAATTATCCGGAGTTATCAAATAAACTGTGAATACTTTTTGCGTAACATTTTTATTAATTTTGGAAACCAGATCTTGAAACAAATAGAAAGACTCTTTTTTATATTCAATCAACGGATCTTTTTGAGCGTAGGCTCTGAAGCCGATTCCTTCTTTGAGCAAATCCATCTCATGAAGATGATCCCGCCATAATTCATCAACCACATTCAATAGAACCCTTCTTTCAATTTCACGAAGCTGTTCGGTTGTAAGTTCGTCTTCTCTCCTCTGATATGCTTCCAGAACTAAATCCTGGGTATTCAGAATTAATGTATCGAGCGTCATTCTTTCACTGAAGAGTTCTTCTTCTTTTACAAGCACATTAAGATTGGATTTCAACCAATAAATAATCTTATCCAATTGCCAGTTTTCCTGATATTCCTCTTCCCCGATTATCGCTTCGACCTGGTCTGCAATTGCATCTTTGATCATTTCAATAATCTCGAATTTGAGATCATATCCTTTTAGAACATTACGGCGATATTTGTAAATCACTTCCCTTTGCTGGTTCATTACTTCGTCGTATTTCAGAAGTTGTTTACGAATTTCAAAGTTGTAAGCTTCCACTCTTTTTTGTGCTTTTTCCACAGCTTTTGTCATCCAGGGATGAGTAATTGCTTCACCTTCAGTAAGTCCCATTTTTATCATCATCGGAGCTATCTTGTCCGAACCGAACAATCGCATCAAATCATCTTCCAAAGACAAATAAAACCTGGAAGTTCCCGGATCTCCCTGCCTTCCGCTTCTTCCTCGCAACTGTCTATCTATTCTCCTGCTTTCATGACGCTCGGTTCCAATCATATGCAAACCATCCAAAGGACGACCAAAAGGATATTTTTCCGAAAGTTTCTTTTCCAGATTTAAATATTCAACCTTCTCTTTGGTAACTACAGTTTGCCCCAATTTTATATCAGTTCCCCTGCCTGCCATATTCGTGGCAATGGTAACAGAACCGGGGTGACCTGCAAACTTGATGATCTCTGCTTCCTGCTCGTGATATTTCGCATTCAAAACATTATGTTTAATATTTCTTCTACGCAGAAGACGACTTAAAGTTTCAGAAACTTCCACAGTAATTGTGCCCACCAAAACAGGTTTTTTCTGCTCGTACCAATATTCGATTTCGTCTATGATAGCTCTATATTTCTCATTTTTGGTAAGATAGATAACATCATTGTGGTCAATCCTGGAAATGGGAAGATTGGTGGGAATAACTATAACCGGCAAATTGTAAATCTCCAGAAATTCGGCTTCTTCAGTGATTGCAGTACCTGTCATTCCTGCTAATCTATCATACATCCTGAAATAATTTTGAAGTGTGACTGTGGCAAAAGTTTGGGTGGCTTCCTCGATTTCCACGTTTTCTTTTGCTTCCAGGGCCTGATGTAAACCATCACTGAATCTTCTTCCGGGCATCATGCGTCCGGTGAACTGATCTACAATCATTACTTTATTATTTGCAACCACATAATCCACGTCTTTTTCAAAAAGAGTATAACTTTTTAGAAGCTGCTTAATGTTATGGATCTTCTCATTTTTGTCGAAAAATTTATTGGTAATTTCTTCTTTTTGTTTTGCTTTTTTTTCAAAAGATAATTTCTCATTATTATCAACAGCTTCCAGCAAATCATCGAGCTGTTCCAATATGAAAAGGTCAGGTTCTTTTTTAGAAACCAGGTCTGTTCCTTTGTCAGTCAATTCCACACTGTTCTGTCTTTCTTCCACAACAAAAAATAATTCTGCTTCCAGAAGATGAAGTTTCTTCTCGCGAATGTAAAAACTTTCATGATCATTTACCAGTTTTTTGAGATCACCTTCTTTCATGAATTTCATGAAAGACTTATTTTTCGGTGCTGCTCTTCTAACTAAAAGCAGAAGCTTTCCAACTAATTCAGGATCATATTCTTCATTTTTAAGATGCTGTTTAATCTCTGCAATAAAGCGTTTTACCATCACATTCTGATTATTCACAAGTTGCAAAATCGTTGGTCTTAATTCTTTATAAAAATTCTTGCTTTCAGCCACAGGACCACTGATAATCAAAGGTGTTCTTGCCTCGTCGATCAAAACGCTGTCCACTTCATCGACTATGGCATATTGATGTTTTCTCTGCACAAGATTATCATGAGAAGTTGCCATATTATCGCGCAGATAATCAAACCCAAACTCGCTGTTTGTGCCATAAGTTACATCACAATTGTAGGCAGCTTGCCTATCTTCCGGTATCATACCTGTGGTAATGCAGCCAACTCTCAAACCGTGAAATTCAAATATCGGGCTCATCCATTCTGAATCTCGCTGTGCCAGATAATCATTCACTGTAATAAGATGAACTCCCTTACCCAACAAAGCATTCAGGAATAACGGCATTGTGGCTACTAATGTCTTTCCTTCACCTGTTGCCATTTCCGTGATTACTCCTTCATGAAGAGCAATAGCACCAATTAGTTGAACATCAAAAGGAATCATTTCCCACACAGCTTCACTTCCACGAACTTCGTACGAGAAACCAACCAGTCTGCGGCATGTATCTTTGATAATTGCAAAAACTTCCGGAAGATATTTATCCAATTCTATTTGTGTATCTTTTTTAAGCTTTTCGGTTAATCTATCGATTTCGTTGCCAATAGTGTTTTTCTTATTTTCATTTTGTTCAGAATGATATTTTTGATTCAACTCTTCCAATTCGGTCTCAGCTAATTCAAGATTAGTATGAATTTCGGATTTGATCTTTTGAATTTTTTCGCGCAGCTCATCATCCGAAAGCTTTACTATTTCTGTAAAGATTGTCTGGCACTCAACCAAAATCGGCTGATATTTTTTCATCTCTCTGCTGAAACGATCTCCAAACAATTTCTTAGCTATCTGACCAAACATTTCCTCACCATACTTACAAATTTTGACCAATCCTTTTTGCTTTGATTTGCTTGTCAAACAATTTAGTAATGTAACTCACAGCTCTGCTTTGAGATATTTTCACAAACCAGAGGTTTATGTTACATACAATTCAAATCTTGCTAAAAGGCTTGACTGAAAATTTCAGACTTCGAATTTTGCTCATAATTTTTAATAAATAGCAGGAGTAAATTAATGAATTTTAAGCAAAAAAACCTTTCTGAAATAGAGTTAAAAAAAATCCAAATTGAAACAAATTCTGCTCGTGGTGCCATCTTGAAAATGACGAATCTGGCGAAATCGGGACATCCGGGTGGCTCCATGTCTTCAATAGATTTTTTACTTGTTCTTTACAATCTAATTAATATTAATCCTAAAAAACCGGAATGGGAAAATCGGGATAGAGTAATTATCAGTAACGGACATATTTCTCCGGCAGTTTATGCAACTCTGGGTTTGATGAATTTCTTTAACCTCGATGATGCAATTGCCCAATTCAGGTTAGCTGGCAGCATTTTTGAAGGTCACGTAGAACCTGATGTGCCGGGAGTGGAATGGGCAAGCGGAAATCTGGGTCAGGGGCTTTCTGCAGGATGCGGTTTTGCACTTGCTTGCAAACAGAAAAAAATTGCGAATAATATTTTTGTGATTATGGGAGACGGTGAACAGCAAAAAGGGCAGTTGAGTGAAGCTCGCAGATTTGCAGTAAAATACCATTTGAATAATATCACTGCTTTTTGCGATTACAATCAGCTTCAAATCTGTGGTGATATCAACGAGATAATGCCACAAAATATTATTGAAAATTATGTGTCTGATGGATGGGATGTAATTGAGATTGACGGGCACGATTTAAGCGAGATTCAAAATGCTATTTTTGATGCTGTGCAAAATGATGCTCCCACTTTGATTTTGGCAAATACGATCATGGGTAAAGGTGTTTCATTTATGGAAAACCAGGAAAAATATCATGGAGCACCTCTTTCGGAAGAACAATTGGAGCTGGCATTAAAAGAGCTTGGTTTGATAGATGACCTGAAAAAATATAAAGAATTAAGAAACAATTGCAATTCCTTAAACTCCGCTCAGGATAACAGCTTTTTTGATAATACAGACTTCGATCTGAACATCGGAAAACCAATCTTATACAAAGAAAAAACCGATAACCGCTCTGCCTGGGGAAACGCAATTGCAGATTTAGCAATTAGAAATTTGAAATTAAAAATTAGTAATTCATTTGCTGTTTTTGACTGTGATTTGCAGGGAAGCGTGAAAACCACAAAGTTCGCAGAAATTGCTCCTCATAATTTTTATGAATGTGGAATAATGGAACACCACACAGCAACAATGGCTGGAGCAATGTCCAAAAACAGAATCCAGGTTTTCTTTGCAGATTTTGGCGTTTTTGGTGTAGATGAAACTTTCAATCAGCATCGTCTCAATGATATTAATAAAACAAATTTAAAAGTGATTACAACTCATGTTGGACTCGATGTGGGTGAAGATGGTAAAACTCATCATTGCATAGATTATGTGGGTGTAATGAAAAACCTGTATAATTTCAAAATCATCATTCCGGCTGACCCCAACCAAACTGATAGAATCATCAGATATATTTCTCGAAAATACGGAAATTACCTGGTTTCAATGGGAAGGTCAAAACTGGAAATCATAAAAACAAAAGAAGGAAAAATTTTCTTTGATGAGAACTATAAATTTAATTATGGAAAAGCTGACAAACTTCGAGATGGAAATGATGCTGCTCTTTTTGTGATGGGAACCCTCACACCGGCAGCAGTTGAAATAGCCGATGAATTATCAGCAGAAAATATCAATCTACAGGTCTGGAATATTTCCTGTCCCACAAAAATCGATGAAAACACCTTGAAAGAAGCTGCCAAAACTGGCACAATTTTTACTTATGAAGACCATAATGTAAATACAGGTTTGGGAAATTGCCTTGCAGATAAAATGATGGAAATGGGATTAATGTGTAAGTTCTACAAATTCGGTGTAGAAGATTATGCAGTTTCGGGAAAATCAGATGCAATTTTTAAATTTTATAAATTGGATGTTGAATCGATTATCGAGAAAATTACAAATAGACTAAAATAATTTACTTCTCTTTTTGAATTACTTTCTTTTTCTTTGGATATAATATTAAAGTTATTAAAGAAAGGAGAGCCAAAACAATATTGAGAACTGCTGCTGTATAAGAACGAAATTGGATATTTCCAATAACTGAAATTATTATTCCGATCAAAAAAAGCCAAACAAAAAAAAGATTTAATGTTTTCGATTTTCCCAAAAGAGAAATGAGTTGCACAATCCAACCTAATACTATGAAACCAAGTCCGATAACTGTTAAGCTAATTATTTTTAAAGTAATAAGCTGCACAATCCAGGTAAGCAAGACTAAAAGAATTCCAATAATTGGAATACTAATCATTTTCACCTCCTCAGTTTGCTTGACTTGTGCTAAGTTTTCTTCTTTTTCCTTGGATACAGCATTATTGCAGCTATAGCAAGCACAGCCATAACTATATTGAGATAAGTTGCAGTGAACGACCGGAATTGAATATTCCCTATAATCAAGAATAATACACCTATCAAAAAAAGCCAAACAAAAAAAAGATTTAATGTCCTTTTTTTACTTACAAGAGAAATGAGTTGTACTATCCAGGCAATAATTATAAAAATGAAGCCAATAATTGTTGTTACACTAATCATTTCACCTCCTCCTACTACTCGAAATGGTTTGTATTATATCAATCCCTTTTTTAAGATACATTAAGTTGCTGTCAAGTTAGATGTTTATTTGCTCCAACTCTCGGTTCACACTCCTCTCGATTATCAGGATTACGAACCAAG
Source organism: Armatimonadota bacterium (assembly GCA_013203665.1). GTDB lineage: Bacteria > Cloacimonadota > Cloacimonadia > Cloacimonadales > TCS61 > JABMPU01. The sequence goes on from JABMPU010000156.1 coordinate 18,160, forward strand.
TTTTGCTGATAAAAAAAATGTTTGGAGTAGCTGGAAATTATCAATTTTTTAACCGCAATCAACTTTCCGGAGCTGTGAAACTTCTTGACATACATTCTCAATTTTCGTTTTTAATAAAGTGAATTTAATATGAGTTCTGCAAAATAGAGTGTTTTTGTCATCCTGAGGAATTCTGTTCAATTTTCTTACGAAGAATCTCCGCTTATAATGAGATTCTTCGTCG
>JABMPU010000157.1 GCA_013203665.1 Armatimonadota bacterium
AATGTATCAATCCACGATAAATCTGCCTGATTTCACCTATTAATATTGTTCGAAACTGGTCGCGTTGGGTGTACCACTATTATTTGGTACTTCAGAAATGCTTAAAACACGCATAAACAAAGAGGTTTTACCGCGCATTCCTATTCATGCAATTTGAACTTTTTTCCTGTCCCCTTTGGTATACAATTTTCCTAAATATAAATCGTATATTTTTTTTACATTTTTTCAGGTATTAAGCTGATTTTCATTATTTAACCCTATGTAATAAAAGCAACTACTTTAGCACTTTTGTTTCTAACTAAATTATTGGAATATACAAACTTCTTGACATTAATTCTTACAATTTAGAGCATAAAATGAGGTTTATTTAATTTTGAATATTTTTTCAGGGGGAGAAAAATTGAAAAAACTTATCTTTGCTATTTTATTTATAACAATATCCATATTTCTAAACTCACTTGGCACTCTCCGTGTAAAATCCATCATTTATACAGCAAACCTATTATGCAGACATTCAAAAGAAGAGAAGTAATCCTATTTAATTAAACATTCGATAAACTAATATGCACAAAAGTAATATTTGATGAGTTAAAAAAATCTTTACATTTTTTTTCAGAATAATTTGATAACATCTCTGGAAAAAAAATAATTGGAAAAATCTTTTTAGAGGAGAGAAAATGAAAATTCTACATAAAGAATCAGAGATTTTAGAATATCTAAAAAAAGAATCTCTTGGAATTCTCGCTACCCTTGAACCAAATTCAGAAAACATAAGGCTAAGAGTTATGTATTATGGAATAGATGATGAATTTAATTGCTATCTTATGTCGACCAAAGGAAGCCCTAAAATTAAACAGGTTCTATCTTCATCAAAAGTTTCATTTATAATTTTTACCATAGAAGATCCTTATGATGAATCATGGGAAATTGAAATTGATGGTACAGCTGAACTACTTAAAAAAAAAAAGGAAATAAATTTTTCCATGGAAAAACTTAAAGGGAAAAATCCTTTTGCTGATGTAGCCTTAGAATCAGGAATCATTGAACAATTTGATTTTGTAAAACTTATTCCTGAAATTGTTCGGTTTAGAGTTTATAGAGAAGCATTAAATGGGAATCCCCCTTCAATTTTGTACTTTAAATAGTCCAAAAAAAATCGCTTCTAAAAAATGCAAAAAAATCAACATTACCTTAAATGCTGGGAATATTTCGACTGTCATAAAATTGAATGCCCCGCTTATCATTCAGATGACCATCAATGTTGGCTCTTATCGGGAACTTACTGCCATGATGAAATTCAAGGAACCTGGATAGAAAAAATGGAGGTATGCATTAACTGCCATGTATATGAGAAAAATAACAACAATAAAGACTGGAAATCGACATTATCATTAATATCCGAACAATTTAATAATTTCAGAAAGAAAATAGAAGATGAACATAGAAATCTTATGGAAAACCAGAAGAAGCTTCAAGAATTTAAAATTACCAGTTCCTATTTACTAAAGGAACTGGATAAAAAGAGTCATGAAGTTCTGGTTGAAAGAGAGAATTTAGAAATAAAAGTTAAAGAAAGAACAAAAGAGTTAGAAAGCCTTCATACCAAACTTATCCAGACTTCTAAAATCGCTACGATCGGAAGATTTTCAGCTGGTATTGCACATGAAATTAATAATCCTTTAGGAGCTATATTGAATTATGCTCGAACACTTCTGGCAAATCCGGAAATAAAAAAGCAGAATCGCGATTACCTAGAATTAATATTAAAAGGTTTATTTAGAATCGAAAGTATTGTCAGACAAATTTTAAGCTACTCCGGATACCGAAAAACCGACCTGCAATTATCCAATATCAATCACATCATAAAAGATGCAATTGATTTTATACATTATAAACAATATGAAAAAGAGATTAAATTGAAATTAGCGTTGGAAAAATCATTACCTTCAATTCTATTAGACTCGTCTCAAATACAACAGGTATTTATAAATATCATTAATAATGCTATTGATGCTATGGAGCAAAAAGGGGAATTGAAAATAGAAACATTTTATAAAAATGGGATGATTGTTACAAACTTTAAAGACAAAGGAAAAGGAATAAAAAAACAAGATCTTGGAAAAATTTTTGATCCTTTTTTCACCACCAAAGAAGTTGGAAAAGGAACGGGATTAGGATTATTTATTTGTTACAATATTTTGCAACTTTACGAGGGATCAATCGATATTAATAGTAAAAAAGGAGAAGGAACAGAAGTAATAATTACTTTCCTGGTTCCTGAAAAAAAATAATGGAAAAACAAAAAATATTAATTGTAGAAGATGATGACTTGATGCAGGGAATGCTAAAAGATTCATTAAATAATAGTGGATATGAGGTAACTTTGGCTTCCGATGGACTAGAGGGATTAAGGAATTTTCAAAAATCAGATTATGACCTGGTTTTATTAGATATAAAATTACCTAAAATAAACGGTATCAAATTACTTCAAAAAATTAAAGAGATCTCTCAAGAAACTATTATTATTATAATGACCGCATACGGGACAGTTGAAACTGCTGTACAGGCAATGAAAATCGGAGCTTACGATTATATAACCAAACCATTCTTATCAGATGAATTAATCCTTATAATGCAAAAAGGATTAGAATTACAAAAGCTGAAAAGAGAAAATATCCTCCTGCGTAAGGAATTAAAGCATCAATTTTCTTTAAGAAATATTATTGGAAAAAGCAAAGTTATGCAGGAGATTTATCAGTTAATCGAAATAGTTGCTCCCAGCAGAAGCACAGTTTTAATTCAGGGTGAGAGCGGAACCGGAAAGGAATTGATTGCTGAAGCAATTCATCATTTAAGTGATCAAAAAGACAAACCATTGATAAAAGTAAGTTGTGGGGCATTGCCGGAAACACTTTTGGAAAGTGAATTATTCGGACATGAAAGAGGTGCTTTTACAAATGCTATCAAAATGAAAAAAGGAAGATTTGAACTTGCTCATCAAAGCACAATTTTCTTAGATGAGGTGGATGATATGAGCCCCGTAGTTCAAATGCGGCTTTTAAGAGTTTTACAAGAAAGAGAATTTGAGCGAGTTGGCGGAACACAAACAATTAAAGTTAATTTAAGGATCATTGCCGCCAGCAAAGCTAATTTATTAACATTAGTAAATGAAGGAAATTTCAGGGAGGATTTATATTACAGGCTGAATGTCGTTCCAATAATGCTACCTCCATTACATGCTCGTAAAAGAGATATACCTCTTCTTGTAAATCACTTCCTGAATAATTACAATACTCAATTACACAAAAATGTAGAGATATCTACAGAAGCTTTGCAGAGAATGATGTATTATAATTGGCCAGGCAACATCAGGGAGTTGGAAAATTTAATTGAGCGGTTAGTTACAGTATCTGTTAAAGACAAAATCACAGAACAAGACTTACCGGAATATTTGAGGATTAAAAAAAAATGGAGTTCAAATAAAATAAAAATGGTAGTTCAAGAGGTTGAAAAAGAACATATTCTTAAGATTCTGGAACAAGCTTATTGGAAAAAAAAAGAAACTGCAGAAATATTAGGTATAACACCAAAATCTCTCTGGGAAAAAATGAAAAAGTATAACATCGAATAACATTACTTTTTGGTAAAATGTTACTTATAGGTAACACTTTTCATACATTTTTTATGGAATAAATTTTTCATTTCAGACATTATATTAACAGTTCCTCACATTAACAGAATTAATATTTTGTTAAACTTTTATTACAAATTTATCGAAAATTATATACATAAGATACTTATTTATATTAGTATTATCTAATTATTAAGTTTAAAGAAGTCATGTTTTTTTCTTTTAACACTAATTTTACATCATATATTTGTTATTTTAAAACTTTTTATAACTTTAAAATCATTGAAAATCTTCAGAATAGTTTTATAGAACGATTTAACACCTGTAAAGTTTAATGATTTTTCCTTAATTATCTATAACATTGATCATATCATACAAGTAATTTTAATCTTTTGGCATAATTATTGCCAATAATTAAAAAAAATGGTTTCTAAATATAATAATTATTACTTGGAAAAAAACTAAAGAAAATATGAAAAGGCAAATTCATTATAAAGTTTCAAAGGTAGATTGGATTCTTACAATAATTTTACTAAGCATCTCTGTTGGTTCTCTAATTTCATATAATAATATGGGATTGGATAATGACAAGATAGCATTGATCTATAAAAATAATGGATTACTAATGGAAGTCGATCTTTCAAAAGATGAGGTTATTGATCTTGCTGAAATGGTTGTGGAGGTTAAAAAGGATCGCGTAAGAGCATTAAAAGCTGATTGTCCCCATCAAATATGTGTACATGCAGGTTGGATATCGAGTCCTTCGCAGACGATCGTTTGTGTAACTAATAAAGTACTGATAGAGATATCAGGGAAATCTCCTGATGCAGATTACAATGCAATAAGTTATTGAAAGCTATGACAAAATTAACAGAAGATATAAAAATCCAAAAAATAGCTTTATTAATAGCTTGTGCTTCTGCGCTGCAAATACTTGAAAGCCTGATTCCGCATCCAATTCCCGGAGTTCGATTAGGTTTGGCAAATATGATCACTGTGGTTGCTTTGGTAAATCTTGGCTTCAAAGCTTCGTTGGAAATTGCAATATTACGTACAATTATCAGCTCTTTCATTATGGGAACATTTCTCTCTCCTACTTTTATTCTTAGTTTTTCCGGAGCCGTTACCAGCACAATCGTTATGGGAATTATCTTCCGGCTTTCCACTTTGAATCGTAAGGTTTATTTCAGTCTTGTAGGCATTAGTTTAATGGGAGCATTTACCCATAATATCGTTCAGATAAGTTTAGTTTATTTATTACTGATCAAACACAAAGGCATCTTCCTGCTTTTACCATGGCTTGGCATCAGCGCAGTTGTCATGGGTTGGATCACAGGTTTGGTTGCTTCTCAAGTCTGCAGAAAACTAGAAACAATTTCAGTAAGAAAAGACTTAGAAGAACTGGTAGGTATTACTTCTGCTCCATTTTCTTCCCGGAACTACGTTCAATCTGATTCGTCTATTCATTTATTGCATCCGATCCTGAAGATATCTTTCGTCTTCATTCTAGCTGTAGCGGTCTTGATTCTGAATAATTTTATTGTATATTCCATAATCTTGATTTTCCTGATCATAGTAATACAAATATCAAGAATTCCCATATTAAACATATTTTCAAGGATACGAAAATTATCGGTATTCCTATTTTTCTCCTTCATAATTCCAGTTTTATTAAGTCGAAATGGAGAAATTCTAGTTGATCTGGGGTTCCTGCAAATAACCCAGGAAGGCTTATTGATGGGATTCACTTTTGTTTTTAGAATTGTTCTGCTGATGCTCAGTGCAACTCTGATGATGATGACAACTTCTCCAGAAGAATTGGCTTCCGGTTTGAAAAAATTGCTGTCCCCATTTGAAATTATCGGCGTATCCGGTGATAGAGTATCCACAATAATTACAGCATCTATATCATATATTCCGGATTCTCTGAAAAGAGTACATCACTTCATCAAACTTCAAAAGTTTTCCGGAAAAACATTTAGAAGATTAATCCCGGCCTTAAGTGATCTGATTGTTGTTTTATATCAGCAGGCAGATGAACAAACAGAAGAAACGAGAAAAAATATAGAAATATGAAGAATTCACAGAAAAAATTAAGGAGGCAGTATGGGTATGTGAAAAAAGAACGGATGCAAAATATATCTTTTTTCAGTAAAAAAAAAGGAGGAAAACGTGAAAAAAAGATTCTTTAGTTTATTGATGATTGTTGGATTGTTAGTCACTTTGAGTGCGGAAACAACAGTCGGGGGCCATATTAGAATGACTCTAATCGATATGGCAGATGGTGAATCTACCATCAATGACACTGTTTATAGTGACAACTCAAGTTCGGGTATGGCTTTCACTGAATTGATACTTTATATCTCCCATGACCTTTCAGATTATGTATCAATAGATATGCAACCTTCCTGGTCAGCCAGTACAAGCGCATCACCAAGCTTTGGTAAGAAGATTGGTGAGCAGCTTAAATCCGGGCGTGACGTCACAAACGGTTGGCATGGTTGGGTAAAAGCAGTTGTTACTGCTGCTTTGCCAAATGGTTATGACGTATCAGTTGGAATTGTGAAGCCTAGATTTACATGGGATTACGGCGCAGAACTCTTCTGGGAAGAGGTTATTTCTGGAAGTAAGTGGTCCTGCAACGGCAACTTAGGTGACATGGCCGACACGGGTATCGAGGTTTATAAAGCATTTGAATTTGATAGTTTTTCACTTCCGGCATACTTTTATCTGCTGAATGGCGGATCTAGGTTTGGTGATAACAATAAGACACCTATGATAATGCTGCATGCCGAACCAGAATTTGGTGCTCTTAAGTTCCTGGGCTCTGTAGCTTCTGGAAAGTATGATGATGATGATGAGAAGAGTGTATTCCGTTATGCTTTCGGTGCATCTTACACAGCTGGAGCCTTTAACATCCGTTCAGAAGTAGCTGGCTCAACCTGGGAAGATAAAAACACTGTAAACGGCACACTTGAAGATGATAAACCTTTTGGATATTATGTTCATACTAGCTATGCTCTAAAGCCATGGGCAAAATTACAATTCCGTTATGATTTTGCAGATAACAATGGATCAGACTCAGGAGTTGGAGATGAAACATATACTTCAATTAAACCTGGATTACAACTACTTGTAGCAGATGGTGCGGCTATTTTAGTTAATTATGACATAGCAACACGTATAAGAGAAAGTAGCGGCTCAAAATTAGAATATGGTAGATTGATCGTTGGTATGAGGGTAACATTCTAGTTTATTTCAAACCAGATTGTTAATACAAAATATGGGCTTCTGTTATTTTCATTTACTTTTCCCATTAAATTGAAAGTTAAATCAATAGAAGCCCTTTTTTGTTGTTCTGTTTTCTGTATGTATATAACAGGTTGGTAAAAAAAATGAAGTTAATTCGGGAATTATCAGATTTAAAATTAGAAAAATCTGCAGTCACAATAGGTAATTTTGACGGTGTCCACCTAGGACACCAGCGATTGATAAAAAGAGTGGTCTCCGAAGCCCGGAGTTCCGGATACACTTCTGTAGTACTAACATTCGATAAACAACCTAAAAACTTTATTAATCCGAGAAAAGAAACAAGGATTATTACTCCCCTCCACGTTAAAATTGAAAAAATCAAAACTCTAAATGTAGATATATTAATTGTTATAAATTTCAGTCAACATTTTGCTTCACTTAGTCCTGAAGATTTTATTCACAATATAATATGCGATCAGCTTGGTGCAAAGCTTGTAATTGTAGGTCCTGATTTCCGCTTCGGAAAAAATCGTGCAGGTAATGTAGATGCTCTGCGTCTGTTGGGGAAAAAATTTGATTTTACGCTTAAGATAATTCCTTTTCTAAGAATAGAAGAAGTAAAAGTAAGCAGCACTGAAATTCGACATCTTCTCTATAAAGGAGAAGATAAAATTGCTTCTATGATGCTTGGAGAAGCAGCAATCTAACCAGATATTTGAAAAAGAAATGAAAAGAAAAAAAGTATTAATCGTATTTTTGAGTTTAATTGTCATAGTTTTCATAGCATTTTTTTTATGGAAAAATTCTAATAAAAATGAAAAAATACACAAACAGACACGTTTTCTTATGGATACTTATTGCACAATACAAGCTGTTGGTCCGGTCAAAGCGACTAACAGAGCTATCAGCAAGGCTCTGGATAGAATAGAAGAAATTGATGATAAATTTAATGTAACGAAACCTGTAAGTCCTATTTTTGATTTTAATAAAAAAAACATTCCTATTACTGATACAGAAATTATTTCTTTGGTGCAAATTGCTTTAGATGTGAGCCGCGAGTCAGATGGAGCATTCGACATTACAATCTTTCCATTAATAAAACTTTGGGGATTTTACAGCGATTCTACAGCAGTTCCGGAAGACGAAAAAATTGCAGAATGTCTAGAAAAGATGGGATATGACAAATTAGTAATTGAAAATAATACACTGACGAAGACAGATAGCCGAGTTGAGATCGAGCTGGGTGGAATCGCCAAAGGACATGCCATCGTAGAAGCTGTAAAATCGTTAAAAGAATCTGGAATTGAATCGGCACTTATAGATGCCGGTGGAGATATTTATGCATTGGGAAAACTTTGGGGAGATTACTGGAAGATAGGCGTTCAACATCCAAGATCTTCAGGAGTGATCGGAGTCATTGAAGGAGAAGACAATGCAATTGTAACATCTGGTGATTATGAAAGGTTTTTTGAAGAAGACGGTGTAAGATATCATCATATTCTCGATCCCGAAACCGGTTATCCTTCCAAAGGATTAGCCAGCGTTACCGTGATATCTACAAATACGATTTTAGCAGATGCCTGGTCAACCACTCTTTTCATATTGGGATTAGATAAAGGCCTGGATCTTGTAGAGAAGATGCAAGATTTAGAAACCATGATGATAACTTTAGAGGGTGAAGTTTTTTGTTCATCCGGATTAAAAAATAAATTGGAAACAATAAATAAAAAGGAGTAAAAAATGATTAGAAAAAAGATTATTATGTTAGTGTTAGTAGCTTTTGCTTTTTCGTTTATATCTACTAAATGTTTTGCCAAAGTATTACTTAAAAAGGATCAGGCGCTTAAAGAGATGTTCCCTAAGGTTGATGAAATAGTAACTGAAACCAAGATCGTTACACCCGAAGATCTTATTCAATTAAAAGATAGGATGGAAGGCAGGTTATTTCTTTATAAAAAGAATTCCAAATCAAAGAAATTGCCCGAACAGAATGAATATACCTTTTATTTTGGAGTTAAAAATAACGAGAGAATCGGAGTTGCTGTTATAGAAATCCAACCTGGAAAATGGGGACCGGTAAAATTTATTGTTGCTCTTGATATGGAAGGAAAGGTTAAAAACCTGGCAGTTATGTCTTTTGTTGAAAAAAGAGGTCGTCCTATAGCAAGACGGAGTTTCTTGAAGCAGTTCCTTGGTAAAGGTAGTAAAGATCCAATAAAAATACATAAAGACATAAGAGCTATTACCGGAGCTACAATTTCATCTCGCAGTGTAACTTTTACAGTAAGAAAGGTTATTGCTCTTTTTGAAGAATTATTTTTACCAATTGATCTAACTATAAATAAAGACTAATATCGTAAAATTAATAAATAGGCTAATTTTTTAACTACGATACAGCAGTTTTGTGTAATAATGCGAATCCAATCAGATTTCATAGCCTAATCGGTGTTATGGGTATGAGAGCAAGCTTAACTTGACATCAGGAAAAATCCGAAATAAATGAATAAGTTTTTTTATTGTAATTATATCCATTAATAGGTGATGATCTTGCATAAATCCTTATTTAATAATTGAATTAAAATCCTCAATATATTGGTATTTAAAAAGATAATTTTCAGAAGGGATATTAATGATTTTATCTGGCTGCATTATTATATCTGCCTTCTAATATCTTAAATGAGATTAAAAAACAGTAACTATATTGATTTATTAAAATAGATTAAAAAGTTTCAATTTTATATCTCTATATATGAATCTTTCCCAATAAAAAATGATAAAAATAATAATTAAATAGCATTACTTTTTAGTAAAATAATATAATCGTATAATATGAACACTTAACTTCTTATAAAGAAGACAAATAGCTATAATCTCCCACAATAATAACATTACTTTTTTGTAATAATTTAGTTTAAAGAAATCCTGCTATTTTTCTTTTTAAACTATTATCTTATCATAAATTCGTTATTTTTAAATTTTTTTTAAAAAAATTTAAAATCATTGAAAACCTTAAGATGGTTTTATAGAAGGATGTAACACTTGTAAGGTTTATTGATTTTTCCCTATAATCGATATCATTGATCACACCATAAAAGTAATTTTAATCTTTTGGCATAATTATTGCCATTAAATGATAAAAAAAACATTGAATTCTCCGAAAAACTATAAGGAGATGAGAAGTATAGTTATGATTAAAAAAAGGACATTTTCTGGTGGTTATTTTTTTAAAAATTTCACTGGTCATCCACAAGAAAAAATAGATAATTGTAATATCCCTTCAAAAGTAATAATCCCATTAAAACAGAATTTTGGAAATGAAGTTCCATCTTTAGTAAAATCCGGTGATAAAGTAAAAGCAGGACAAATAATCGGAAGAAACGATAATTCTTTTTCATCACCAATTCATTCTAGTGTTAGTGGAATAGTTGAAGAAGTTAAAAAAATTAATTATTTCAAAGAAGTAATATCATCTGTTTTCATCAATAGTGAAGGTTCACAAGACTGGCAACCATTAAAAGGACACAATTCGGATTGGGAAAAATTATCTTCAGAAAAAATAGAAGAACTAATTTATCTCTCCGGTGTTAGTAAGCTCGATAATCAAGGTATTCCAACTCGTTTTAAAAGCTCTCTTATTTCCCCCGAAGAAGTAGAAAACTTAATAATCCATGGAGTAGGATCTGAAATTTATAATCTTTCTCTTCCCATCTTTTTGGAAAGAAGGAGAATGCTTAATTTTGTTGAAGGTGTTAAAATTCTCAAAAAAATCCTGCCAAAAGCAAAATTGCACCTTGCTTTTAATAAACATCAACAGAATATAATTGAAGAAATATCAAAACTACTATCCGGATTAAAGGATATAGAAATTTATTCCTTGGAACCAAAATATCCTCAGGGGTATGATGAAATTCTAATCCCGACGATACTAAATGAAAAATTCCCATACGGTTATTCTGCTGCAAACATTGGAGTGATAATATTAAATATTCAGGTTGTTTTGCAGGTGTATGAAGCAGTAGCAGAAGGAAAACCTCTTATAGAGCGGACAGTTACACTATGTGGCTCCGGATTTAAAGAACCGGTTCATATGAAAGTTCGGATAGGAACACCCCTGGAATTTATTATTCAGGATAGAACAGTTGATAATATTGATTTAAGGTTTATTCAAAATTCTCTGCTTACGGGTGTAGTATTATCTGATTTGAAACTTCCAGTGAATAGTAATTTCTCACAAATCATTTGTCTTCCGGAGGAGAAAAGAAGCCAATCTTTCGCATTTATAAACCCGGGTTTCAAGAAAGATTCTTATTCAAATACTTTTCTTTCAAAGTTCATAAAGGTAAAAAAAATACTGGATACAAATGTTCATGGTGAATTAAGACCGTGCATTTTTTGTAATTACTGCCAGGAAGTATGCCCTGTCAATTTAATACCTCATCTTCTTTTCAGATATGTTGAAAAAGAGATAATTAACCAATCCTTGATGAATTTGAAAATATTTAACTGTATCGGATGCAATTTATGCAGTTATGTTTGTCCTTCAAAGATCCCAGTTGCGAAATACATAAAAGAAGGTCAGGGGAAACTAATAGATATCGGATACGACCAAACTCTTTGTATCCTGCCTTATTTTGATCTTAAAGGAATCGAAGATTACAGAGGAATTAAGCATTTATGAAAAAACTTCATTTAATAATCGGTAAATTGTACAAAATAAAGTATCTAACAAAGTTCAAACCAATTTTTAATGTAGTGGATTCTATTTTTGTGGGAGTTAAAGATACTACCGATTCAGCACCTCATGTTGTAGATAATCTTGATACAAAAAGGTATATGACAGCAGTGATAGTGGCTCTTATGCCGGCTACACTTGCTTCAATTTATTTTTTTGGTTGGAAAGCTCTCGCTATTATTTTTGTATCTTATGCTGCTGGTGGACTTGCTGAAGTAACATTTGCTATCATCAGGAAGAAAGAAATTCATGAAGGATTTCTTGTTACAGGACTTATTTTTGCCCTGGTTTTACCCCCAACAACTCCACTCTGGGTAGTAGCGGTTGGAGTGATATTCGGGACAGTTTTTGGAAAAGAAATGTTTGGTGGCACAGGCAGGAACATTTTCAATCCAGCTCTTGTAGGAAGATTATTCATCACACTCGCTTTCCCCTCCATTATGACAACATCTTGGCTAAAACCTTTTACTGATGCAGTAACATCTGCAACTCCATTGACAACCTTTAAGAGTATGCAGGTTGTTACTCCCTTTTCAAACCTGCTTTTGGGAGATTGTACAGGAAGTATGGGAGAAATTTTCAGGCTGGGAATAATCGTTGGTGGATTGTTCCTGATACTCACTAAAGTAAGTAATTGGAGAATTCCTGTTTCATATCTGGGATCAGTATTTATTTTATCATGGCTAGGAAACACCTTTTTAGGAGTAAAAGTCGCACCTCCATTATTTCAATTATTTGCTGGCGGACTTTTATTTGGTGCAATGTATATGGCAACTGATCCGGTTTCATCACCATTTACAAAAAGCGGTAAATGGATTTTCGGAATCGGTTGTGGAATTTTTACTTTCTTGATTAGAAATTTTTCAGGTTATGTGGAAGGAGTAATGTTTTCCATCCTCCTGATGAATGCTTTTTCGCCTTTGATAGACCATCTGGTAATCGAATTAAAATATAAACCGGTGAAGAAATGAAAAAAAAAATTTCTATGATTCTCTTTGTATTAATTTTAGGAAGTATCCTGACTTTTGTACTTATCGGAGTAAATTATTACACAAAACCAATCATTGAAAAGAATGAAGCGATTAAAATAAAATCCAGAGTTATGGATGCATTTGGCATTTCCTATAATATCGACGATATTGAAAAAGTTTTTTCGGAAAATGTAAAAATTGAAACAGAAAATAATGTTAAATATTATTTTACGGAAAATAATGAGATTTCCTTTGAGATTACGGGTAATGGACTCTGGGGTCCAATTACTGGTATTCTTGCTTTAAAGCCTGATTTAGAAACTATTAAAGGAATTACCCTCATCCATCAGGAAGAAACTCCGGGTTTAGGTGGAAGAATTGCGGAAAAAGAGTATTTATCCAGTTTCAAAGATAAAAAGATTATTCCCAAATTAGAAATTGTCTCTCCCGGTAAAGCAATAAAAGAGAACGAAGTGGACGGCATAACTGGAGCAACAATGACCAGCAAAGCGTTCGAAGAATTGATTAACAATCAGGCTCAAAAGTATATATCTAATCTCAAGAGGAATTAATTATGCCAATAAAATTTAAAAAACTCCTCTATGTAAAAAGTGTTAGAATTATTATCGACAGGTTATGGAGAGACAATCCAATTTTCAGCATGTGTCTCGGAGTTTGTTCAGCCCTTGCTGTGACAAATAAAGTTGAAAATGCTATTGCTATGGGAGTTGGAGTAACCTTTGTTTTAGTAGCATCTTCTGTTATTATATCTTTTTTGAGAAAACTGATCTCGTCCCGGATCAGAATGATAATTTATATGGTCACAATTTCCACTTTTGTTATCGTTGTCGATAGATTACTCAAAGCATTTTTCCCTTCTATTAGTGAAGCAATTGGACCTTATATTGGATTGATCATCACAAATTGTTTAATCATGGGTCGGGCTGATGCTTTTGCGATCAAGAACGAAGTAAGATATTCAGCGCTGGACGGTTTAGCAAGCGGTATTGGTTATTCATATACTTTAATCATTATTTCAATTATTCGGGAAGTTCTCGCTTTTGGTAGTGTTTTGGGAATGAAAGTAACTCCAGAATGGTGGACAAACTGGGTTGTTATGGCAATGGCTCCCGGAGCATTTTTTGTTTTAAGTATTTTCCTTTGGATTACACGAAATATGGCAAAAATACAACCAGAAAAATAAGAGTAAAATAATATGAAATTACAAATTTTAAGTATTTTTATTGCCACTATATTTACTCACAATATAGCATTAACATATCTTTTGGGAATGTGCCCCTTTATTTCCTTATCAAGAAGTTTGAAAACAGCTTGGGGAATGGGTCTTTCAGTCATCTTCGTAGTTACACTTACCGGAGCTTTAAATTGGATAATTTATCACTGGATTTTAGTTCCGACACAAAGCGAATTGATTTCATATATTGTATTCATAATTGTAATTGCTGCTTCTGTTCAGTTGCTTGAGATGATTTTGGAAAAATTCTTACCAGGTTTACAAGTTTCATTTGGAATTTTTCTTCCTTTGATTACTGTTAATTGTGTTGTCCTTGCAGTCTCTCTTTTCATGGTAATCAGAGATTACAATTTTATTCAGACAGTGGTTTTTGCTTTTGGCTCTGCTGTTGGCTGGACACTGGCAATTACAATCGTAGCAGCTATTAAAGAAAAATTAAGTTTATCAGGAGATGTTCCCAAAGGACTTCAAGGTGCAGGTATCACAATGGTTATAGCTGGGATCGTTGCTCTAACTTTTTTAGGGTTTGCAGGAATGGTGGCAATACAATGAGCTTGATACCAATTTTAATTATGGTTTTGATTTTATTCGTAATTACTATATTACTGGCATTAGCTGAACACCTGTTAGTAAATTACGGTGAATGTGAAATCTCTATCAATAAAGAAAAGATTCTTAATGTAATAGGTGGTGGATACTTAATGGAATATTTCACCAGGAATAAAATATTCATCCCTTCAGCATGCGGAGGTAAGGCAACCTGCGGACATTGTAAGATCAAGATTCTATCGGGAGGAGGTTCAATACTGCCTACTGAAGAAGTATACATCAATAAACATGAAAAAGAAGCTGGAATACGACTATCCTGTCAGGTCAAGGTTAAAAATGACCTGGAAATATATATTCAGGAGCACCTGCTTGAAACTAAAATGTATAAAACAAAGGTAGAAAGCATATCACCCCTTACCCATGACATTAAACAGATTATCTTAAAACTTATAGAACCTGAAACAATTAGTATGAAACCGGGACAATATATTCAAATTGCAATCCCCGGAACTGAAGAGTTTCGTGCATATTCTGTTGCTTCTGCTATTTCCCAAAAAGATAAAGTTGAATTGGATATTCGACTTGTTCCCGGTGGGCTATGTTCTACATACATTCATAGAGTTCTGGAAGTCGGCGATAAGGCAACGATTACCGGCCCATTCGGAGATTTCTATTTGAATGAAGCATCGGATAAAAATATCATCTGCATCGCTGGTGGTTGTGGAATGGCTCCAATAAGATCTATCCTTTTCTACCTTACAGAAAGAAATATGCCCCGTAAGGTAATGTATTTTTTTGGCGCACGTTCCAAAAAAGACCTATTCTATACGGAAGAACTAAAAGAGTTAGAAAGAAAATATTCTAATTTCATATATATTCCTGCACTCTCAGAACCTAAAGCTTCTGATAAATGGGATGGTGAAGTTGGGTTAATTACAAATGTTTTAGAAAAATATATAACTAATCAAAATCATTTCGAAGTTAATATAACAGCCACTTACGAGGAATCAGTGACAAACGTAGAAAGCTATCTGTGTGGTCCTCCACCAATGATAGATGCAGCCATTGCAGTTCTGAATAAAAAAGGGATAAACAATGAAGACATCTATTTCGATAAATTCTAATTTTATTCAGGCGTTCATCGGGGGGGAGGGGGTAGTTAGCTCCCCTCGCTCCCCCACATCTATCTCACGCCCAACCACCCAACAGGAGAGAGGGAAATTAAGGGTGAGTTAAAAAAAAGGATATTTATGAATAACAAAATTAAAATCTGGATAAGAGCAATACGAGCACCTTTCTTTACTGCTACAATTGCTTCAGTTGCTTTGGGAGCAGTAGTTGCCTGGCACGATACAGGTAAATTACATTTGGTTTATTTCATATTAACTATTTTAGGAACTATCTTAGTGAATTCAGGAACGAATTTAATCAATGATTATTTTGACCATATTTCAAATCTTGATGAAATAAATGAAAACCATAATCAATTTAGTGGAGGTTCTCGAGTTATTCAGGAGAAATTGCTGACCCCAAGGAGTATCTTGTTTGCTGGTTTGTTTTCTTTTTTGTTAGCCAGTGTGATTGGATTATATTTAAATTACAAATCTTCGGGAAATGTAATCTTAATTATTGGAATAATCGGCATTTTTTCAGGATATTTTTATACAGCAAAACCATTCAAACTTGGATATACACCTTTGGGAGAAATCATCACAGGTTTCGGTTGCGGTCCTTTAATAGTTTTTGGTTCATATTATGTGCAGGCTCAAAAACTATCCTGGCAACCATTATTGATTTCAATCCCAGTTGGGATATTAGTCGGATTAATTTTATTTATCAATGAATTTCCGGATTACAAAGCTGATAAAGCAGTCGGCAAAAAAACAATGGTGGTCACTTTAGGAAAAAGGAAAGCACTTAAACTATATTATTCTTTTTTAATAATAACTTATCTCTGGGTTATTGCCGGTGTGATTATTCATATTTTTCCTATCTTAACTTTAGTAATTTTGATTACACTTCCATTAAGTATAAAAATTATAAAAGTTGCCCAGAAGAATTATAATAAAATTTCCGAATTGCTTCCTGCTAATGCAGCAACAATCGGTTTGCATTTAACATTCGGATTATTATTAAGTGGAAGTTATTGGCTCGATGGGTTAATCAAATAAAATGGAAAAGTTTCTCACAATATATACAATCGAACAATTCAAAAAAAGAATTAAGTGGCTCATTATATTAAGATATATAGCTGTGATTGGTGTTTTTGTTGTCCTATCGATAACGATGTACATGCTGAATATAAAGTTGCCTTTTGTTCAACTTTATTTGGGTAATATACTTTTATTAGTTTTGAATACACTATTTGTATTTGTTAATCAAAGGTTGAATTTTCTAAAAGAAAAAGAGGATTATTTTAAGAAAGCACATATTTTCGTGAACTTTCAGATTTCGTTAGACTTGGTAATTTTAACTTTTTTTATTCATTTTGCTGGTGGAGTGGAAAATCCATTTATTTTTTACTACATCTTTCATATGGTTATTGCTGCTATTATTTTGTCTAATAAAGCGGCCTACTATCAAGCAATCTTCTCGACTTTTCTTTTTGGTTCAATAATAGTAACCGAATATTTCAATATTTTACCTCATTATTCTCTTATCGGATTTTCAAACGTGAGTCTCAACTTTCAAAAGTTTGGATATATCACAGGTATTTTTTCTGTCTTTGTCTCAACATTGTTTATCGTTGTATATATGACAACATCTATCGTTAATAAGTTAAGAGAAAGAGAGATAGCTCTTTGCATTGTCAACGAAAAACTTAGAGAACAAGACCGCTTGAAATCGCAATATGTTTTAACTGTGTCCCATGATTTACAGGCCTCTCTTTCTGCAATCCAAAGTTGTCTGAAAGTTGTATTAAGCAATTTCACCGGTTCGATTTCTGATAGATCAAGGGAAATGATTACAAGAGCAGAACAAAGATGCATGAATTTATTACATTTTGTGAAAGACCTGCTTGATCTTTCCAGGATGAGAGCTTTAAAGGAAATAGATAAGGAAAAAATATTGTTTGAGGATGTCGTAAACAAGGTTGTTGAAAATATAAAGGTGATAGCAGAAGAAAAAAAACTCAAACTTTCTTTAAGCAACAATAATAGAGATTTTGTACTGGGAAATTCCAAAGCACTCGAAGAAATGATGGATAACCTAATTATTAATGCAATTAAATATACTCCCAAGGGAGGAAAAATAACTATTGCTCATCAACTTTCTTTAGATCCCGGTTTTATCAAAGTATCGGTTTCAGATACCGGAATAGGTATTCAGCAGAAAAATCTGCCTTTTATTTTTGATGATTTCTTTCGGGCAAAGAATGCTTTGATGTTGGAAAAGAATGGAACAGGTCTTGGTTTATCAATAGTAAAACAAATTGTTGAATCCCATCATGGAGAAATATGGGTAGAGAGTAAACTCGGTAATGGAACGAAGTTTACTTTCACTTTGCCAAAAGCCATTAGTTTATAAAGTAATTAAAATGGATAAACAAAAAAATATACTTATTATCGATGATGATGCTGACTTGATTGAAGCTATGAAAATCATCTTAGAAACAAAAAATTACCGAATCTTTACAGCATATAGTCCGGAAGAAGGTTTTCAAATGGCAAAGGATGTGAAACCTGATTTAATAATTTTGGATGTTATGTTCGGAAGTAAAGAAAGATCTTTAGGATTTGAGTACGCTGTTAAAATGAAACTCGATAAAATTCTTGCTCCAATACCAATCTTGATGTCTACTGCCGTTAATGAAGCTCATTCAGGTTTTGGCTTTTCTCCTAAAACAGATGGTGAATTATTACCAGTTGATGATTTTATCAATAAACCAGCACAACCGGATGATTTACTCAAAAGAATAGAGAAACTTCTTTTGCAAAAAATCAGTAAATGGGTCAATTATCCTAAAAAAAGTTAAAATCTATGGAGACTAATATGCCAATAGAACAAATCTACAACAGTTTGAATGAAGAATTGAATCATGTTGAAAGAGAATTAAAATTTCAAATAAGTCTAATCTTAAAAAATAAAAGAAATTTGAAAAAGATAATCGATTATTTTTTCAAAATACCAGGTAAACGCCTTCGCCCAATTTTAGTATTATTATCTGCTGGTTTGATAAAAGGGGATCAGATAAAAAACAATAAAACACTTATAGAATTAGCTTCTGCGGTCGAACTAATTCACAGTGCTTCCCTCATTCATGATGATATAATAGATGATTCAAATTTCAGGAGAGGACAGCTGACAATGAATTATCAATATAAGAATAAAATTGCAGTATTGGCAGGTGATATGTTGTACTCTCATGCTTTCTCACTTCTGATTGATAAATTTGATAAAAGAATATTAACAATCCTTTCTCAAAGTGTAGAAAGAATGTGCTCTGGTGAGATTGGTCAATTAAAAGTACCAATTTCTTCTTTTGAAGAGTACTTAAAAATAATTGAAGATAAAACAGCAAGCTTCATGTCCACTTGCTGCCAATCTGCAGCGATATTGGTAGATAGCGATGAGAAGACAGTAAAAACTCTCGGAAAGTTTGGTTTTAATTTTGGAATTTCTTATCAACTATTAGATGATTACCTTGATAATGATGCAACTTTTAATTTTAACATTAATTTATTCGAAAAAGCTAAGGAATATGGAAAACGGGCTCAAGTAACTATTGCATCTTTTGAAAACTCCAAATACAAAAACAGCCTGTACAATCTAATTACATATTTATTTGAGAAAGATAAAATAAATAACAGTAAATTAATGAATGTATCTGTTAAATAAAAAAAGGAGGTAGTAAAATGAAGCAATTCAGAATATCAGGAGCAAGTACAAACATAAAGCTACTCATCACATTTTTCTTATTATGCATGGCACTTGCATATGTTGTTGCTTTGATCAACGTCTATGACAAAACGCAATTCACATATAATGGAACTGCAGTACATTATGTTGGAGACGAAGATGAGATGATCTTTCCAAAAGAATTTCCGGAAATGGTAGAGATAAGTCATCCTCATCTTTTGGGAATGTCGATGATGTTTTTACTTTTATGTTCAATTTTTGTTTTTTCTTCAGCATCAGCCTTACTAAAAAGGATTATTGTGATTTTTTCATTTGGTTCAATAATTCTTGATCTCGGTTCAGCATGGTTAATTCGCTATGTTGCATCACAATTTGCAATTTTGATGATTTTAGCTGGAGTTATAATGGCGATATGTTTTCTTGTTATGTTTCTGATACCTTTGAAGGATATGTGGTTAATAAAGAAAGAAACTTAATCATGTATTGAACTGAGAGAAAGTAAAATGTGAAAATAGCAGAAGGAACAAAAAAAGGAGTTTTAGAGTTCATCCTTTGCTTTGATAAATATGAACCTAATAAGGATGTAGATGATGATAAAACCAGAGCTTTCACCCACAGCTAAGTTGGTTTTTTTGAAGACGAGTATAAGGTTCATTCCTAAATGTGATTATTATGATAACATGGAATTGCATTTGAGGTTCCAATAATACTCTAATATATTGTACTTCTGTTCACCGGGGGAGGGGGTAGTGCCTCCCACTACCTCAGCTCCCTCAAAAATGGTTGAAAGGTGAGATGTGGAATTTAGAGAAGAAAAAATGTAGAAAAAAAAGGATGTTAAACTGTTGGCTTGTATTATCTTATTGGTGATTTTCTTACAGAGACAAAAGCAGGACATAATTTTGTTAAGATAGTTAATTATTTAAAAAATGAGGGTAATTTGAGGTTGGGAATAATTTGCCTCAACTACAGTTTCATTCTTATTATGTTAACCAGAACAATATTTTAAGGGGGAAATATGAAAATATTAGTTACATATTTGTCTAAAACAGGAAATACAAAAAAGATAGCCGATGCTATTTATGGTGAAATTAAAGAAAAAAAGGAGATTAAGAGATATGATAAGGTTCAAAGTCTTGAGGGCTATGATCTTACCTTTGTTGGATTTCCTATTCATGGATATGGACCTGATGGAAAAGCAAAGAAATTTTTAGAAAATCAATGTAAAGGAAAGAAAATAATCTTGTTTATAACTCATGCTTCGTCAGAAAATCATGAAGCTCTTCCAGGATATCTTGCAAAATTTAGAGAAGCTTCTGAGGGAACAGATTTAGTTGGAATGTTTAATTGCCAAGGAGAGCTTGCTAAAGGTGTCAAATTCATAATGAAAATGATGGTTGGGAACCCATTACGCAAATTTGCCTTAGAAGATAATAGTAAAGGTCAACCTGATGCTGAAAGAGTTAACAGGGCAAAAGTTTTTACAAGAGATATAATGAGAGTTCTGTATAATTGGCAGAAAATAGGTGAAAATAGTGTAACGTACTCAACTGGCAGCAACTAATTTTAAATAATTCCAATTCAGGTTCGTTTTTCTAAATAATTTTAAAAATAATTGATCTTTACCAGACCGAATTGCAGTTGAGTTATCTTTGACATTCCTTGCTCAATTCAACCTGTCATCCTGAACTGAGTCGAAGGATGCACCCCGCAACTTTTTTGTACTCTTTCCTGATACACTATTTATTTATTGACTTAATTCTCCTGAATAAAAAAGTAAATTTGAATTGCCTTGTTAATTTGAATAGCCCCGAGATTTATCTCGGGGAATAAATAGATAAAATATAATGAGGTTTTAACCCCTGAAAAAAAAGAAAGAGAATATGCCAAATATCAAAACTGAATTCATCTTATCTGGGCACAAAAAACAGAATCCATTTTTAAAGAGAGGAAGAATCATTACGCTTAATCTTCGCACAAAACTCATTGGGAGCTTTGTTATCATACTCATTTTGATGGTTGGTGTCGGATTGATGGGCACATATACCTCAAAGACCATCCGAGACCGCTTGGACAACATCATTGAAAAGGATGTAAAACCGGCAAACATATTGGGTGACGTGGCCCGGAGGGT
>JABMPU010000158.1 GCA_013203665.1 Armatimonadota bacterium
CAGCAGGTTCATCCATGCACAATATTGCTGAAGGATTCGATTCGGAAACGAATCCAGAATTTGTTCGTTTTCTCAGGTATGCAAAACGGTCTTGCACCGAAGTACAGAGTGAGCTTTACATGGCATTGGATCAACAATACATAACGAAAGCTGAGTTTCAGGATGTGTATGATCATGCCGGACGCACTCGTGCTACCATTCGTGGTTTCATCAAATACTTGCTGGCATACAAGCAAGACCAACTAAAAAAAGTTAACTCTGAACGGTGAACCAATGAACCCTAAACCTAAAAGTAGGAATAAATTATGAGTTACGAAATATCACGGAACATTGTAAGAAATGAACTAGTAGGAAAGATAGAAGAGCTTTCAGGACAAAATGTTTTTGATTGTTATCAATGTGGAACTTGTTCAGCCGGATGCCCTGTTGTTGAGTATATGGATATTATGCCGAATCAAGTTATGCGTCTTGCCCAATTTGGAGCAACCGAAGATCTCATAAATTCCGAGACAATATGGATCTGCTCTGCCTGCCTGCAATGTTCCACCAGATGCCCCAAAGGTATAGAAGTTGCTAAAGTTATGGAAGCACTCCGCTCCATTAATCTACGAAAAAGAGTCGGAACTCTTGATCCAAACAAGATAGAGACAGAAGACCTGCAGGATTTACCTCCTATTGCTCTGGTGGGTGCATTCAGAAAACTGACGGGATAAGAAAGGTTCAGGGTTCAGAGGTTCAAGGTTCAGGGTTCAGAAGTTCAAAGGTTAGATGAACGAGACAAAAGGAATCAAATGAATGAAAGTAAGGTTCAAGGTTATAAACGAAAAAATGAATCAGAAAGTTAAAAAAATAGTTACAGAATTAAAAAAAAGCATTTCTCTCAAATATGATTTGCAGGAAATGTATTTGTTTGGTTCAAATGCCAGGGGAGATAACTCTCCTGATTCTGATATCGATGTTTTCGTTTGCCTTTCCAAAGTAAATAGAACAATTGAAGAAGATTTATTTGATAAAGCTTATGAATTAGAATTAAAGTATGATTGTGTCATCGATATTTTTGTTTTTGATAAAAAAATTTATAAAGGTGTGTATGCTCAATTGCCAATTTATAAAAATGTTCTTAAAGATGGAATATTGGTATGAAAAAAGAACATAAAAAATCTCTGATTTCTTACAGACTGGAACGAGCAAATGAAGCTCTTAGAGCGGCTCATCTTTTATTGGAAAATAATATGTTAACGTCAGCAATGAATAGAATTTATTATTCAATGTTTTATGCTGTTCAATCGCTTTTAGTTTTATATGATGTATCCTTTTCCAAACATACTCATGTTAAAGGATATTTTACAAAAGAATTAATTAATAAAGGAATTTTTTCGATTGAGCTTGGTAAGTTGTTTAATAAAATATTTGAATACCGACAGAAATTTGATTATGTTGATTTAATTACTCCTGATCAAAACATAATTAAAGATAATATAAAACATGCAAAAAAAATCATTAATGAATTAACTGAATATATAAAAAGACAAGAAGATAATTTATAAAAAAGGTTTGAATATGAACTTACCATATTATCCAGGTTGTACTTTAAAAGCAAATGCAGAGAACTTTGAGGATTCTGCCATAAAAGTTATGGAAATCCTGGACTACCAACTCAATGAGATGAAAGATTGGGTTTGCTGCGGAACTGTATTTTCTATGACAACTGATGATCTGATGCTCCAATTGGCTTCCATTCGAAATCTGTTAAGAGCAGAAGATCAAAATCTGAATGAGCTTGTTGTTCTTTGCAGTATGTGTTATAATACACTGCAAAGAGCAAAACAATTCATTACCGAAGATGAAGAAAATCTGAATAAAGTTAATGATCTTATGTATAAAGAAAATATTCGCTATGAAGGCACTGTTGACATTATTCATTTATTAACTGTTCTCAAAGACAGAATCACTTTTGATAAGATCAAAGAAAAAGTAAAAAAACCATTATCTTCATTAAAGATAGGTGGATATTACGGATGCCTTTTGGTAAGACCCAAAGAGTTTGCCATCGATGATTTTGAAGATCCCAGCATTATTGAAGACCTTTTTTCATCGCTCGGAGCTGATAGCATTGCCTTCCCATACCGTTTGGAATGCTGTGGAGCATATCAAACCATAACCAAAAAGGATGTTACCATTAAAAGGACTTATGAAATTATAAATTCTGCCAGAAGAGCAGGATGTGAAGCAATTGTAACAAGTTGTCCACTGTGTGCTTTCAACCTGGACCAAAGACAAAAGGAAACTGCAGAAGAATTCATAGAATTTGAGAAGATGCCGGTTTTTTATTTCACAGAACTCATGTCTGTTGCTCTGGGAGGAGGATGGGATAAGAATTGGAACAAGTTGCACTATGTAGATCCCCAGCCAATATTGAAAGAGAAGGGATTAATATAAATTCAATGTATATGTTTAAGGAATTTGCAAAATGAAAAAAGAATGTCTTTCTGAGTTTTCTACCAGAGGTAATCTTCCGAAGAATCTCTTTATAAGCGGAGTTCCTTCGATAGAAAAGCAAGGAGAATTCCTCAGGATGACAAAAATATCTAATTATGCAGAATTCGATGTATATACTTTAATATAGAGGATTGTAATGAAAAGAATCGGAGTTTTTATTTGCCATTGTGGTATAAATATTAAAGGCACTGTTGATGTTGAAAGATTAACTGAAGAACTTGCCCAATATCCGGGTGTTGCCTATATAGAAAATTATATTTTTATGTGTTCTGAACCGGGACAAAAACTTATAAGAGATACTATTATTGAACATAAACTTGACGGTGTAGTGGTGGCAGCTTGCTCTCCGACACTTCACGAAACTACTTTTCAGGATGCCCTGGAAGAAATGAATATTAACAGGCATCAACTTGAAGTAGCAAATATTCGTGAACAATGCAGTTGGGTTCACGATGATATTGAAGAAGGTACAAGAAAAGCAAATTTGATCATTAAAACTGCTGTAGAAAAACTTAAACTTAATGAATCTCTTACTCCCATTTTTGCATCACTTACGAAAAGAGTTCTAATTATTGGAGGTGGAATTGCCGGTATTCAGGCAGCACTCGATATAGCTGATGGTGGATATGAAGTAATTCTTGTTGAAAAGGAACCATCTATTGGCGGGCATATGATCCAGCTTTCCGAAACTTTCCCTACACTGGACTGTTCTCAATGTATTATGACTCCCAAAATGGTGGCTGTAAATAAACATAAAAATATTAAATTATACGCAAATAGTGAATTAGAATCCATTGAAGGTTTTGTTGGTAATTTCAAAGTAAATATTAAAAGGAAACCGCAATACGTTGACCCTGATAAATGCACTATATGTGATGACTGTACTCCTGTCTGCCCGGTAGTAGTTCCCAGTGAATATGATGAAGGAATGGGATGGAGGAAAGCTATTTATATTCCTTTCCCTCAATCAATTCCTGCTACATTTACTATCGATACTGAAAACTGTCTGGGATTTAATCCGATTGCCTGTACAAAATGCAGCGATGCCTGTGAACCAGATGCAATTGACTATGATAAAAAACCGGAATATTTTGAAGAAGAAATTGGTGCAGTGATCGTAGCAACGGGATTTGATCTATATTCTGTAGATAATATGGCTGAATACGGATATGGAAAATATCCTGATGTGCTTGATGGTCTGCAGTTTGAAAGGATCCTCTCAGCTACCGGTCCCACAGGTGGTGAAATGTATCGTCCCTCTGACGGAAAAGTTCCCAAAGAGATAGTGTTCATCCAGTGTTCAGGTTCCCGAGACCCGGAAAGACATTTACCGTATTGTTCCAGAATTTGTTGTATGTACACTCTTAAACACGCAAAATTATATAAACACAAGGTTCACGATGGACAGCCCTATATTTTCTATATCGATATTCGTTCCGGCGGAAAACGTTACGAAGAATTTGTTCAGCAGGCAGTTTCTGAGGATGGGATCGTCTATTTCAGAGGGAAAGTCGCACGAATTTATAAAGAAGCTGATAAAATGATAGTTCACGGGATTGATACGCTAACCAGCAAAAAAATTGAAATAAAAGCAGATATGGTTGTTCTGGCAATGGGAATTAAACCCAATAATAGTGCGGAAAAAGTGATAAGTAATCTCAAATTAAATACAGATGAAAATGGTTTTTTAATTGAAGCTCATCCCAAACTAAGACCTGTCGAAAGTTTGCAATCAGGTTTTTATCTTGCTGGAACTGCTCAGGGACCAAAAGACATTCCGGATACGGTTTCTCAAGCATCGGCAGCAGCAGCAAAAGTTCTGGCTTTACTTTCCAATGATGAGATTTCACACTCACCAATAGTAGCAATTGTAAATGAAGAACTCTGTTCAGGATGCGGCATCTGTGTTTCTACCTGTCCTTATGGTGCCAGAGAGTTGGATGAGATTAAGAAAATAGCAACCGTTAATGATGTCCTTTGTGAGGGATGTGGAGCTTGTATAAGTGTTTGTCCATCAAGTGCGGCTCAACAGAAAAATCTTACAGATGAACAGATTCTTAATATGGTAAAAATTTATTCATATTTATAGTCAACAATGAATAATAAGTTTCATATGGTATCTGTAAATAAGGGAAGGGAAAGATGAAAGAGTATAAACCAAAGATCGTATGTTTTCTGTGTAAATGGTGTACCTCTGCAGGCGCAGATCTAGCAGGTACAAGCAGACTCAAATATCCTTCGTCCATCTTACCTATAAGAGTTATGTGTTCCAGCAGAATAGATCCTATGTTTGTTGTTAAGGCTTTTTTAAATGGTGCTGATGGAGTTTTTATCGGTGGTTGCCACCCGGGAGATTGCCATTATCACGAGGGGAATTATCATACAAGAAGAAGATTTGCTATGTTAATAAAAGTTTTTAATACTCTCGGATTGGAATCTAAAAGATTAAAATTATCATGGATTTCAGCATCAGAAGGCACCAAATTTGCTAAGGTTAGCAATGAATATACAGAAGAAATAAAAAACTATGGAGAAAATCCATCTAAATGGAATGTTTTCTTATAATAAGGTGAGGAATAATGAAAGAACAGTTTACTCCTAAAATAGTAGGTTTTCTTTGTAACTGGTGTTCTTATGCCGGAGCGGATTTAGCCGGAGCAGCGAAACTGAAAATTATGCCCTCTCTAACAGTTATCAGAGTTATGTGCTCCAGCAGAATCGACCCGAATTTAGTTTTAACAACTCTTTTATTGGGTGCAGATGGAATACTGATCGCAGGATGTCATCCGGGCGATTGCCATTATGAAAAGGGAAATTATTATGCTCGCAGAAGATTTGCCCTACTGAAAAAAGTAATTAAAACCTTAAAAATAGATCCGGAAAGATTACAATTATCCTGGGTATCTGCTTCAGAAGGAAAAAGATATGCTGAAGTAGTAAACCAGTTTACTGAAAAAATAAAAAAGTTGGGTCCAAATCCCATACAAACTAAGCCTTATCTATGATTTTAAGTAAAGAAGGAATAATGAATAATTCTGATATATTGGTAATCGGTGCTGGAGTAGCAGGAATCGAGGCCAGTTTATTACTTGCAGATACTGGTAAAAAAGTGTATTTGGTGGAAAAAGCTTCTTTGACTGGCGGGAATGTTATCAAATATGAAGATGTCTTTTCCAATATGGAATGCTCTACATGTATGATAGCACCCAAACAACAGGAAGTCCTGCAAAGTGAAAATATTGAACTTTTAACGCTTAGTACTGTTGAAAAAGTTCAGGGCGAAATAGGAGATTTCACGGTTACAATTAATAAGAAAGCAAGATATGTAAGTCTTATAGATTGTATTGGCTGTGGAATGTGTTATGAACCCTGTCCTGTTAGTTTGAAAAATGAATTTGAACAGAACCTTTCTGAGAAAAAAGCTATCTATGTGCCTTGTCCGGGTTCTCTACCGAATGTACCGGCAATCGATCCTGAACATTGCCTGCAACTTAATGGAAAGAAAACCTGTAATGCCTGTGTTGAAGCTTGTGCGTTTGGTGCAATCAATCTTTCTGATAAAGATGAGAAAATTGAAATAAAAGTTGGGGCAATCATTGTAGCTTCCGGATTTGATATTATTGACCCTGCAGGATTTCCTCAATATGGATATGGAAAATATCCCAATGTTTATACAGCAATGGAAGCTGAGAGATTATATGCTTCTAATGGACCAACCGAAGGTGAGATAACTTTGCGAAAAGGAGACGCACCTCCCAAATCAATAGCAATAATTCAATGTGTTGGACGCGAGCAGCAGGGTTATTGTTCAAGTGTATGCTGTATGTATTCTCTCAAATTAGCTCACTACCTAAAACATAAATTGCCCGATGCAAAAATCTATAATTTTCATTCTGATTGGTGTATGCCGGGTAAATACTATCAAAAATTCCACCAGGATGTTAAAGAAGAAGGTGTTGATTTTATATATTCTCCTGTTGCTAAGATTAAAGTTGAAGGAAATGATAAAAGTTTATCAATAGAATATTATAATGGGAAAAATGAAAAAGAGAAACTGTCCGCAGATATGGTGATTCTTTCTCTGGCAATGATGCAGGGAAAAGACACTGCTTCTCTTTCTAAGTTGCTTGGAATTGAACAGGATACAAAGGGTTTCTTTATGAATCAAGCTATTCAGCTTGGTTCTGTAGATACTTCTAAACCCGGGATTTTTCTTGCCGGCTGTGCTGAAGGACCTAAAGATATTCAGGGTTCAATAACTCAAGCTGAAGCAGCCGTGGGCAAAGTGATGTCTTATTTATCATAAGAAAATAAAGGTGATAAAATGAGTGATAAAATTGGAGTTTACGTTTGTGAATGCGGTCCTAATATTGCCGATAAAGTTGATATTAAAAAAATCTTAGCAGAAATTTCTGCTCTAAACGAACCGCCCGAGAAGATTATAATTGCCAAGAAGCACAAGCTTCTTTGTTCAAAGGAAGGCCAGGATTTCCTTGCTGATGAGATCACAAAGAATGAATTAACACACCTGGTAATTGCTGCTTGCTCCCCCCGGGATCACGATATTACATTTATGAACGTTTGTAAAAAAACAGACCTAAATCCATATTTGTATAAGCTTGTAAATATTCGCGAACATTGTGCCTGGATCATTCCTGATAAGGATGAAGCCACAGAAAAAGCAATTCAGTATATCCGGGCGGGTATAAGCAGGGTAACATACCAAGCTCCGCTTACAGAAAAAGAATTGGATAGTATTCCTGATGTGCTTGTGATAGGCGCAGGCATTGCCGGTATAGAAGCCAGTCTGTCTCTTGCCGGTGAAAACAGAAAAGTATATTTAGTAGAAAAAACCTCTTCAATTGGAGGCAAAGTAACCAGGTTTGAAAAAATACTTCCTCATCAGGGAACCAATCTTGATATTATTCAGGAAAAAATACAGGCAGTTCAAGAAAATGAGAACATTAAAGTTTTTACTGAAACAGAAGTAGAGAAAGCAATTGGCTTTTTTGGTAATTTTGAAATCATTTTGAAGAACATTCATAATGAAGAGCAGAAAAATGATTTTAAAGTGGGAGCAGTAGTAGTAGCAACCGGTTTTGATCTAACTGACCCTGAAAAAATTCCTCGCTATGGATATGGAAAGATTGAAGATATTTATACTTCCATGGAAATTGAAGAAAGCAATTCTAAAACAGGAAAGATCCTTCTAAAATCCGGTAAACCTCCAAAATCTGCAGCTCTTATTCACTGTGTTGGTAGAGAGGAAAAGGGATATTGTTCGCGAGTATGTTGTAATTATATGTTTAAAATTGCTCAATATCTCAAAGAAAAAATACCTGCTATAAAAATCACAGAATTCTATCAAGACCTGTGTTTGCCAAATAAAGCAGACCAGGAATTCTTTATCGATACAAAAAATAAGGGAGTCGATTTTATTCGCTTCAAAGATATTGCAGTAAGGCAGAAGGATAAAGAAAAATTTATTGAATATACAAAAATGGATGGGAAAAAGGAGAAAATTTCTGCTGAAATGATCATACTTGCACCGGCAATCGAACCCGCTGAAGGCTCAAAAGATATAGCGGAACTTCTTAATATTTCATTAGATGAAACAGGTTTCTTCCAGGAAGCTCATCAAAAACTGAATCCGGTTGCCACCTCGATAGATGGTGTTTACATAATTGGTTCTGCTCAGAATCCGAAAGATATTTCAGATTCAATAATAGACGCTCAAGCTGTTGGCGGAAAAATACTTACGCAACTGATACCTGGCGTGAAATTAGTTCCAGAAGTTACAGTATCAGAAATATCAGATGCATTCTGCACTGGTTGTCAGACCTGCCTTTCTGTATGTTCCTATGGAGCTATCTATTTTGATGAGGATAGAAATATCTCCATAGTTAATGAAGCAATTTGTAGAGGATGTGGTAATTGTGTGGCAAGTTGTCCCTCCGGAGCAGCTCATGCCAAACATTTTACTTCTGCTCAAATTTATCAGGAAGTTCTGGAAGCAATAAGATAGGGAAATGATAGTGGTTATAATAAAGGCTTCTGCAAAATGAAAAAAATGAATGTCTTTCTGAGGATTCTGGCAAAGGCAATCTTCCGAAGAATCTCATTATAAGCGGAGATCCTTCGAGAGATAAGCAAGATGAATTCCTCAGGATGACAAAACACACAATTATGCAGAATTCATTAGAGATAGTTTACAAGGAGAAAAGTAGAATATGAATACAGCAGAAAACGAATCATACAGCCCCAAGAAGGGAGCGATGATTTCTATAAAAGATAGTATAAAGGAAACAGTTATAAGTTTTTTCAAAGAGGCTTTAGAGAAAAAGATATTTGATGCGATACTCATTCCCGTAAAAGTTCCCGCAGGTGATTCTTATACCTGGATTCTAATTGAAGATGTATCACTCTTTAAAGATGCTGCACCTATATCGCCAATTATGCCGGTTCAGGGAGCTAATGCTTTATCCAGTCTTACCAGGAAAGGAAAAGGAAATTTAAAGATCGCTGCTATTATGAGACCTTGTGAAATTCGGGCTGCTATTGAACTCTCCAAACTTAAACAGGTTGATCTTGAAAATGTGCACCTTTTCAGTTTTGACTGTCCGGGTGCCTTACCTTTATCAGATTACGTTAAGAATCCATCGAAGGGAGAAGAAATATTTGAATCGTTTTTCACTGAAAATAAATGGAATGAAAAATCGATCAAACCGATTTGTAAAATGTGCGATAATTTCAGCCTTCCTAATTGCGATTTACATTTTGGAATATTGGGGACAGAGAAAGATAAACTTCTGCTTATTCCAAACAGCATTAAAGGAGAAGGTGTTTTAAATGAGATGGGAATTGCTTTCAAAAATGATCTGTCTGAATGGAAGAAAAAAGTAGAAGAAATAAAAGAAGAAAAAGAAAAGATTAAAAAAGAAAATTACAATAACATCCAGCCAATGGTAGAAGGACTCGATAATTTAGCACAAACTTTTGCTAAATGCATCGGTTGTCATAACTGTATGAGTGTATGTCCCATCTGTTATTGCCGTCAGTGTTATTTTGATTCTGAAGTTTCTAAATTCACTTCCGACAATTACCTTTTAAGAGCAGAAAAGCGTGGAGCTATACGATTTCCTACAGATATTATTTTATTCCAATCTGGCAGAATGTCGCATATGAGTTTATCTTGTGTTTCCTGTGGGATGTGTGAAGATGTTTGTCCTGCATCGATACCTGTAGCACAGATATTTAGTTATGTGGCAGATAAAACACAAAAAGTTTTTGAATATCAACCCGGAAGAAACGTGGGAGAACCTCTACCCTTAAAAGAGTATAAAGAAGAGGAACTTCAAGAAATAAAAAAATTAGTAAACGACTCTGTTAGTCAGGAGTAGGGAAATGGATAAAGTATTGAAGATAAATAAAAGCATGGAAAAGGGTATTATTGATCTCTTGAAATTCCTTCTTGAAAGTAAAAAAATTCATGGAGTATTTACATTAAGAAAATTGGGTCAGAATAACGCGGATTATGCTTTAATTACGGATGTGTCTGGATTGAATGATGCTTTACCTTTTTATCCATTAATGCCTGCAAATGCTGGAAAGATTTTATCTTATTTTACTCAAAAGAAACCAATTAACAAACCAATAGCTGCAATAGTGAGACCTTGTGAATTACGAGCATTTATTGAACTTGTGAAACGAGAGCAGGGAAGTTTGGAAAATTTCCTGTTTATCTCATCAAGTTGTGGAGGGGTTTTACCAATTAAATCAGTTGAGCAGAAAGATTTTGATAAATACATTTCAAACTATTGGGATACTGTAAAAAATGCAAAAATCTCTGCTGATATAAGACCAACCTGCAAAGCTTGTGAATATTTCACGCCATATAATGCAGATATTACAGTTTCTTTAGTTGGAGAAAAAAAACTGGATAAAGAATGCAGAATATTCTTGAATACTGATAAAGCAAAGCAAGTTGTTAAAGGATTTGATGGAGAAATTTCAGAAGAAGACTTTGGATCATCAGAGATATCATCTCTTCTGGAAAAAAGGAAAGCTGAAAAAAAAAAACTATTTGATGAGATTCATATTGAAGACCTGGGATTAGAAGGGATGGTGGAAGTTTTCGGGAAGTGTATCGGATGCCACGTATGCAGCCGGGTTTGTCCTATCTGCTATTGCATTCTTTGCGATTTTGAATCTGCTACCTATGATTACACACAATCTGATTATGAAAAAGAACTTCATAAAAAGGGAGGACTACGGCTTCCTCCCGATACCGTATTTTTTCAGATAGGACGATTGACACATATTAGTTTTTCCTGTGTAGGTTGCGGGATGTGTTCGGATGTATGCCCGGTAGATATTCCTGTCGCTGCTATTTTCCAGAAAACAGGAGAAGAAACCTGTCATCTTTTCAATTATCTACCAGGAAAAGATGTAGAAGAAAAAATACCGGTAATGATATTTAAAGAAGAAGAATTTACCGAACTTGGAGAATAAAATAGGAAGTTCAGGGTTCAAGGTTCAAAGGTTCTGGGTTCCGAGGTTCAGAGGTTCACGGATTAACGAGTTCACGAGTTCCGTGTTCCGAGGTTCAGAGG
>JABMPU010000159.1 GCA_013203665.1 Armatimonadota bacterium
CAAGAGAGGGATGCTTGTTGCTTTTTTTTCTTCTATATCTTCTTGCTTTTCTTATGTTCCTTCTCTTTGAAATATCTTTCATATTTTCATCAAAAAGAGAAGGACAGCAGGATGAGTTTAAGAGTAAGATCAATCTATTATCCTGTTTTTTTTTAAATATATCTATTACAATCCATATCTATATTTTTTTCAACAAGTTAGATCACCGAAATTGAAAAGTGAAATCTTAAATGCTGACAATTTCCGAGAATTTAAAGCAGAAAATATCATTAATCCCAAACAAGCCTGGCGTTTACCTGATGAAGAACTCAATAGGAAAAATCATTTATGTGGGAAAAGCAAAGATTCTGAAAAATCGGGTGAGAACATATTTTACGGGAAAATATCAAGACTTAAAAACCGAGCAACTTGTTGAAAACATCTCGGATTTTGATTATATCATAACAGCTACGGAAGTCGATGCACTGGTTCTGGAAAACAATCTTATCAAAAAACATAAACCTAAATACAACATTTATCTGCGAGATGACAAACAATATCCTTTCATAAAAATAACCATGAAAGAACCATTTCCCCGCATTGAAATCACCAGGAAATTATTGAAAGACGGCTCTAAATATTTTGGTCCGTACACAGATAGCAGAGCAATAAAAAAAACTTTAAGATTATTAGAGTGGATTTTCCCATTTCGAACCTGCACACGAAAAATTCCAACGGAAAAAGTTGTATTCGATAGACCATGTATAAATTATCAACTTGGAAAATGTTCCGGTGCTTGTATAGGTAAAATTTCAAAACAAGAATATAAGAAAATAATTTCCAATATCTTTCATTTTTTGAATGGAAGAAATACTGAAGTTATCTCAAATTTGAAACAGGAAATGCAGCTTGAATCTGAAATAATGAATTTCGAAAAAGCTGCTCAAACCCGAGATAAAATCAATAATATCTACAGGTTGAATAGATCTCACAACATGTTTTTTACTGACGATAAAAATCGTGATGTGGTGGGAATTTATAAAGAAGAAAATAAAGCTGCTGTTGCAGTTCTAAAAATCCTTTCAGGAAAACTTTTAAATAAAGAAATTTATTCGATCGAGAATGCTGAAGGCAGAAAAATATCTGAAATTTTAGAAGCTTTTTTAAAACAATATTATGCAGAAAAAATCGATAAATTACCTCATAAAATTATTCTGCAAATAAAACCGGACGATTATGAAACATTAAATTTCTGGTTAAAAAACAAGTTATTAATTCCTCAACGTGGAGAGATGAAAGCATTAATTTCAATCTCAAAAGAAAATGCTTTTAATTATGTGGAAGAGCAGAAACTCAAATATTTGCGAAAAAGCAGCAGAACAATCTATCCCATTACAGAATTAAAGGAAAAATTGGGTTTGAAGAAATTACCTCGTAAAATGGCTTGTTTTGATATTTCCACAATCCAGGGAACAGATACAGTTGCATCACTCGTTTTCTTTGAAAACGGTAAACCCAAAAAGAAAAACTATCGTCATTATATCATCAAAACAGTGCAAGGTCAGGATGATTTTGCGTCATTATCTGAAACTCTTCAAAGGTATTTGATAAAGATTGATGAGCAGGAAAAACCGGATTTGATTATAATTGATGGTGGAAAAGGACAATTGAGTTCAGCTTTTGGAGTTTTAAAGCAAATGAAATTGGAAAAAATCGAAATGATATCTTTGGCAAAAAGAATGGAAGAAGTTTTCTTGCCTGATAATTCTAAATCGATTATTTTACCACGTTCATCATCTGCTTTGCGATTATTGATAAATATCAGAGATGAAGCACACAGGTTTGCGATTAATTTTCATAGGAAAAGACGAACAAACCGGACTTTAACCAGCGAGCTTGATAGAATTAACGGAATCGGAACTGAAACAAAATTTTTGCTTTTAAAGGAACTCGGTTCGATAAAAAATATTAAAAATTCTTCGATCGACAAATTAACAGAAATAAAAGGAATCGGAGAGAAAACTGCAAAAAAAATATTGGATGGATTGAATTTTTTATTGAATATTTTCTATTGAATAATGAATATTTCAACGACTCGCATCCATCAGACCTGACTCGTAAGCTTGCGGCGAGTTGGGAATGATTGAATAGCTTCGCATTCTACGGGTTAAAAGCTTTAAGTTACTTTCTTAATATTAAATATTCAATTTTCAATATTCAATCAAGTGAGGTTTTACAAATACTGTGTGTTTTTCATAACCCAACGTATTTCAGTTAAAACAACTTTCATCACTCCCACTGCAGGAACTGCAAAAAGCATACCGATTGGTCCCATCAAATTTCCACCAATGATAAGAGCAATGAGAACTACGA
Source organism: Armatimonadota bacterium (assembly GCA_013203665.1). GTDB lineage: Bacteria > Cloacimonadota > Cloacimonadia > Cloacimonadales > TCS61 > JABMPU01. The sequence continues at coordinate 2,353 of JABMPU010000159.1, forward strand.
TGGGATGTATGCCCACACTTTTTCCGACAACCACTGGTGAAACCAGGTTATTATCAATTTGCTGTACAATTATGAACATTATGATAATATGAGGAATGAAAAAAAAGTTATCAACTGCTGCCGGATTCTGGATATTATTCAGAATTGCAATCAAAATGGCTGGTATCATTCCAGCAAAAGGTCCGATTAATGGAATCAGGTTTGCCAAGCCGGCAATAACACCGATAAAAATAATCAGGCTCAGATTTGCATCGAATAAGGTATTTATCAGGAATAAACCGAGAATGGATAAAATTGCCACACTTGTGGCTGCCATAAGTTGACCGCTCAAGTATCCGCTTACCTGTTTCTCGATTTGGAAAATCAGTTTCAAAGAAATTTCAAAATACCTGTTTGAGATAAGACTTACCAGACTTTTCTTAAAGTTATAATACTCGTAGAGCAATATAATTGTAAAGATAAGTGTCATAAAAAGCAGGAAGACAAAGGTTCCCAGTTTTGCTGCAAAAGCAGTGAATTTTTCAGCAATCGACTGCACAATCTTTCCAACCTTGGCAGCATAATCTATGTCTTTAGTTTGTTCATGGATGGTTTCTTTGATAAAACCGGGAAGTTTAGCTGTGGAAGCTTGAGACATTTTTTCCAGCGTTTGAGCAACTTTCTCTTTATCAATATTTTGAGAGAATTCTTTACCTTCATTATAAAAATTTACGCCAAAAGAACCGAAGAATAAAACGATAATTGCCAAAAGAAAAAATAGAAGTAAAAGTACTGCCAGGATACGACTTTTAATTTTTCCTTCCAACCAATCAACAGCAGGTAATAGAATGGTCGTGAAAAGAAAAACAATTGCCAGAATCAAAACTACATTGGAAATGTGAGGCCAGATAAAATAGATAACTATTACGATCAGAACGAGTTGGATAAGACGATATAATTTTACGAGTGGTTCTTTTTTTTCTTTCATTTCTTACCTCGTCTAATTTTTCCAAGTTTTTCATTTGTCTCTCTCAAGCGATCACCAATTATTGAAGCTAAATTCAGGAGGATCTTGATTCCAAAAGAAGGCTTTCTTTTAAGAAGGTCCAGCAGGTCCGGTCTGAAAAATCCCAGAATAACAGAATTTTCACAAGAAACAGCAGCAGCAGAACGCGGCTTTTCGTCTAAAAGCGTTAATTCACCAAAAAAATTACCTTCCTTCATAGTTGCCAAAATTGTTTCATCTTCTGTTGATGAGTTGATTACAATATCCACAGAACCTTTCATAATGATATACATTCCAACGCCAGGTGCGGATTCTTTAAAAATAAATTCTTTGGGTTTGTAGTTCCTCTTATGAATGATTTTCTCAATCTGTGTAAATTCCTTTTCTGTAAGGTCTGCAAAAATTGGAACCTGTTTTAGAGTGAGAACTGTATCGCTCTCTTTTTCTTTGTTCCATCCCCTGAAAATATTTTCCCATATTGGACTTTTCATAACTTACCTCTTTATAAAAAAATTTTAGGTGTTCAAGGTTCAACGTTCGGGGTTAACTTTTGCTTTAACCCAGAACCTCTGAACCCAGAACCCAGAACCCAGAACCCAGAAC
>JABMPU010000160.1 GCA_013203665.1 Armatimonadota bacterium
CCTCAGAAAGACAGCCTTTTTTCATTTTGCAGAACCCCTTATAAGTAAACTTTTCTATGGAGTAAATTATGAGAAAGATTATCATTGCCGGCAACTGGAAAATGAATAAAACATTCCAGGAAACAGAAGAATTTTTATTGGAATTAACAGATTTTCTGAATGAAGTTGAGTTGAATAATATTGAGGTTACAATTTGCCCTCCGGCTCTTTATTTAGAAATGGCTACAGATATCGCTTTTGAAAGTAAGTTTTCTATCGGTTCCCAAAATATAAGCGTTCACGAATTTGGTGCGTTTACAGGTGAAATATCAGCTTCAATGTTAAAGTCTATGGATGTTGAATATTGCATTATTGGTCATTCCGAGCGAAGAAAATATTTTAATGAAACAAATGAGATGATAAACACAAAATTAAAGATTCTCAGAAGAAATAAGGTTATTCCTATTGTCTGTATTGGGGAGACTTTGGAAGAAAGAGAAATGGGTGTCACAAAAAAAATCATAACGCACCAGCTCGAAGAAGTTTTTAATGATATTGAAATTGATGGAAATATTGTGATTGCCTATGAACCGATTTGGGCAATTGGAACCGGTAAAACTGCAACTCCACAGCAAGCACAGGAGATTCATAAATTTATCCGGAAGTGGTTAACAGATAATTATTCAGAAAGGATTGCAGAAAATTTACCGGTTTTATATGGCGGAAGTGCAAAACCTCAAAATATAAATGATTTATTGAAACAACCGGATATTGATGGTGGTTTGATTGGTGGAGCTTCTCTGGATATTGAGAAGTTTTCTGAAATGATTGATATTGCTGCAAGGAATTAAAGGTCAGAAATGTTAGATATTAAATTCATTCGTGAAAATGCTGAAGTCGTTAAGACAGCTGTTCTTAACAAAAATGAAAAAACGGATATTAAGAAATTGATTTCACTTGATAATCGAAAAAGAACATTGCAATTCGAATATGATCGGTATAGGAATGATCAGCGTGTTCTATCTCAAAAAATTCCGAAATTTAAAGCAATAGGAAAAGATGTTACAGACCTACTTGATGATTTAAAAGAAAGAGCAATGATTGTAAAGAAAACATTAGATAAGCTTAATCAAGTTTCATTAGAATTAGAAAAGGAACTTCTCACAGTTCCCAACATTCCTCATGTAAGTGTTCCCATTGGAAAAGATGAATCTGCAAATACTTTTGTGCGGGAATGGGGAGAGAAAAAAGAGTTTGATTTTGCACCCAAAGACCATTTTGAACTTGTTCAGCAAAATGACCTTTTAGATTTTAAAAGAGCAGCTAAACTTTCGGGTCATGGATTTGCTTTCTACACTGATAAAGGTGCTTTATTGGAAAGAGCGTTAATCAATTTTATGTTGGATTTTCATATTAAAAAGCATGGTTACAAAGAAATTTCAGCTCCGTTTATTGTGAACAGGAGCACGATGACTGGAACAGGTCAGCTTCCTAAACTCGAAGAAGATATGTATCTTATCGAGCAGGATGATCTTTTTTTGATTCCAACCGCCGAAGTTTCTGTTACAAATATTTTTGCAGATGAGATTGTTCATCATAAGATATTACCTCAGAAATTTGTTTCATACAGTCCATGTTTCAGGAGAGAAGCTGGTTCTTATGGCAAAGATACAAAAGGGTTACAACGTCTTCACCAGTTCAATAAGGTTGAGATGGTTAGATTTGTAAAGCCCGGGAATTCTTATATTGCTTTTGAAAAGATGCTGGTTGATGCGGAAGAAATATTGCAGGAACTTGGCTTACATTATCGCATTATGACCATATCTTCAGGGGATTTGAGCTTTGCTTCTACCAAAACTTATGATATTGAAGTTTGGGCTCCAGGGGCAAAAAAATATTTAGAGGTTTCCTCAGTTAGTAATTTCGAGGATTTTCAGGCACGCAGAGCATCCATCCGTTTTCGTGACGAAAATGGCAAGGTAAAATTTGTTCATACTTTGAATGGTTCCGGTCTTGCAACTCCGCGAACCTACATCGCATTAATTGAAAACTATCAAAATATGGACGGTTCCTTTTCGTTACCTGTTTGTTTGAAACCGTATATTCAGGATATTTGGCAGGAAGTATTATTTGTGTAAGTTTACCACTTTTTATATGATTACGTAAAGATTTGTCCAATAAAATCAAAGGAAAAATAAAAAAATAATTTTTCTTTTGACATATAAAAGGCTCTTTTCAATTTTGTTCACTCCTTAGTGAGTTTAGTTGGTTCTTTAAAAGATTCATAAGAATGAAAGTATAGAAGTGTGGTGAGTGAAAATTGAATTAAATGTTTTATGATGAAGAGTTTGATCCTGGCTCAGGACGAACGCTTGCGGCGTGCCTAAGAAATGCAAGTCGAGCGAGGATTAGGAGCTTGCTCCGAAGTCCTAGCGGCGAACGGTCGCGTAA
>JABMPU010000161.1 GCA_013203665.1 Armatimonadota bacterium
AATATGGGAGTATTGAAAAATGGTGAAGGACCGTTATATCATATCTGGGGATCATCATCAAATAACATGTATTTTATTGGTAATAATGGAACTATTGTGTATTATGATGGTGAAAATTTCAAAAAAATATCTGGTGTGCCAAATTTTGAATATTACTGTATCGATGGTATAGAAGATCCTGATATATATGGAGAGAGAATTTGGGTTGGATTTTTAAATAGTGGCCCGGAACGAGGAGGATTGATCTTTTATAATGGATTGGAGTGGCAAACTTTATGGAGTAATGATATTCAGTTTTTCTCTGATCCTGTATACCGGACCGTGGGTTCAATATGGACGACACCGGAAGAGAAATGGGTGGTTTTTTATACCGGTGGTCATACTGATGGTATCATTACGATTCATAATCAGGAATATTTCAGGGACTATCATATCCAGAAAAAAAACCAGGGAGGCTTTATTCGATCGATTGACGGGAATGACGTCAATGATTTCTTTGCGGTAGGAGATTTTAATAACGTTGTTCATTATAACGGGAAAACTTTTAAGTATTATCCGGAGTTGAGTGGTCATTCTCGGTATGTGTCAGTATCCCAAAAAGGAAACATTGTTTATATCGCTAATATGTCCGGTGCAATTATCTACAAAGGCATTAGAAATTAAAAGGTCTAAAAAAAGAGAGGTGTAAAATGAAGTTAAAAATTATACAACTAGCATGTATAATCTTTTTTGTACAATTTTCCTATGCCAGCAATTTTAAAGTTATTATGAATGTAAATGGTCATGAATATGCTGTGGAAGATGAATTTGTCAGAGCCTTCGATCAGGAATGGAATAACCGCATAGAAGAAATTGAAGAAGACATTATGGCTAATAATTCTGCAATGCACAGTGCTTCAATAGGTAAAATTAAATCTATAAAGTACCGGCCATCAAGTTATGATAATAGCATAAAAACAGAAATTAAAATAAAAAACTCAAAGGTTGTGATAGGTCCGGTTCCCATATTTATCTATGTAACGGGATGGTTTGATATTTAAATAAGTATTTTTATGCATTCAGTTGTGAATGAAAAAGGACTTGTGGTTATTTTTGATGATTTTACCGTATCTGTTTCTGATATTAGATGGAATAATGTATACTTTTATTTAGAAGATTTAGAAAGCTATTTTGAAAACGAGATTACATCATCAATTAATTCTTTTCTCCCTAAAGACTCATCTATAGTACTCATTCCGCTATCAAAATTCGCAGAAATGTATGGTAATCCAGTGGTTGAAGATGTGGATCCTGTTGAACTGGTTGAATCAGTAATATCAAGTTTTCCATTTAATTATTCCTTCAATTATAGAGAAAATGGAAATTTTGACAATCTTGTAGTAAACGTTGATTTACTTCCCGGATATAATGAACCCGGGAAAGAATCAATATATTTATCGGGAAATCCTACTCTACCGAGTACAGATAATATATTAGATAAAGCAGGAATAAGTACAGTCGGTACCTGGCCTTTTCCATTAATTGATTATCAAAATACACTGGATTGGGATGATGAAATCTACAATTATTGTGCAGATGTCGGAGCCGGTATGGGTTTAAACTATATCCGATTAGGTGCGAAATGGAATATAGTTATCCCTTCTGTTGATGAAGTTAATCCGGTCCTAATTGATAATTTTCCTGAAATTACTTCACCCGACATTAATGATTATATATCCGAAATTACAGCGATCAGTAGCAGTTATCAGGATAATATGATTGGATGGAATTATATGGATGCACTAATTAACTCTGCAAAGAACAATGGACTTGAGCCTATGATAATGATCGGTCAGGGACATTCAGATAAACCGCCGCGATACAATGGAAAGACAATTAATCCCGGAACAATTAAAGGAATATATCCAGAAAATTATGAGGGGGTAGATCCTCAAGTTTATCTTTATTATTTAGAGAAATATGCTCGTGCAGTTGTCAGGAAGTATAAATCTGATGTTAAATATTGGTTTGGGGATTGCGAACTGAATGCAGCCAGATTCTGTGAATCTTATGACTGGTGGCGAAAGGGATCAGCATGGGAACGAGATTCATTTCAAGATTCTGTTATCATGGTTCTTTCAAAGGCGGTACATGATGAAGATCCGACAGACGGTCAATTTATTCAGGCCTTTCATGTTTTTGAATTAGCAAAAAGATTGGACGAATGGAAAGACTACTATGATATTGTTGGTTTACAATTTTATCCGAATGAGATATATTTAAATAATGCCTCACCGGTATTAGGTTTCTTAGTTAGTGAATTGGTATATTCTACAAGGCGGGCATTGGACGTATTGAATAAAGATGCTAAAGTATGGATTACAGAAACTGGTTATCCGTCTACGACTACCAGTCAATTGGATTCAACCGCATCTTTAAGTGACCACCTAAATCATTTTTCACAAGCAAAACAAGACAAATATTTTAGAGACCTTTTTTACGGGTGCAGTAGATATGGTACAGACGGTATATTATGGTTTTTATTAGTTGAGAATGAAGATAATAGATATGGATTAATTGAATCAAATGGTAATGAGAAAAACACTTATTACACATATAAAAATGAATTTTCCGGTTATCCTGATCCAGTGTGGGTGGAATTTAATACAGAATACGAAAATGGTATAGAAGATTTACCGGGTCATATTGCTGTAAACCATATTAATTCTTCTATCGGAAATCATGAAGAATATCGACTTTTCCAGACAAAAGAGTATACGGCACAAGTGTTAGAGAAAAAATTAGAGAGACCTTCAAACGGAGATGAAGTCTACCATAACCGCTGGAATAATGAACCTTTCCACTATACGTTAGATAAAATTTTTATACCAAATAATAACGATGAAAAACAACAATTAGGACAATATTCAAGGAAAGTTCCCATATTATTTTCAGATGGTCCGGATGATGAGCCCTATAAATTATCTGATATACAGATTCGTGATCCCTGGAATGCCGATGTAGATGGTTCTCAAGACAATGAACTTAGAAGTTTGGATACTACTATTTATAAGGTATTCTTAAATCAAAATATGCAGCAAGATAATTCCTTACCCGATTATTCAATCAAAGCACTTGGTGCTATCGCCACACAAACAGATATAAAAATATTCACTGGTTGGGAAGCCTGGCAAAACGGTATAGAAATTCAAGATATCAGTCAAAGCAGTGATAAGATCTGGATTGTATCGACTTATAACAGAGAAACGAAAATCGTTGTAAAGGATGAGAATATAGAATTAAAGCCGCGATATGAAACTAGTGC
>JABMPU010000162.1 GCA_013203665.1 Armatimonadota bacterium
AAAATGATTGAAACGCCTAACAAAAGCACCTGCGGTTGGGTTGGTCTGTTTGTTTCGTCTGAATCTTACGATTCAAACTTTGGTTGGTCTGCTTTCAGTTGGGATCGTTCCGATCCCGCAGCGTGCTCGAACATTATGGGCATCTGTAATTAAATAAGGAGAGTAAAATGAAAACTATAATTTCAATAGGATTGTTAATTGTTTTTGGTGGGATAGCCACTTCTCTTTCAGTGTTTCTTTTAAATATAGTTGGGCTACCTGGAGCATTATTGGCAGGTAAACCAGGTCAACGTAGTAAAGGAAGGTTCATTTTTGGCTCAATAATTTCTGCAATTGGTCAATCTTATCTCTATCTTTCTTTTATAGCATTCATAGTAAATTGGACTTTAAATGCAGCAGCACGTGAGGATGTTATTGGATTTATTTTGTGGCCCTTTGCATTCTTTGTTTCCTTAATTCCATTATGGCATACATTTATTCGAGCTAGTGTTGAAGCTCGTGAACTGAAATTTGCAAACCCACAGGTTGAAGCTCTCCAAATAACAGTATTCATATCTATTTTAAGCTTTTTTGTATTTGCTTTCATACCTTCTATTGTAAAAATAGTTTGGAGTTGGGTTCCGTATGTTTAGTCTTTAGAACTTTAATTATATTAGATACTTTTTTATTTTAAAGATAATTCAATGTTCTATATAAATATTCCTTGTAAATTACAATTGGTCAACAATTGTTGGCTAAATTGGATTTTAAAAAAGCCAACAGCTGTTGGCCATTTACAGGGAGAGGTGATTTAATGAAAAAAAATAATTATGAAATGTTACTTTCGGATGTTCTTAACGAAATTCAAATTGCTCGAATAAATGCTGTCAGTGAAACTGTAAAAGTAATGACAAAATTATATTTCAAGATTGGTGAGATTATTGTTTCTAAACAGGAAGAATTTGGTTGGGGCAGCAGTATAATTAGTAAATTGGCAGATGATATAAAAAGTATCGAAAATACAACAACAGGTTTTTCTTTAACAAATCTAAAATATATGCGTCAATTTTATCTCGAATACAATGACAAGAAAAATCTACAACAAATTGCATTAAATATTCCTTGGGGTCACAATATTTTATTATTACAGAAAATTAAAGATGATAATGAAAAACAATATTATTTACGAGCAACAAAAGATTATGGTTGGAGTCGAAACGTTTTGCTTAACCAAATAAAAGCTAATGCTTATAGTCGTCATAAATCAATTGAAAAGCAACACAATTTTCCAGCAACTTTACCTCAACATTTAGCTGAACAGGCAGATGAAACAATGAAAGATTCCTATATGTTTGATTTTCTTGGAATTTCTAAACCAGTTTTAGAACGAAATATGGAACAGCGAATGGTTAATAAAATCAGAGATGTTCTGATTGAATTTGGATATGGTTTTGCTTTTATGGGAAATCAATATCGCATCAAAACCGAAACAAAAGAATATTATATTGATCTTTTATTTTACCATCGAGTTCTTAAATGCTTAATTGCAATTGAATTAAAGGCTGGTGATTTTAAATCTGAATATGCTGGTAAAATGAATTTTTATCTGAATATTCTTGATGAATATGTTCGTGAAGAAGGAGAAAATCCATCAATTGGTATAATTCTTTGTGCTCAACGTGATAGAATTGAAGTTGAATTTGCTTTAAAAGGAATTAATAAACCTGTTGGTATTTCTGATTATACACTAACTCAAAAATTACCCAAAGAATTAAGTGATATAATACCTTCTGCAAAAAATATTGAAGAAAAAATTCTTAATCTAATGAAAGACTATGATGAAAAAAGATAAGTGATTTGATTAAAAGGAAATGTCCATAACACACCACTCCACATTCAGATTGAGAGAGAAGCAAGAAGAACGTCGTGTGCGCCAACCATTAGTGGTAATTAACTTGAAAAAAAAGTTTTAATTAAAAACAATGTGTCTGGAGGAAATAATGAGTAATAAAAATTTGTGGAATATTGAAACTGAAAAGAAATTCTTTAATGAAGCATTAGCAATTCATATAAGAAAGGCAGCATAAAATGGCAAAGAATAAATTTGAAGTTCAAATTTATTATTCGGGTTATTGCACTTATGATATTGAAGCGAATTCGGAAACTGAAGCTATTGAATTATCAAGGTTAAAACCTATTAATAAAAATGAATTATTATCAAATGCAGAAAATTGGAAAGAAGCAGATACAGCAATTGAATTGACTGATGAAAAAAGTAAGCAGTAAATCATTGTTCTCTTAGTTTGCGATAATATTTATGAACAACTACTACTCCCAAAAACTATCTTCCTCCAAACTTCAAAAATGCTACGAAATAGCTTCTTCCCGTGTTAAAAAATTCCTGCAGGCTGAGATCGAGTTTGTATTAAATTTCATCAATCCTGAGGATAAAATACTGGAGCTTGGCTGCGGATACGGACGGGTTCTGCAAAGCTTTTTGGGAAAAGCAAAAAGAGTGGTTGGCATAGATACATCAGTAGATAGCCTGGAACACGCACGAATGTTTTTAGGAAATAAATATCCGTATGAATTATTTCAGATGAATGCGATCAACCTGGATTTCGAAAATGAAGAATTTGACATTGTAGTCTGCATTCAAAATGGGATTTCAGCCTTTCACGAGGATAAAAAGGAAATCCTCAGAGAAGCTGTTCGAGTTACCAGAAGCGGGGGAAAGGTGCTTTTCTCGAGCTATTCCACAAATTTCTGGGAAGAGCGCTTGCAGTGGTTTCAAGCTCAGGCGAACACGGACTTCTCGGTGAGATAGATGAGGAAAAAACCGGAAACGGAAATATAGTGTATAAAGATGGATTCACAGCAACCACAGTTTCTCCCAAAGAGTTTCTGGAATTAACATCAGGTTTGAATGTATCTGCTCATATCCGGGAGATTGATAATTCCAGTATTTTTTGTCTGATGAGTGTTTTGTAACTCGACCTGCCAGGTCGAGAATAAGAGCATTCTGCCTGGATGTAAAATTGTTTTCAGATTTATTAGAAAATATTTGAAGCAAAGTGTATTATACAAATCATAATAGAAATAAACATATTTCTTGACGCAATATTAAAGAATTCTGATTTTAAAATCTGTATATATCGGAGGGTTCAAATGAAAAGAACAACAATCTTAATTATTTGCTTTTTAATTATTTCATTTTTGCTTTTTACAAATTGTTCTAAAAAGCAAGAAAGGGAACTTCCTGAACAGGAAAAGACGGAAGAACCTGCTGCAACAGAGGAACCGGGCATCACTCCACAAAAGGAAATAGTTTCAGTAGAATCAGGAGAAGAGATCCAACCTGAAGTTACCTTGAAGGAAGAAGAAGAAATTCAGCCTGAGATTACCTTGAAAGGGAAAAAAGTATTTGAATTGCAATTAGTGGCAGTTCGAGATTATGCCAGGATCGAAGCTGAGCAAAACAAATTAGCTCGCTATGGTTATAACACCTTCATCACTACAACTGTAAAAGGTGGAGACACCTATTATCGTCTGCGTTTAGATGACCTTTATACCTATTCTGAAGCTTTCGCTCTGGGTGAAAAACTGAAAAAGCAATTTTCCTCGATTAATGAATATTGGATTCAAAAGGTGAAATAGGAAGGATTTTTTTTACCCGCGAAACACGCGAAATAAGCGAATAAGAGTTTGCCCTTCTGAAGCTTATCTTCTTGCTTTTCTTGTGGAGAAGATTCGGAAGGATGGGAAATGGTTTCACTTTCCGAGTCTTAGCAGGGAGAATTTCTCTGTAGGAAGCTTCGGAAAGTCTCCTATTCGTCCATATTCGAAAGTATAAGATGAGATTGTATCTGCAAATTGTAAACCTGTAATAAGTTCGGTCAAAATTCTATCCCAGATTTAATTTATTTCACTTTGGTTCATTCGTTTTCAAATCTCGCAATATCGCATTAAAATTGAATATACATAATTATCTTTTCTTGTTCAATAAAACGAAAAACATCTGGAATAATTATTGCATTTAATTAAAGAAATATTATATGAGTTTACTCTGAAAAGATGAAAGTTTTAATATGTTAGAAAAAAATTCAAATATTCGGAAACCGATGAATCGGTTAAGAGTTTCTATCTTATTATTAACCACCAACTTAAGTTGGAGGTTAATGAAAAAAAAAGCATTAACCGTTTTAACGGTTTCTAGTTTTATGAGATATGACTTTTTTTAGAGTACACTAAATTTTATATTTTAAATAAAAAAAACTAAAAGGAGAGAATCATGAAGAAGTATTTTATCTATTTTTTTGTTATTGCTTTTACCTGTACAGCTTACTCAGAGGTCATCACATATGACGATAGCTGGGGACAAGCCGGATTTACTCTGGAACAGAGTGATCCAACGGGAGTGGAAGTAAATTTTTCCATCAATGAATTTACTCTGGATGAAGTTGTAATCAACAACGAAAACATGCAGAATGTATTTCTACCAGGCGTATTT
>JABMPU010000163.1 GCA_013203665.1 Armatimonadota bacterium
CGGATTTGTCGAATGTGAATGTTTTTATCCAGATGCAGAAGATCCTATTAATGATATGTTGGATATGATTGAATCAAAATTAGTAAAATTTCAAAAAGATAGGATAGAGGGCTTATGAATTTATACGAAAGATACTTTGAAAAGCTAAAGAAAAAAAGGGAAGACCAAATATACGGAATGATATACTTTACTGAATTAAGTGATGGCACATTGCCTGCGTGGAAACATGGGGAATAGAAATGAATAAAATGCGGGTGTGGATGCTCCCACCTTCTTATTGAACGGTAAAAAAAGGAATAAAAATTATGCTAATAACCAAGTATAACGATTATCTTGCCGAGATATTAAGTCTGTCAGGAGAATTAACGATTGGCAGAACCCGCTTCTTATTGTAGGAGAATGATATGGCAAAGTTTAAAAAAGGAAATAGGTTTTGGGAAGTTAGATCAAAACACGGTAGGGATAAAATCTTTGCTACACCTGAAATATTATGGGAAGCCGCTAAAGAATACTTCAAATGGTGTGATGAAAATTCATTAGAAGAACAAAAAGTCTTTCATACAGCAGGAAAGATAACTAAAACAGAAATATCAAAAATGAGACCCTATACACTAATGGGGCTTTGTATATTCCTTGATGTTTCTTCTTCATATTTCCGCACATTCAAATCAACAATACAAGAAAAAGACATCGACTTTTTAACAGTCATCAATAAAATTGAGGAAATAATCTATACTCAAAAATTCGCAGGAGCAGCAGCAGACCTACTTAACGCCAACATTATAGCAAGGGATTTAGGACTTCGGGATCACAATGATGTTGATGTGAAAGACAACCGCCAGCAAGAGAGTAATCGCAGGGCAGACGAACTACTCCAAAAAGCTCTGAAAACTATCGAGAAACAGAAAATTGAATAAAATAGAGAGCAAAAAGTGATTTTTACCCAAAACAGTCAAAAAGTCAAGTTATTTGATAGTAGTGGGTTAAGTGCTATATGCGTTAATAGAGAGTATAAAATGAATAAAAGTCGTAAGTGATATTAGTATCTGGAGGAAAATGTACAAACAATTAATACAGCCTATTAAGATGATACAGAATTTACCATCATCAGAAGCGAAGGAATTTGCTTTACAGGTTGTAGATAATCCGATGAAATACTTTTGCCCTAATATAGTACAAGAACGAATCATCAATGAATTCAATGATTGTGTGCAAGAATCTAAAATATCAACTAATCTATTTACTTGCGGCAACCAACTTGGCAAGACGCTTTCAGTAGTACAGATAGCAGGAAATCTTATTTGGGGCGTTCAGAATGGCTGGTTCGACTTAGAAGTATTCAAGAATTGGCAATATCCTAAAAGAATATGGTTAATAACAACTCCAGCCAACTTAAAGGAAACATATTTCAATGAGACATCAAAGAGTTCATTTCATAGTATTTTTCGTGGTAAGGAGTGGATTCCTAAGAAGGATAACAAACCGTGGTATTCCAAAGTAGAATTCCCGGGTACTGGCTGGGATATGTCAATCTACAGTTATAATCAAGCGGCAAGTGAGTTTGAATCTGCTCAGGTGGGTATTATAATTGCTGATGAACCAACTCCATTCAGCATTTGGGAAGGTTTACCATCACGATTAAGTGCAGGCGGAACATTCCTAATGCCACAAACACCTGAGAATATAGACGCATATATCATTACAGATGTAGTAAAGAAAGCAAAAGGTGGAGTAGCGGGATTCAGACATATTGAGGGAGCGACAACCGAAGTAACAACCGACAAAGAACGTGGACACTATGATCCTGATGTATTGGCAGCACAAAGGGAAAGATACACAAAAGATGAGGATGATATTCGTGTAAAAGGGAAAATATTATATTTCAAGGAAAGGGTAATTGAAGGGTTAGATGATCACTTACATTTTGTTAATCCCGCTGATTATCCATTAAAAGACACATATTTATACTATCATATATTCGATCCGCACGCATCGAGACCAAATGCTGAATGTTGGGGAGCGGTAACGCCTGAAGGCAGGAGAATAATCTTTGCAGAACGCCCCGAAAGTCAATTACAGCCATTCTGGAATATGATTGGAAGTGAAGAATATGCTGAACATAAACTAAAAGTAGAGTTTTATGAAGCTGCAATGCGTAGAAAATATAATATGCCACTCCAATTTGAGAGAGTTATAGACAGACATTACGGCAGACAGCAACGAGTACCAACAGAGAAATCAACAATAAAGGAATATATGAAGCTGGGTTGGAACTTGAGGGAGAGCTATACTTCTGTTGACGAACGTGAATTCGGTCACAAAAAGATTCAGCAGTTACTGAAAATATTACCAGATGGTAAACCCGGACTTGTGATTTGGAATACTTGTTATCATACATGGAATGGATTGATAAACTCAGTAAGACAGAGACCACGAACAGAAGCACAATTAATGAAACCAGCAGGAAGCGGGAATATAGTAGAGAAATATTATTGTTTTGTAAGTGTAGTCCGGTATTTTGTATGCCACGAAGTATTTGGATTTGAGAAAGACAAAAAGGAAGTTTATGTCAGAGATGACTTTGACGGTGGATTCTTATAGGGGGAGAAATGATGTTAGAACCAAAAGGTGCATTTAGTAAGATAGTAGCTGAAGAACACGCAAGAAAGTTATTTCGTGATTATTCTGATAGTAGTAATAAAGAAAATCAACAAACAATGTCAGAAGAGAAATTTGTAGAAATTGTTGGTAAAGTAATTTACAGCACAAAAGACTTAGTGGAGGAAAAATGAGTGAAAAGAAGAAAGCAAAGGTAATTGACATTAGACCACAGGGGCAAAAACCAAAGAAAGAGACACTTAAATCATTATTGATTAACGTAAACAAGAAGATACCGGATATGTTTGCAGTTAAGAAAGACAAGATCGGTATATGTTTGTATGGTAAACAGCAAGAGAAGGAAAACACACCGATAACATTCAAGCGATTCAAGACACTAAAAGAAGGTACTAACTTAGAGTTATTCGCTTATGTTCAGGGATTAGCTAACACTTATGACATTGAATTAGCGGCATATCAGATCAAGCAGAAAGCAGAAGCTATGGTAATGGGATCAGTAGGCTCAATGAACTCAGGTGAAAAACCAGAAGATAAGCACTGATACAATGGAAAATCTACCGGCTTTCTTCATTCCTATAATTGATATACCGAAAATAGAATACACCAAGAATAAGGATAATATAGTAGAATATATTGATTCGGAAGCTAAGAGAATCAAAGAGAAGGGATATGATCTTGTATTGGTGGGATACAAAAGCAAGAAATCATGCAGCGTACTATTAGCGAGAAAGATTATATGCACTGAAAGATTTGGGATAACAACTGGTTTTTCATCAATAAAGGGTCAGTATAATTGCATAGTAAAGATAATGGAAGACCCAAACACGATAATTATGAAGGAATATTAGGAGGAGGAAATGAGTAATAGATGGAAAGTATTAGCATTAGTAATAGTGTTGTTTTGGTTTATTGCATTAACGACTATACAATTTGCAAACATGGATAAACAATCTGCTAAGGTAGATAAGCTAAATAAAAGTTATATATGTCTTGGTGATACTGTATATTTTGCAATGACTCCAGAAGAAGTAATGTTGGAAGTAAAGAAGCTGTCTTATTATGATAAATATTCTTGTTTGGAGTTAAGATATGTTGTCAGTTTACACGCACTACTGATATACGAATTACTTGAGTCTATTGAAAAGGGGGAAAAATGAAATTAATAATTATAGCGATACTTATAATGCTATTATCAGGCTGTGCTTCTCAGAGAGTATTGCAAACGCAGAAATGGCACATTGGTTATTTACAGGACGATGTAAGCAAGTATAAACTCGAAAGTGAAGCTTATTCCGATACTATCAGGATAATCAGGGCAAAAGCTACCGAGATCATAAACAAGCAAACAGAAAGCACTAACATTCTAAAATCAGTTGTGAGAGATTTTGTTATTGTATCTAAGGAAAGTATAGCAGATTCGATTTTGATTCGTCACGGGATAGCATTTGAGCTTCCAGATGGCAATGTGATTGGTAAGTAGAATGAAAATAAAACTATTCGCAAGAGATATTGAACCAATCAAGGTTGATGATAATTCTCGTCAATTAGATACATCATTGGTGGGGGTTTGTAAAAATTATGAGAATAAGATTTATTTTGATAACAGTCATCCATTTGTTACATTATTACACGAAATAAAACACACACACATATTTGCTGCCGGATATTCTCAGTTAAATAGTTACACACGGGAAGGTGTTTGTGATACATTCGCTGCTTGCATAGACCAGCTAATGTTAGAAAATGGCAATGATATATTCATAAAATTAAAGGATTTTGCAGAGGAATAAAAATGAAAGTAACAAAAACTGAATACCTCGAACTATTGGCAGAGTTTAATAAGAACTATAATGTATCTGGTTTTTTCGGATGTGTTGAAA
>JABMPU010000164.1 GCA_013203665.1 Armatimonadota bacterium
GTTATTGAGCTCACCATCAATCTTTAAAGGTTGTCTTGGATAAATAGTAATATCCGAAATAATTTCCTTATCAAAATTGGTTACTTCAACAGACACTTCACCCTGATTGGGAATAGCCACTAAACGAGAAAAAAGCGGTAAATCCGGTTTACCTACATCAATGAATTCACCTTCATTGGCATAAGATATTCTCTGATATGTTTTACCATTTTCTTCATTATTTTCGACAACATAACCATCCAAAGAAAACTCAACCTCGGTTAATCCGAATTCTGAAAAGGATGTTTGAAACATCTCTTTTTCCGTATTACTTTCAATGGAAACCCAATTTCCGAACAATACAAAACTAAGTAGTCCTAATATTACTAAAATTGATATTTTTTTCAATTTCCTCTCCTCGTATCTTATATTTATTAATATAAATTATTCTGCAATATTTATTCCAAAATTTATATATTATTCCTAAATGAACTATTTCCTGACTTATGGGTAATCTGTAGATTATATCTCCGAATAAAAAAATAAACATCTCCTTATGAACTTTCCAGTTCGTAAGAAGATAAACGCTTATTTCGACTCGTCGTTCTCACGATACGGTCATTCTTCCCTACGGGAAAAACTTACAAATCGAGATATGAATTTTTCAGAAACTTTTTTGTGAGAACTCTAACATCACCTTTCCGGATGGTGATTCCCTCTGTATCAAAGAATCCCAATAGAATCAAAGCATTAGCTCGATTAATCTTCATTAAATCTCTAAAATGGGAAACAGTAATGCCTTGCGGATTTATGTTGAGATAAGAAATCAGTTTTTGCCTGGATTCATTCATAAAATCCGAATGAATGTATTTCATTTGAATAAAATATATCTTTTGGGTACTGATTAGATGTGCAAGAATTTGTTTTAGCTCCAGAATCGATAAATTTTCATTTTCCGTTTGAGATGCTAATTCCTGAAAATCCGTAACCTTTTTTTCAGAAAGAAGAATTTTTTCTTCTACCTCATTAATTTGAGCTTTAAATCTCTCATTAAGCTCAACTTTGTGTGAAGCAATAATCCAGGTTTTATTCACCTTTTTTACTTTTTGGTTTTCTTCCAAATCCTGTAAAATCAATTCGAGAATTAATTTAATAATTTCCTTCTTTTGATTTCCAAAAAGACCGGTCAATTCATTGAAAGTTTTTCCCTGTTCAAGAAGAGGATTTTTTTTGTGAAATTCAATGAGTTGGGTTAAGATTTTATTTTTGAGTGCAGTCGCTTTTTTCTTTTCCATTAAGAGAATTTTATCTTTTGTTTGAAAGAAAACAATATCTTTTGGAAGGTCCTGAAAAATAACCGGAATCAAATCATCTTTCTGGATATTTAATTTTTCAGCAATTTCCTCATCTGTAATTGGCATTAACGACTTTCGCACTTCAACTGCAATGAGTTCATTATGTTCACCTTTTGCAAGTTTTTCCACATTCTCAATTTGCTCTTTCCGTCTTCTACGATGATGTAAGGGATATGGGTCAATAACTTTACCGCCACCCAGAGTAATTGTTCCGGATGAATTTCTTAAGATAAAACTATCATCAATTTGTGCTATGATAGATTGAGGTAAATATATCTGTATCAATCCTGATTCTCCACGTTTCAGAACGTTCTTATCCAAAAGATGAATTCGAGCCATTAAACGCACAGTTCCCATCAAAAACAAAATCTGATTCCACAATCCGAGGGAAACATCATTCTGGAAAAGTTGGAAATTAGCATCGATTAAACTTGTTGCTTTTATCAATTTACTCGTTAAAACCATTCCTCGTTTGAAATCCTTCTTTTTGAATCCAACCAGATTTAATGAAGCTCTATCTCCTGCTTTTACTTGTTCCACTTCTTTACCGTGATGTTCTATCCTACGAATTCTAACCTCTTTATTTGTTGGCAGAAGGTAAAGTAAATTCTCTTTTTGGATAGAACCGGAAAGAACAGAACCATTAACAATAATACCAAATCCTGGTTGAATAAAGATTCTATCAATGAACATCCGAAAAGTTCCGAATGAGTTTTTCTCAGGTATTGTTTTAACAATTTCAGATATTGCCTGGATCATCTCGGAAATGCCGTAATTTGTTTGAGAAGAAACTTTTATAATCGGGGAATTCTCCAAAAAAGTACCTTTCACAAAATCATGAATTTCCGATTCAGCTAATTCGCTTAGTTCTTCATCTATCAAATCAATTTTTGTAAGAGCGATTAGACCATATTTTATGCCCAGAATCTGCATTATTGCCAGATGCTCTCTGGTCTGAGGCATGATGCTTTCATCACCTGAAATCACCAGAAGAACAAAATCAATTCCTGAAGCACCTGAAACCATTGTTTTGATAAAGTCGGAATGACCCGGCATATCAACAATTCCGATGCTGTTTCCCTCAGGAAGATCAAGATGAGTAAAACCGAGATTAATGGTGATTCCCCTTTGCTTCTCCTGTTTGTGAGTATCACAGTCGAATCCGGTTAAAGCTTTAATCAAAGCAGTTTTCCCATGATCGACATGACCGGCAGTTCCCATTATTAAATGTTTAGAATCCATCTAACCTTCCGAGAATATTTTAATTGAATAACTTTTTTATTAGTTGTCATATTCGTCAAGAAATGAGTTATTATTCAAGTTTGTTTTGTAAGAAGAAATTGCTTTACATTTATGGATTGAAAAATATTTTAGAAATCAGAGAGGACGGAACTGGTGTTTCAGCCGGTCTTCAAAACCGGTAATAGGCAGCTAAAACTGTCTACGGCAGGTTCGATTCCTGCCCTCTCGGCCAATTTTTTTTATATGCTTGTACAACCCGCAAGATTACTTCAAAATCAGCATCTTACGAGTTGAAGAATAATTCTCTGTTTGTAGTTTATAAAAATAAATACCTGAAGTGACCGACTTCCCGGAATCATCTTTTCCATCCCACACAATTGAAGATTGATTATTGAATATTGAATATTGTATAATCTTCTGACCCTTGATATTATAAATTATAATCTCTGCGTTCTCAGCGTTCTCTGCGGTGAAATAGATTGTAGTTTCCGGATTGAATGGATTGGGATAATTTCCAATAAGCTTTGTAATAATTGGAGTAGAAATATTATTATTGTTAGATACATTTTCCGTAATTGGTGGGAAAATAATATAATCGATCCAGCCACAATCGTCTCCACTGCTGAAATAAGAATCTTTCTGATATTTCCATTCAAAGGTATGCATGCCGGCATTCACACTAAAAATTTCTTCGCTCCAACCTGATTCTCCACTCCACTGTTCCTGTAATTCATTATCAATATAAAACTTGAGAAAATCATAATTCGTTTCGGAAGAAACCTTTTTCCAGAAACTGATTTCTCCATCTGCAACAACATCCAGTTCAATGATTAGAGAAGATGAACTGTTATTACTGATATCTCCCGATTTGGCACAGAACTGTCCTTCATAAGAATCTGAATCGATTGTCCAATCTGCATTACCGGCAAGTTGCCATGGGTAACTTAAGAAATCTCCGGTTTCAAAATCTTCGATGCTCAATCCTACTGTCAGCGAAAAACTATCTTCAATATAATAATCATTATTGGCAAAAAGTTCAAAATCAAAATAAATGATATGGCCAATTGGTGTTTCCGGGTCAATATTAACATCACAAATCCCATAAGAGCCACTAGAATATGCTGCTAATGAATCAATTATTAAAGGAGCTATTGTAATAGAAATATAGGGATCATTCGATAGGATACTGGGAATAAGCTCATACGCATCTGCCCCACCTTCATTAACCAGGTTGATAGCCAGACAAGCCTCTTCTCCAGGATCAAGAAATCCATTTCCTCCATCCCAGACTTCCACGCTTTCCAGGAAGATAACAGGTGCATAACCAATCAAATCCAAATTGTGTTCCCAGGTTCCCTCATCTGATGTAATGGTTACATCAAATAGCAATTCATGATTATCCGGAATGGAATTATCCACATCAAAGGAAAAGGCATCTGATAAAATTAAAGTTGCTCCGGATGCGATAGTTCCAACTTGCTCCGTGAAATCTGTTAATGTAATATATTCATCGGAAATTGAAAGTGCAACCACAACATTATGAATATCACCTGCACCGCCCACATTCTGAATGGAAATAGTCAATGAAGCTGATTCGCCGAATTCAATCACATCATCATTGCCGGCATTTACAGAATAATCAATAAGATCGATATAATATCCGCTGGGAATGGTTGGGATGGAAAATGTCGTTTTCAAACAGTTGTAACCTGTAATAATGAGGTCTGTTTCACCTGCTGTAACAATCGGCGGATCGATCTGAATATCAACCGAACCATCAACACCTGTAACACCTACACCGTGCAGCTCTCCATCTTTCATCAAAACACAGTTAAGACCTTCTACCGGATTTCCCAAGCTCATTATTTCTACAAAGAAAGAGGGTGCTCCCACCAATATAAAAGGATCATGATTAACCACGATATCAAGCGGCTCATCTGTCCAGATAGACATGGCCGGATCTCCCAGCACATTACAATCATAAAAACACCAGCGCAAAGCTCCTTCTTCATGCTGTCCCGGAGCGTTCACCCAGGGAGCTGTATCAATTTTAGATTCCAGATGTGTTTGACCTATCCTATCTGTCTTACAATCATAAAGAGCATCAATAAATTCGCGATGTATATGATGTGAAGGTCCTTCGGTTTGTCCTTCATTAAACCAGCCATAGCGGGAATTGCAAACAAAGGCAGCAGCAAAATTCTCGATATACAACATCTTTTCACCAATGCAGTCATTTGTATCAAAAGAACCGGAATTGCAACCATGACTGTATGCTAAAGTAAAAGTGTGGTCTATTCCATTTACAAGCGAAAAATTATTATTGGTAATAGCACTCGAATTCATACGCATGGAATAATTTGAACTGGCATGACCTGCATGATGAATAAAGGATTTTCCTTCATTTATTTTAGCAATTAAATCCGTACTTGACCACGATCCCAGATCACGATCATACATGGTTTCATAATCGTGGTCTTCAGGAATTCCATTGGTTGTATAGCCATTATCATCATGATATCCAATCAGCAAATCGAGATAATCCCCACCCCAGGTTAAGGGATCATTCCACATATTTTCACCTGCTAAAAACGGTTTTTGCAAGTCTTCCAAAACAGGATTATCCTGATAGGAAATAGTTTTATTCAGCATATTTTCCAATTCTGTAAGATTGCTGAAAGATAATCGCGCTACAGAAACTTCAGGCAAAAGATCGTCCTCTCCAATTTCTCCCCAGAGATTGTCTCCATCGTCATTCCAAGTTCCGTCTAGTGCAGAATAATATAAATCCGAGGGAATGTCATCATCCTCATACAAAGAGGATGATTGAACCGTGCAATAAAATCCGCGATAAGGCACTACCTCAATATCTCCTGCAAGAAGCACAAATTCAACGCTGTTATTCTGATATTCATCGATAATATAATTTCGGATTTGTTCCGGTGAATCTTGACCTGTAACATTTGCATAAATATATTCTGTGGTTTGAATTTCTGTTATCATTCCCTGAGTTAGATACATATCGATCAAATCCTGAAAATCATTTTCAAACTGAGAACTTGTGATAATCAAAAGTTGATATTCTCCCTCACGAAAATTACTGGTTGGATAAACAGATATTAATCCTGGATTTTGTGCAACATGTTCAATTCTCTTTTGTACCTGTTTTGATGAATTCATATTATCCAAAGCTTCTATGGCTCTAACATCTGGTTTAGTTTGGATTCTGATTGTAACTTTCCGGAAAAAAGAGACCTTTCCTGAAAACGGATTATAATTCATCGGTGTGAAGGTTGATAACGCCAGAGCATAACCATTCATAAACTCTGTTGAAAATTCTGAAATATGAGAATCCGGATATTGAGTATCTCTTGCATATAGCTCATCATTCTTAACGAATTTGCCAGAAACACCACTGGAGATTGGCTGATAATACTGTTTTGGATAAAGCTGGAAATTACCGGGAATTTCTGTTTCATTTTCTCCAATTAATTCAATAGATGCGGCAACTTCTCCTGGTGGAACCAATAAAGACATTGAATGATACGGCAAAACAGGTTCACTGCTTTTTCCAGTTGGCATTGTATTGCTAAAATTTATAACCTGGTATTCATCGATTTGAGATATTTCATAATCTTCAAAATAATAAGTTTTTTCGATAATTTCTGCCGGTAAAAACAAAGCACACATTAATAAAAAGAATAATGCAATTTTCTTCATAATTTCAACTCCATAATTTTTTATATTTATTTATGCAATAATTGAACCAAATCTTTTATAGTTTCATTTTCAGCGAACTGATTTCAATTCAATTTGAAAGGATTAATCCTTTTTTATCATTCCTACTATTTTATCATCCTCAATATATTATTAATATTATATTTTTTATTTACAGTTATTGTTGGATTCAATATATATTTTTCTTTCTTCATATTCTCTCTTCCACCTCCAGCAATATTTAGAAGTATATAATCATCTTTATTAACTGTTCCAGATTCTATAGATTTAATGAGAGAAGCAACTGTTATACCCACTGGAGGTTCGATATCATATCCTTCAAGTTTTTTAAACAATTTCTGTGCTTTAATGGCTTCTTCATTTGTTATACTATAAAATTCTCCAGAAGTATTCTTTAAAGCATCAAAGACTCCACCTTTGATTGAATATGCCGGATGTCTATTAGTAAGCACGTGTGCATAGACTTGCTTAGTCAACTCAATGGCTTTTTCATTTTGATATTTCGAGTCTATTATTCTTGATCGTCTCTGCCAAGCTTCATACATGGGAACAAACGGATGATTTTGAGAGCCATGAATCTTAGGTAACGTTTTTCCAAACCTACCATCTTCTTTAAGTCTTAATGAAGCTTCATATACAGCAATTGCTCCAGGACCAGAACCAAGTGACTGAAAATAATGGTCAGGAAGATGTCCTAATAATCTTGTTGCCTCTAACATAATTGTTCCAATACCATCTCTTCTGGCTATATTTAGAGCACCACCTTCAGAAACAAATTGAATATTTTCCCCAAGTTCATTTGCTAAAGCTATGGAGTTATAATAATCACAATTTCCAAGCATTGATATAAACGTTATGTAAGGATTAGATTTTCTAAACGACCATATTCTATTTAGCCTTGCATCTTCTGTAACCGATAGAACAATAGGATATTGGAAAATATTTGAATAATGGATGAATGAAGTCGCTACATTACCATCGGAAGATAGAACAAATGGTTTCCCATTTTCCTTTGTTTCAATAATTCTTTGGAAAGACATCTCTGCTTCAATATCCTTGAAAGTTCCGGTTCGCATTGATTCATTTGAACCAGGCTGATAAGTATTACAACATATTAATAGGTGTTCTAATCCATAATAATCTGCTAATTTACTGCTCATATACATAGAAAAAGAACTGCAATTCTCGGATAATTGTTTACAAATATTATTAAAAGGTAACCAATTAATGTATTTCAAGATACCTTGGTTTTTCTCTATTATATCTAATTGTTTTTTTTCATATTCAGTCCTCAATACTGAGTCGCATCCATTAATACATTTTGTTATATACCGATTTTCTGAAAAAGTTTTTCCACATTGTAAACATTTTATATGATATTTCATTTTAAGACATTACATTTCTTTAGATTTTATTACTCTTTTTATCATCCTCATTTTGACTGGGGATCTCACAAATTCCCGCTTTCACTCATAAGTAGACTGTCACGGTTGAAACACAGCTTACCTTTCCGAAATCTCTTGGGAAGAAAAACCCAAAGATAGGTTTCGGAAAGTTGAAATAGTTATTTTATTAAGATCATCTTACGAACGAAATCTTCCTTGTCTGTTCGCAATTTGTAATAATAAACTCCGGTTGATACCTCTTTACCGGATTCATCTTTGCCATTCCAAATAAATGACATTAATTCATCTTTGGGTATTGTGCCTGCAAATAGATTAACAATTTGCTGACCTTTTACATTATAAATTGAAAGAGAACCGTAAATATCTTCTTTTAATGCAAAACTGATTATAGTAGATGGATTAAACGGATTTGGATAATTCTGATGTAAACCATAAATTGCAGGTATTTCCGGAGAACCAGGTTCTTCTCCCTGCTCCGGAATTATTAGAGAAATCGGACCATAACTCTCTGTAAGGCCAGAATAGTCGATACTTTCGAGCCAATACCAGTATTCAGTGTTTTCCATTAGTTCAGATTCATCTTCATAAATATAATCTGTTGGTTCGGATGTGATGCCTGCTCCGGGAATCAGTTCCGTATTTATTTGAGCAGCTTCTTCCAGAATATCTACCTCTGAACGATAAACATTCCAACCTGCATTACTTGTTTCAGATTGGGTAGTCCAGCATAAAACCGGAACACTCTCAATATATTGTGCTGTGAAAGAGGAAAGGGTGACGGGGAGGGCACCATCTGAACCACACCATTCATAAGCACCAATATCCTTTGTTCCATTGTATACTGCTGCACCTCGCTGGTCTGGATCTGAACCGGTTCCATCATCTATCCCAATACTGCTGCCATTTGTGTAAGTGAGTGTAAAGGTTCCATTGGGATTGTTGTTTAAGGCAAGTGTTGAGGAGAGGTCTAAACTGCCAGATACTGCAAATGCATTCCTGGTCCAGCTTGAAAATGATGTGCCAGCAAGATCAAATTTTGTATTGTAAAGAATATCATTGGAATTATCTAAACCACCCGTTGCATTTGCTGCAACATTTGAATATTCGACAACATTATAGCCGTTATCTGTTAATGTTCCGAGTCTATAATAATAATCAGCTCCTCCTTCATTATCAGTATTATTAGCCATAATATTATTCCTAATATTTAAATTACCATTATAAAAATATAAGCCACCACCATAATTGCCTGTATTTCCAGCTATTGTGGTATTAGTAATAACTGTATATCCTTCCATTGCTATACCACCACCGCCATAGGGAGATGAAGCTGATGTTTGAGCATTATCAAAAATAGTAGAATTATTTACAGTAAGTCTTTCATTTCCATTCTCAGGTCCTGCATAACTAATACCACCCCCATATTGAGAACATTCATTGCCATTTATTGTGGAACCAGTAATTGTTATGTGACTATAGAATACACGTATCCCCCCCCTTTGAATGTTGCAATGCTGTTACTTACTGTAGAATTATTTAAGGAGAATGGACCGCTCAATTCGTTTACAAGAATTGCCCCTCCATACGCGGCTTTGGAACCAGTTATTGTACAATTTGAAATATAAACTGAAGCATCCTTAATATAAATCGAACCTCCATAAGAATTTTCACCTGATTGTTCAGAGATATCCCCACCTTTAATCGTCATATTAGAAATATTAACTGTTTTATCGGAAGCATTGATATTAAAAACACGATATGTGGAGGTGCCCGGCGTAGTAACCTGCACAGTTACCGCTGTTCCGCCATCATCACCATCAATTGTTACAGCATCAGTAATTGTGGGAAGTGCTCCACTTATAGTTACAGTGGACCCGGAATCTAAATCAAAAACGATGTCATCGTCGCTGGGAGAAATGTTTGATTGAGTAATAGCCCAGCTTAATTTACCTTCAGTAGCTGTCTCACTTCCTGTATCATTAATTGAGGTTACTGTGAAAGTAATAGCCATCAGGCTTGTGCTCATTGCCAATAACATAATCAGCATAAATCCGAGAACTAAACTTGTTTTTTTCATAAAATCTCCCTTTTAGTTTTTATACCTCTTAGTTTTTTCTCAAAAATAATTTACTATTTTGAAAGTCAATAGTTTTATCCATCCCCCTCTAATTTTCACAAGAAAAAAAGACTGAAATTAATTTTACCTTGGACTTACCTTTCCGAAATCTCTTATGAAGAAAATTCTCATAGATAGGTTTCGGAAAGTCTAAATAGTTATTTTATTAAGATCATCTTGCGAATAAAATCTTTCTTATCTGTTCGCAGTTTGTAATAATATACTCCGGTTGACACCTCTTTACCGGATTCATCTTTTCCGTTCCATATATTGATTATCAGTTCATCTTTTGGAATTGATTTATCTTTGAACAATATCCTTACTTTCTGACCTTTAACATTATAAATGTTCAATTCTCCAATACAGCTTTCCTTCATTATAAAACTTATTTCTGTGTTGGGATTGAACGGATTGGGATAATTCTGATGTAAACCATAAGGTTTGGGAATTACCGGTGAATTAGGATTTTGCCATTCATTCTCCGGAATGGTTAGAGATATCGGTCCGTAAATTTCGGACTCTCCGGAATAATCCACACTCTCTAACCAATAGAAATATGTGGTTCCTTCAATAATCGGAAAGACATCTTCAAAACTGTAATCTGTTGGTTCACTCGTTGTTCCTGCTCCGGGAATCAAACCTAAAGATAAATTAAGCTGATATGTTTCCTCATTGGAAAGTGCTTCGTTTGTTTCTCCACGAAAGATATTCCAACCTGCATTACCTGTTTCAGATTGGGTTATCCAGCACAAAGTTGGAGTATTATCTATGTATTGTGCTGTGAAGGATGAGAGAACTACAGGAAGAGAATTGTCACTGATAGAAGCAAGAATATATTCTGTTCCGGTTTGACCTGCTTTGATCAGTGTATTATTTGTTGTATTTAAGATTGCATTCAAATCCGTCCAACTCGTTGCTGCATTATTGCTTCTCGAAGCAAGTTCAAGATTGTTCTCATTGGAGATGCCCGGATGTCCATCATAATTATATGTAAGTGTATAGGTTGGGCTTGACCCTCCGGCAATGAAGACACCAAAGTAATGTGATTGAGAAAGTTGATCCAGCCCTGCTGGCGGAGTAGTTACATTTGGTGCGGAATCAACTCTATAAACTTGAACGCCACTAGGAGAACCGGTGATTGTATCAACTATAATATCGTCTCCGTCATCAGAAGCAAGATTTATACTTGTTGGTGAAGAATAATCATAAGTGCTGGCATCGCCAATTGCTGCTCCGGAAGTTACCCAATCGGAATTATCCATATTAGTAAGGGTTCCGGTATTAGAATTTGTACTATTATCTGTTAAAGAAGTACCGGAACCATCAGACATTTTATAATAGGCAACCAATCCACTTTCGTTTCCAGCAAGTTCTTTGCACATATTAGCGCGGATTTCAGCTTCGGTGCGAGCGTCATTCCAGATGCGCACTTCATCTATCAGACCATCAAACCATTCTGGTTCACCCGGTCTTCCACCAATAGCGAAATTACCGGAATAATTAATATTATCTGTGTTATCCGTTGCTTCGTCAACTAAAACTCCGTTTAAATATAGTATTACTTTGTCAGCGCTAACATCTCTAACCACTGCAACATGATGCCAACTTCCGGCGGATAATGTTCCCCCAGAGACTTGTATTGATTCTAAATCATCACCAAATCCAGCCATTGATGTAGAGCCGTTAGTCATGAAATAGTAGCCATCAAATGGAGGTGTAGTTCCGTCATTTTTCCAAATAAACCTTTTTGTTCCACTCAACTCATCCGGTTTAATCCACGATTCAATCGTAAAACTGCCGATGCCTGGATTTAAGCTCGCTGAATTTCCGCAATTTACGTAATCTTCAGTACCGTCAAAATCAAGACAGTTGTTTTGGGCCATTAAACTCATACCCATTGCAAATAACATAATCAACATAAATCCTAAAACTAAATTTGTTTTTTTCATCTTTTTTCTCCATAATCATTTACCCGCGAAATACGCGGACAAATAATTTATTTTTTTATCGGCAATTTAATCGCCTTTGCCGAGTGTTTTTTCAAATTTCAATTAAACTAATTACCTTCATGTTTAATCTATTAAAATCTCAATTTTCTAATTGGAATAAAAAGCAATTTTTGTCAACGTTAAATTAAATCCTGTTTTTTATTGTCATTCTCGAGAAATCGGGAATCCATTGTGTTACGAAACTTGACATAAGTTGAAGAATCTTGTGTTAAGTTGAGTAGATCATATTCAACAACTTAAGTCAAGACTGGCTAAAGCCGTCTGAACTCAAGTTGTTTTTTGGATCCTTTCGATTTCTTCATAAAGTTTTATAAATTCTGATTCAGTTAATGTTTCTCCTCTTTTTGAAAGATCGAAATCATTAGATAATTCATTTATTTGCTCAGCATTTAAAATCTCTTTCAAATTATTCCGCAGCATTTTTCTTCTATTCCTGAAGGAAGTTTCCACAATTCTCCAGAAGAATTTTTCATCCTCAATTTCAGGTTTTTCTTTCCTGGGAATTAGACTGATTACTGCAGAATCTACTTTTGGTTTTGGATAAAAAAGATGTGATTTAACTGTGAACTCATACGAAACATCAAAATAATATTGTATTTTCAAAGTTAGAATTCCATAATCTTTTGAGCCAACTTTTGCTTTTATTCTTTGGGCAACTTCTTTTTGGATCATTATCACAATTCTGGAAAAATGCTCTGAAAATTTGACGACTTTGAATAAAAACGGAGATGTAATCTGAAAAGGGAGATTGGCAACGATTTTTACTTTTTCACTTGGGAGTAATTTTTTCCAATTTGCTTTTAGAACATCTTCTTTGATTAAATTTATCTTGTTAGAAAATTTATCTTCTAACATCGGATATAATTTTTCGTCTATTTCAAATGTAGTTAAATTGCACTTTCTATTAAGAAGTTCTTCTGTTAAGATTCCTTTTCCCGGTCCGATTTCCCAGACATAATCATCTGGTTTGATGCCAGCTAATTTCACGATTTTGCGGACGATATTCTTATCTTTCAGGAAATGTTGTCCGAGTTTTTTTTTGTTATGGAAGTTTCTCATTTCTTATTTCAATATACTTAATAAATTCATTTGCACGTTTCCTCAACTCGTTATCATCAGGTCTTTTAAAGCCTGTAAATTCATAAAATTTATTTAAGTAATCAGATTCGGTTTTAATATCCCCACTGGCAAAAAATTTGCTAAGCATTACTTTATCTTCCATATCCATTGAAATCTTTTTCAATGATAATCCTTCAAAAGATATTGTAGAAAAAAAGAAAAAATCTTGGGCTTTATATCTCATCATTGGTCTAAACATCACCCAAGATTCAATATAATTTGATTCTATTCTATCCATATGTTTTTTAGTTCTTTTTAGAGTTAGCCAAATTTTATCCATATTTTTTTTATATCGATTCAAAATATTATAATTTATCTTCTTATTTCTAATTTCCATTTCTTTGGATAATAATAAGTTAGTTTTTTTTCCATTACAAAAAAGGATAAATAAATAAATGATATTGACATTAATAAAAGCCCAATATCTGAGTCTAACTATATTATGTTTTGTAATATAGTCTTCTTGGTATTTATTAAACTTACTTTGAAGTAAGGAAAAAAAATAATAGTCTTCGTATTCAATGCTCTTTATGGACAATTCTAAGAGTATATCCAAAAATAGTGTTTCACATTTTATGTCTTTATCTCTAATAGAAAATGTATAAATATTATCAAGTAAATTGATGATAAAATCTTCTTTTATCATTAGATTTATATTTCTATCCATTTTATTATTTTCGTGTATTATAGTATAATAATGTGCAAATGATTTCGGTACAAATAAGATGAATTCAGATGAACAAAAATTGTTACAATTAATCAAAATTCGATTTAACAGATCAGTAATTTTTTTCCTTTTAATATCATAGTAATATGAACTAATTGATACAGATTCAATTATACCCGTTAATATTTTCATAATATCAATACTAAAAATATTTTTTGTGAAATCATTGTCTTTAATTTCAGACTGGATTTTTTTATAACTATTTTGATGATAAATAATATTACATAAATCTAAGAAAAGATTATTTGATTCTTCATAGAATTCATACTCTCTTAAAGAAAATATTATTCTTTTATATGAATTGAAAATATATCTTACAATTTTTGAATTTAAAGGATGTTCAGAAGCAATAAAAGCTTCTTTAAAAAGTTTTTCCATAAATTTTATATTCTTACTTGCTCCAGTTATATCTCCTTTTTTTAAATATTCAATACAATGATTATTCAAATCACTTATGATGTTATTTGCTTTCATAATATTCACCATTTTCAGATTTTATCTCTTCTAAAATTATTTTTTTTATTACATCCCTAATATAATCATCAAGATCCTCGGGAAACATTGCCAATCTAAATGATGTTAAAATTAAATATATAATTAGATATGTATTTAAAGAAAAAATAAAAATTATGCTGGCAAGCATTTCTTTAGCAACAAAGAAATATAATATAAAAACCATGATAATACTTATCATTATACGAATCGAAAAAAAATATTTCATTTCTAATATTTCTAAAAATCTTAAACCATAGATTCGTTTCTCGAATAGTGTTTGCATTATAGTAAGAATCATTATCGTTAACGTGGATATTAATGCCTGAACTTGCCAAATAGAATATAATAGCGGCTTGATATCATAATCCAAAAGTAATCCAAATTTATTAAACAAACTGTAGAAATGATACGGTAAGAAATTAATAAAATAAGCTATAATAGAAATTACAAAACAAACTCCAATACTTATGAAAAGTGATTTTTTATTCATAATGTTTATCCTTTATATTTCTGTTAAAATCTTTAAAATTTCATTCTCATCGTACATATATTTTTTATTACAAAAGTGACATACTGTTTCTAATTTCTCTTTTTCAGATATTGCTTTTTCCAGTTCTTCTTTTCCTAAAAGTTTCAGTCCTTTTTTGAATTTTTCTTTGGAACAATCACACCTGAATTTTGCAGGAATTGTCTTTTTTATCTCAGGTTGAAGTCCTTTTAGAATAAAATCGTTCATAATTTCCTCAATCTTATAATCCATATCCATCACATCAGTCAAATGTGGAAATTTATTCAGATT
Source organism: Armatimonadota bacterium (assembly GCA_013203665.1). GTDB lineage: Bacteria > Cloacimonadota > Cloacimonadia > Cloacimonadales > TCS61 > JABMPU01. The sequence goes on from JABMPU010000164.1 coordinate 14,986, forward strand.
AGTTTCAATTTTGGAAATTACTTCTTCAGGAGCGTCTGGCATAAGTTGGATAATAAAACCTCCGGATTGTCGAACTTCACCTTTTTCATTCGTCAAAACTCCCAAACCAACAGAAGATGGAATTTGCTCGGACTTAACAAAATAATGAGTTAGATCTCTGGCAATTGTTCCGTATATCAATTTTACATTTCCAATATAAGGATTCTTCAAACCAAGGTCTTTGATAATTGTAATAAGTCCTTTTCCAATGGCAGCTTTTACATCGATAATCTTCTCAGAACTAAAAAGTAACTTTATCTGAGGATTATTAATATAACCCTTAATTTCACCTTTATTATTTGCAGTTACAAGAGCTCCTCCAATCGGTCCTTCACATTGCAATTTCAGAGTTAAAAGATCAGTTGAGGATTTCATGTCAAAGGCTATCATTAAACCTGCACTTAATAATCTTCCCATGATAACAGACGTCGTACCGGATAAATTATGGATTTGCGATGTATACTTTGTTGTTTCTGTGGAATCTACAGCAAAGAAACGAACGAATTTTTTTTTTGTAATACCGCGAATTATTCTATCTGCCATTTCTTCTCCAACTAATTTTACTTTTACCAAAAATTGATGTTTTTTGTAAAGTGAAATGTATGGAAAAGTTGAAATCGAATTAAAAAAATATACTTGTTTTAAGGACAGAAAAAAACTTTGACACAAAAACAGCACCTAAATAAATGTGCTCCGTGTTTTGAATAGAATATTCGGGGGCGTAGTTCAGTTGGTTAGAACGTCTGCCTGTCACGCAGAAGGTCGCGAGTTCGAGTCCCGTCGCTCCCGCCATTTTTTATCTGATTCATTAACATAAAAAGTAAGATGTTTTATACATATATTATCTACTCAAATTCAAAAGACAAATATTATAGTGGTTATACAGAAAATTTAGAACTCAGATTAGAACGACATAATTCAGGTGGAAGCAGATCAACAAAATCTGGTTCTCCTTGGAAAATTGTTTGTTATGAAGTTTATAAAACAAAGTCTGAAGCAATTAGAAGAGAAAATGAAGAAAACTATTCCGTTAGAACTTATCGCTCCCTGCGGTATGAATTGTGCTATTTGCAGTAAGTATCTTGCTTATGTAAATGAATTGGATCGGAACTATTGCAGAGGTTGCCGACCTGGAAATAAAAAATGCTCATACCTGTTTGCCAAGTGTTCCGGGATCAATAGTGCTTTAGAAGGAAATGCATCTGCCAGTTTCTGCTTTGAATGCGACCAGTACCCTTGTCGGCAGATCGATCGTATGGACAAAAGGTACAAAGAAAATTACGAAATGAGTGTGAAAGAGAATTTAGAATTTATTCATAAGCTGGGAACCGAGAAATTTTTCGAAGAGCAATATAAGAAATACCATTGCTCCCAATGCGGTGGTTTAATATCAATTCACAACAGGAAGTGCTTTAAGTGCCATACAGTAACAAAATTAGTGGAAAAACGTAACAAAAAATATTAACAGATTGAACATATCACCATTCACAAGGATTGACGGGTAAAAGGTTCGAAAATAGTGATTCGAATTTTTTATAGAAGAAGAGGGTAATACCTTTAATGGTTCAAGTTGGAATAATCAATCTTGATAGAAAAAAACGGCTGAAAAAAAACTTTAGCCGATTATGACTTATTTATTACTAACCATCAAATCTCCACCATATATTAAATGAAGGTACTATGATGTTACTAATATTCTCATATGTATAGGAATTTAAACCTACTTTCAATCGTAGTTTTTCCCATCCCCAAAGGAAAGCACCTCCTGTTCTGGTTCCTTCATACGTGAAATCATATGCAAATTCACCAACGAACTTAGTGCGGTGGGATACACTTATCTCCATTCCTATCGAAGTATATGATCCTTGAACAAACCAATATGGTTCTGCATCTTTAATATCCTCTTCTTTACTGTTCCAATACATCGAATATTGTCCAGAAAGATGAAATTTAAACTTCTCACTCGTTGAATGTGAAAAAGCTGCATATGGAGACAAAAATGAATAGTTTGTATCACTTCCAAACGTTTTTAAAGCAAAATGATCAAATCTCAAACCAGTTGCAAAAGCATATTTTGATGATGTATATAAGTTCGTTTTAATCTGAACATTTCTATCCTGCAGTAAGAAGAGTAACAAATTAGTTCCCACTTGTAGATGATCTGAAATTCCATAATATACAGAACCAAACCCAATAATAAATTCATTCTTTTTTAAGGCAAAAGCTGTCGGCATTCCCATTACATTGAGAATATTTCTATCTTTAAATCCTCTTCTGCTGTCAATTCTTTGCAATATCTCTTCTTGATTCCTAAGCATTTTTTCTTGATTTTCTAGTAGTTCCTTCTCTGTTTCTGTTGGTTCGTCAGCGAACACAAGTTGTACAAAAAAGATCATAATTGTAATTACAATAATTTTTTTTACCATTCTTCCTCCATTATGGATCGTTGTTTCTCAAGACACAACAAAAAAATACTTTTCCGTGTAAAGCAATTATTAACCAATTTACAAATTTATTCGATTAAAGCCCATAACGCCCTAAGGTAACTTTACGTATTTTCGGTTCATTAAAAAGTGACAACCAAGACTGCACTGTGAAAAAATGATCCCTGTCATCTTCTATACTTTCGTAGGTGTTCGCCCACTCGAGGTTGCCGTCAGCATCCAATTTTACAAGCAGTCCTTAATATTCTCCTACTCCAGGAAACCAATTGTAAGAATCACTTTTACCAACCAGAATGTAACCGCCGTCTGAAGTTTGTTGAGCAGTATAACCTGGATCATCTGCACCACCGTCAACCATCTTTGCCCAGTCCAGATAACCGTTTGAATCGATCTTCAGAATAAGGAAATCATTATCCTGTTCATTTTCTAGTCAGTGATTTTTTTTACCGCTCGCGATAATCCCTCCATCATCGGTAAGTCCTATATCGTAGCAAAAATCCAGACTTTCCCCAGTGTAAGCTTTTGCAAAATTGGTTTGAGCCTGGCAAACTTCCGCTCCTATTAACAACATTGCTGCAATAATGAGTGTCATTAAAATACTAATCTTCATTTTTCTTCTCCATAATTTTATTGAGTTTTTTTTTAAACTCGCATTAAAAAATTAGCAAGTTTTTCTTTTAATGTCAAAAACATTCACGGGAAACGGACAATTAAAGGTTTGAAGTGGACAATTTTTTATCCAGATCAAAATAAAAAAATTTATTGGATATAAAATTCATTGATACTTAAAACTTCTATCAAATTACTTTCAAAAGAACTTTTTATTGACTCAAATCTCATTAAATAAAATATACAATCATTAATTATAGAAATATTTTGAAAAGGAATCATAACATGAAAGGAATCATTTTAGCAGGAGGAGAAGGCTCACGTTTATATCCTACCTCAATAATATACAGCAAACAACTTACAATGATTTATGATAAACCAATGATTTATTATCCTCTTTCTGTTTTGATGTTAGTGGGAATTAGAGATATTCTAATTATTTCCAATGACGAAACAATTCTTTTTTATGAAAAGTTGTTTAAGGATGGAAGTCAGTTCGGATTATCATTCTCTTATTCAATCCAAGATAAACCTCGAGGTCTTGCTGATGCTTTTTTGATAGGTGAAAAATTTATTAGCGATGATTCTGTTACTATGATCTTGGGAGATAATATTTTTTATGGTAAACTCGACTTTATCCGTAATGCTGTGAAATTAAATAAGGGGGCTACAGTTTTTGGTTATTATGTAAAAGACCCTCAACGATATGGTGTTATTGAATTTGATGAAAATGGAAAGGTAATCTCAATTGAAGAAAAACCAAAGAAACCAAAATCTAATTTTGCGATTGTTGGTTTATACATTTATAATAATGATGTTATAGAAATAGCTAAAAAATTGAAACCTTCAACTCGAGGTGAACTTGAAATAACAGATATTAATAAAGAATATCTTAAACTGAACAAATTGAAAGTTGAGTTATTTGGCAGAGGAATAGCCTGGCTGGATACAGGAACACCGCAATCACTTCTGGAAGCTTCTACTTTTATTGGAGCAGTAGAACACAGACAAGATCTGAAAATTGCTTGTATTGAAGAAGTTGCTTATATGATGGATTTCATTTCAAGAAAGGAATTAAAAGAACTAATTAATAAAATGCCGAATTGTAGCTATAAATCATATTTGATAAAAATATTTAGCAATACACACATGCATAATAGATATCAAAAATAATAAATATACGAAAAGATGAAAATATGAAAATTATCAATACTCCATTAAAAGATGTAAAAATTATTATCCCAGTTATTTATCGTGATAATAGAGGATATTTTTTTGAGGTTTTTCAAGCAGAAAAATTTAAGGAACATGGAATTAGTGATAATTTTGTTCAGGATAATCAGTCATATTCAAAGTTTGGAACGATTCGCGGATTACATTATCAGGTTGGAAAGTATACTCAAGGAAAACTAATTCATGTTATAACTGGAAAAATACTCGATGTAACTGTTGATATTCGTTTTGGTTCTCCAACTTTTGGTAAGCATTTCTCAATTGAATTATCTGCAGAAAACCAAAAATTATCCTGGATACCTCCAGGATTTGCTCATGGTTTTTCAGTATTATCCAAAGAAGCAATAGTTTTATATAAATGTACAGCAATTTACTCTCCACAAGATGAAAGAGGAATCCATTTTAATGATTCAGACTTGGCAATTGACTGGAAGATAAAAAATCCAAAAGTTTCAGATAAAGATAATAACTTATACATGTTTAAAGAAATCAAAAAGGATTTCATATTTAAGCAATTATGAATATATTAGTTTTAGGTTCAAAAGGTCAATTAGGAACAGCTTTAAGTAAACTGTTTTTAAAGGAAAACATAAAATTCAAAGGATTTGATTTACCTGAATTCAATATAATTGATAAAAATGTACTTACATCAACTTCAGAAAAAATCAAACCGGATATAATCATAAATGCTTGTGCTTTCACAGATGTTTATCGAGCAGAAACCGAATTTGATAAAGCAATGGAAATTAATGGAATTTCATTAAAATATTTAGTCTATTTGTGTAATATAAAAGATATTTTTCTTTGCCATATAAGTACTGATTATGTGTTTGATGGCTACAAAACCAAACCTTATTTAGAAGAAGATACAACAAATCCAATAAATTGTTACGGGCTTACTAAAGATGTGGGAGAAAAAATAATTCAAAATTATTGTCAACATTATGCGATTGTCCGAACAGCTGCTCTTTATGGTGATAATAAGAATAGAACTGAAAATATTGTGGATAAAATAATTACATCAGCAAGAAGTAACAAATCTATCAGTTTAGTTGAAGATGAATTTACTTCACCAACATACACAAATGATTTAGCTTATCAAATTTATTTAATTATTAAAAACGATTTGCAGGGGATTATCCATTCAACCAGTGAAGGTAAATGCAATTGGGTTGAGTTTGGAAAATATATTTTTCAACTTCTGAAATTGAATGTAGAAATTGAAAATGTAAAATCCAGAAATTTCTCCAAATCTTTAAAAAAACCATTATATTCTGTTTTAGAAAATACCAGGTTAAAAACCTCAAAAATAAATTTTATGCCACATTGGAAACAATCTATAAAAAAATATCTGATTGATAAAAAATATATTTTCTGAAGCATTCTTTAATCTAATGTATATTAATGTTAAAATTCCTTTAAAATAGAGGCTCTACAAATGGATGTTTCAATAATAATAAGAACATTTAATGACGAAAAGATTAGAAACTGTTTAGATGCAATTTTTAATCAAAAAACGGGATATTCTTTTGAAGTAATAATTGTTGATTCAGGAAGCACAGATAAGACATTAGATATAGCAAGAAAATATGATGTTAAAGTAATAAATATAACTAACTTTACTTATGGGGGATCATTGAACAAAGGATGTGGAGCAGCGAAAGGAAAATATTATGTATTTTTATCACAAGATGCAATTCCCCTGAATGAACATTGGCTTGATAACTTAGTAGAACCATTAAAAGATAATAAGATTGCAGGAGTGTTTGGCAAGGAGATACCTCTTGATGATTGTAATTTCTGTGAGAAAAGAAGAATAATTGGAACATTTAATAAACCTCCCAAAGGGATGTTTACTAATTCAAATTCTGCAATTAAAAAAGAATTATGGAAAAAAAACAGATATGATGAAAAGATCAGTATTTCTGAAGACTGGCTTTGGGCAGAAAAAATTCGCAAAAAAGGTTATAATATTGTTTATTCTAAATCTGCTATTGTGAAACATAGTCACAATTTAAACTTTTCAAATTTATTTAAACGGATAAGAAATGAGACTTATGAGGTTGCAAGAATTCAAAATATCCGCCCCATCTCTCTTATTGCAAAAGGGATTGCTAACTTTATTATTTCAATCTATCTTGATTTGTTATATGTTAAATATAATTTTTTGAAATTACCCTATATCTTAATCTATGAATTTGTTGTTTTATGTGCTTTTTTTTCAGCGGGATTTAGATTGATATTCTAATAGAATCATTTTACTTGCTTTTTTACAATTCATTCAAATGTTAGAAATTCCTTAAAGTCAAGAATTATCCATTCTCTCCTTCCACTGCCATTTCCCTATAATTCCCATCAAAGAAAAGAAAATCAGATAATACGGGTAAAATAACAGGAAAATTATGTGAACCAGATAGAATCGTTCTTTATGCTTAATAAGAATTATAATCCAATAAAAAAGAAAAAAGACAAAATAAGAAATGAACGCAATCCATTGATTCCAGATAAACACTCCAAAAGGAATGTAAAGATAAAGAAGGCAAACCAGAATAGAGAGAAATTTATAGAAGGGAGATGATAATCCAAATTGTCCGTATCGTCTTTTTTGCTGGTCAATATAATTTGTTGTATTTGGTTTTGTGAAAACTTTTATGTCAGAATTATAAGCAATTTTATACTTTGTTTTTTTGATTAGATTGAGAAGCTGTTTGTCTTCACCGCAAGTATGTTGTTTTATTTTTTCAAAACCTTCCACTTCTTTAAAGGCATTTTTATTTATTGCCAGGTTTCTACCATGACTGCTGAAAGGAATTCCTAATCCAATCGTGTAAAAATAAATGGAAGCAGACATCATTTGAGTGAAATTTCTGAATAGAGAAACATCTTTCTCGGGAGAATAGCCCACAATCATTCCCACATCATTAGAAATATAATCATTGAAACTATTCAGCCAATTATATGGAGGAATACAATCAGCATCTGTGAACAGCAGGAAATCGAATCTGGAGTTTTCAATTGCTTTTTTAAGAGCTGCTTTTTTACCTTTATATTCAGAATTTTTATCTCTTAATTGAAAATGAACTGCATTTTCGTGTTTGTTACAAAATTCTTCTATCAGGTTTAATGTATTATCTTCTGAGGCATCATCAACGAGAATAATTTCATGTTTTTCTTTTGGATATTGAATTCGTTCGAGAGCTTTAAAAAGAGATGGTAAATTGCGTTCTTCATTCCTGCAAGCTATTACGATGGAATAAGATTGATCCTGTGGATTTGCAACTTTCCAATTGCGAAAGATACTGATAATTAACAAGATGATAAATCCAAGAAAAAAAATCGATGGTATTATTAAGTTTGAAAAATTTGTTATGTTTTCAAGCATTTTTATTTAATTTGAATTCGAGTTTATAAATTCAGAATATGTTTCAAAGGTTTTGGAGCAGTAGCAGGAGTTACTCCATCTCCGGAAATATAGCCGAGAACTGGTTTTCCTTTTGGATTTTTCTCTTCATCCTCGCGAAAAAATTCCACTTTAATTCGAACCGCTTTTCCATCTTTTTCCAGAATATCTTTTCCTTCTTTATCAACTTCGAATGGATTGATGGAAACCCAACCCAAACCAATCGCTGCAGTTCCATTTTCATCCAAAACATTTTTTCGTTTCGAACCGATAAACCTTCTTTTCTCCAATGATACATTCGGTGAATTAATGCTGGATGTAACAGTTCCTATCCGTTTCCCATCAAGATAAATTCCTCTGTGACTCACAATCCCCTCAGTTATAAAAAGAACCATTCTCTTATTTATGTTTGATTCTATTTCCTTTTGAAGAGCTTGCTTACCAATGAAATTTTCTTTATTCAAATCAACCGCAGCCTTGAAAAGAGGAGCATTTGACGGAGTATGAAATTTATCATATTCGCTTCCGTTCAAAGGTAAACCAAAATTTCCTGCAGAAATCCGGTTCTCATCCCGTCCGCCAAGTCCAACAACCAATCCGCCAAGTTCCAAGGCTCCCAAGGCAATCCTTTTAAACTGCCGTTCTGCTACTTCAACAGGAACATAAAGCTCCCAGCCCCAGCGATTTGTATAACCGGTTCGGCTGATAATATAATGAGCTTGTTCATATTCAAACTCATTGAATGTAAAAAACCTCATATTCTTTTCCGGTTTGTAACGATTTTTCACTACAGATTCACCGAATAAACTGGTTACCAATTTGTACGAAAGAGGACCTTGAATATCAATTTTCACAAGTTTATCTGAAATATCTTTAACATTCACATCTTCCCCATCTTTCTTTAAGGAGACGATATAATCCGCATCTGCAAAAAGGTTTCTCTCTTCATCAGTAATATCGTGTCCGGCATTGATAACTAAAATAAAATTTTCATCTGCTAATCGCATAATTATCAAATCATCAAGAACAGTACTATTCTCAGTTAAAAGCAAAGTATATTTGCATTGTCCAATTTTCATCTCAGCAACATTAGCAGGTAAAACTCTATCCAGAAATGTGACAGCATCTTTACCTTTAAATTGAATTTGTGCCATGTGATCTATATTAAAAATCGCAACTTTTTCGATCGCTTTTGCTTCCTCAAAAACAGAAGTTAAATAATTCACAGCCATATCATATTCACCGAAATTACTTCTTTTAATTGATTCGTAAGGTCTTCCAATTCTTTCTGCTAAAAGATTTTGATACCAATCTTCAACTTCATATAAAGCAGTTTTTCTGGGATTCCTGGGAAAATCGAATCCAATCTTTGCCATCTGATACTCCTAAAATCTTTATAATTTTGATTACTAATTTAAAAATGTATTTTTTTTGTAAAGACTAAAAAGGAAAAAGCGAGAAAGGGAGAAAGTGAGAAAGACTAAATATAAAAGCAAAAAGCAAAAAGAGAAAAAATCAATCAACAAATCTTCAAATGATTAAATCAACAAATTCACAATTGGATTTCCATCTTGACATTAATCATTTGCTAATATTTATTATCTCAGTTTAAAAAAATGCTTTTCTTGGGGAGTAATAATGATTGAGAAAGAAGTTTTTTTTGTTGAATTATCTGAAAACAGCAAATTAGAAGAACGAGTTACTGCCACAGAAAAAATTATCTCTTTCATGAAATTTGAAAATTACATTACGAAAAAAGATAAAGTTGCTATCAAATTACATGTTGGCGAAAAAAATAACACAACTCATATCTCTCCAGAAGTTATAAAAATAATTGTTGATGAAGTTGAAAATATTGGCGGACATCCTTTCTTAACAGAAACATCTACCCTTTATCACGGTTCTCGTTCAAATGCGATCGAACATTTAACCCTTGCTTTTGAACATGGATTTACTTTTGAGAAAACAGGAGCTCCATTTATTATGGCAGATGGTCTGCTGGGAAATTCAGAGATGGAAGTTTCGATCCCGGGAATTCTCTTTCAGAAAGTGAATATTGCCAGAGAAATCATGATGACAGATTCTCTGATTCTGGTTTCCCATCCTACAGGTCATCTTGTCACAGGAATGGCAGGTGTAATAAAAAATCTTGGTATGGGTTTTGCCAGCAGAAAAGGAAAACTCAAACAACACTCTTCAATCAAACCTTTCATTAAAGCAAAACTTTGCAATTTATGTGAGCAGTGTTTCAAGTATTGTCCTGCAGATGCAATAATTGAAAAAGATAAAAAAGCTTTCATCATAACTGAAAAATGCATTGGATGTGGAGAATGCTTAACTGTATGCAATTATGATGCTGTAAAATATAATTGGGGAAAAGAATCTACTGAACTACAAAAAAGTATGGCTGAATATGCTTTGGGAGCAATAATCCAAAAAAGACAAAAATGTATATACCTGAATATTTTAGTGAATATGACAAAATTGTGCGATTGTATGGATATAAACCAAAAAAGAATAATTGCTGACATTGGAATTTTAGGTTCAGATGATCCGGTAGCACTTGATCAGGCAACTTTAGATTTATCAAAAATTCATAACAAAAAGGATTTAGGAGAAATATCATTCCCAAATATTGATCCTTTAATTCAGCTTGAACATGCAGAAAAAATCGGGTTAGGTTCAAGGAAATATCGTTTAATAAATGTTAGTTCTAAAAAATTCTGAGTTCTACAAAATAAAGTATTTTTTGTCATCCTGCTTGCCAAGTCGAAGCGAGCGAAGACTGGAGAATTTCTTCTTGCTTTTCCATCGAAGGAACTCCGCTTATAATGAGATTCTTCGAAAGATTACCTATGTGAGAAACCTCAGAATGACAAGCATTTTTCTATTTTGCAGAAATCATTTGAAAAATTAAAAAAAAGGAGAAATCATGATAAAAAAATTAATTAAATTCGCATTATTAATGGGACTTTTACCAATTATCGGATGTAATGAGCGTTTGGCTATTACAGAAGAATTCAGAGAAACTTATGACCTGGGAAGTGGAACGAAACTCAATGTTTCAAATAAAAACGGAGGAATCTCCATTTCAAATTGGGAAAATAGTTTTATCGAAGTTTTTGCTATCAAAAAAACTTTTTTAAATGAAGATGAATTAAAAAAAGTTGAAATTATCATCAACCAAGAAAACGATGAATTTAATATTCAAACTGAATATCCTACGAAAAATGCAAAAGTATCTGTTTCCTATGAAATCAAAGTTCCATCATATATTATTGTGAATGATATTCTCACTTCAAATGGAAAGATCAGTTTGCAAGGTACAACTGGAAACTCAATTTTAAAAACCTCCAATGGAAAGATTTTTGTAAGAAATGTTGATGGAATTATTAATGCCAATACAAGTAATGGGAAAATTTCTATTTTTGAAACAAAAGGAATTATTTACGCTCGTACTTCAAATGGAAAAATTGAAGTTGAACTGCCTGATATAATCGATCAGGATATTGATGTTTCAACGAGTAATGGAGCCATAAAAATCTATCTCTCTCCAGAAACTGATGCTGAATTGGAAATGAAAACTACAAATGGAAAAATTTCATTAAATGACATTAAATTAATTGTCAGCAAAATATCTTCAACACACGTGAAAGGTGAGCTGGGAATTGGTGGAAACAGGATTAATATCAGAACATCAAATGGAAATATTAATCTTTATAGTAAAAAGAATCTTGAAGCAATTTAGAACGAAATCAACGGAGTGAAAATGTATTGTCCCAAATGTAAAGCAGAATATGTCGATGAAATTACAGTTTGTCCTAATTGTAATTTGAAATTAGTAAAGAAACTTTCTGAAAATCCAGCAGATGATTTTGTGGAATTTGTGACGATTTTAAAAACCGGAAACCAGGCAATTACAGCAATTGCAAAATCTATTTTAGATGAAGCAGAAATAAAATACTTTGCAACTGGTGAACATATGCAAGGTGTTTTTGGGATGGGATTGGGTTTTGCTCCCAGTGCTACATTCGGAGAAGTTGAAATAAAAGTCAGCAAAGAAGATAGAGAAATCGCTGAGAAATTACTCGAAGATCTGAAGAACGAAGAGTAACAAATAGAAGAATGATTTCAGAATATCTGTATTTATTTAGAAAATGTTTTAATTTTATACGTTTGATAAATCTCATTAAGATTATTATATCTTATTATTTATCCATCCTCTTCAAAAAAAGTATTGTCTGGGGTTTTCCACCAATTGTAATGATAGAACCGACGAATATCTGCAACCTCAAATGTCCGATGTGTCCATCTGGAAATGGTTCTTTAAAACGTGAAAAAGGATATATGAATTTTCATTTATTCCAAAAGACTATCGATGAAATCTCTAAAAAAACATTTCTGGTTGTTCTCTGGAATCAGGGAGAGCCGTTTCTTAATAAAGATTTCTTGAAAATGTCAAAGTATGCATCAGATAAAGGTTTAATAACTTTAGTTTCTACGAATGGTAATTATCTACCGGATGCTGATGAATTAGTAAAAGCGGGAATAGATATCCTGGTAGTTTCTTTGGATGGAGCAACTCAGGAAACCTATAACAAATATAGAGTGAATGGTGATCTGGCAAAAGTTCTTGAGAATGTGAAAAATATTGTAAAAGCAAAGAAAGAAAATAAATCTCATACACCTTTCGTAAAATGGCAATTTATTGTGATGAGACACAATGAGCACGAACTTGATAAAATAAAAAACCTGGCAAAAAAGCTTGAAGTAGATAAACTCCAATTGAAATCCGTGCAAATATATTCCAAAGAAGATGTTCTCAATTTCTTACCGGAAAATTCAAAATTCAGACGTTACAAAATAAAAGGTGATGATTTTGAATTGAAATTCGGCATTCGGAACAGATGTCGCAGATTGTGGTCTCAACCTGTTGTAAACTGGAATGGAGAAATCGCTGTTTGCTGCTTTGATAAAGACATCAAACATAAGATGGGTAATATCAAAAAAACATCATTGCAGGAAATCTGGAAAAATCAGGCATTTCAGCAAATCAGGAATGAGATTCTAACAGACAGAAAACAGCATGAAATATGTACGAATTGTGGTGAGGGAATAAAACTGAGAATCAAAGAAACGAAAATTAGCCAAAATAAATGAGGGAGATCGATGGATAACTCGAAAATCGTTGTTAAAAAAATCGTTACTGCAATTTTGGTTTTTGTTTTAATAACTTTATTCTATTTTTTCATACTCGATAAAGCTGTAAAAATATCTGATAAAAGCCTGCTGAAACAAACAACAACTTTTATAATCGTATCAACCTTAAAATCGTCTTTGAGTGTGATTGAGGGAAGTACGGTTGGTGGAGGATTTTCGGCTATAGTTTCTGCAGAAACCAATATCCAGGCAGGAGATATTGTTCAGGCTCCTTATGATTTCGTTGACTTTGTCTGGCGCATTTTATTGTATGGAATATTAATAATCACTTTTTTCAAAATGCTGTTTATGGCAAATTTCACAGACATCGGAATTTACATTTTGGCAATTGGTTTTTTGTTTTATTGCATCAGTTTTCTTAAAGAAAAACTTAGGAAAAATTTTTTGCAAATCGGCAAGAAAATTATTATCATAGGTTTAATCATTTCTATTTTCATACCCTTAACATTATTCATTTCATTTGCTTCGTGTGAAATCTTCTCAAAAAATATTGAAAAGAACATAAACATTCAGATTGAAGAAATTACTGAAAAATGGACTGAAATAAAAGATAATCTTTTATCTAAAGGTATAAAAAAATCATTTAGTTCAACTCTCAAAGGAATAAAAGAATTATTTAAGAAAACACTATTTATATTAATTGAATACACATGTTTGATAATCCTGAAATTCATTTTATTCCCAATCTTAATTGGATTTGTAATTTATAAATTTACAAAATTTGTGCTATTATATTTTTTTGGAAGCATCTCAGCAATGAAGTTTGAGAAATTATTTCGAAAATAAACAAGGATTAAAATATGGATTTGAAAAAAACATTATCAGAAAGCGTCATCTATAATTATTATGGCGTTAAGCCTGAGGGAGAAATTCAATCAAGAGAGGTTAAGAAATCGCCTTCTGCGAGGGTAGCTAAAACCCGGCAAATGTATTTTGAAACCAAATCATCAGCCTCTGTTGAATTTCCATATTGGTACACCAGAAGATGGGATGAATTGGAAGGTGAAATTCCTATAGTGAGAAGAGCGGAAGCTTTGAAAGCCGGTTTCGAGCATATTACTCCTGCGATTTTTCCAGGTGAATTACTGGTTATAGGAAAAGCTCATTACCTGCGAGGTTCCTATCCAATGCCCTGGCTTTCCGAAGCTTTTTTTATGGCTCAGGAAGACGAGATGTATAAAGATGCACTAGAAGCAGGCAAAGTCAGTGCCGACAAAGTTACAACCATAGGACAAGGAGGAGGTAATGTTACTCAGAGTGTAGGAAATGTGATATCTCTTGCCGGTAAGTTTGGATTTCGGAAAGAAGAAATGCCTATTCTTTTGCATATTGCAAAAAAATGGTTTAATAAATCGGTTGATGATGTGGGTCATAAATATGAACAATTAGTTCCCGGATACAAAGAGAAAGAAGAAATAATGCGTGCTGTAATATGTATGTTTGATTCCGGATATACATTACCCCAGGGTCGGGAAGTAATGAATTATTACTATCCCCTGCAATATGGAATTGAAGGCATAAAAAATATCTGTAAAGAAAAACTGAAACAAACTGCAGGCTATCCTGATATGGACAGACTTTATTTTTACAAAGCAGTACATACTATGCTTGAAGGATTGCAAAGTTGGATTAATAACCATGCTGAAGAAACAAAACTTATGGCTTCTCTGGAAGAAGATGAAAAGAATAAAACAGAATACCTGGAAATTGCTGAACGGTTATATTGGCTTGCAAATAATCCACCTCGAACGTTCCATGATGCTTTGCAGATGGTATGGATTTTCCATGTTGCAGTATTAAATGAGGATGCAATCTCCGGATTATCTCCTGGGCGGTTAGGACAAGTGCTCTACCCTTTCTGGAAACGGGATATGGAAAAGGGCTTACTGACACTCGAAAAGACGCATGAACTTCTTGAGTGTATGCGGATGAAATTTACGGAATTAGATTGTTTCGCATCAATGGGCGTTGTAGGTGGCGTATTAAGTGGTAATACTTTTAATAACCTTTGTATTGGTGGATTAACAAAAGATGGAGAAAGTGCAGCGAATGAACTGGAAATATTGATTCTTGATTCTGCAATGACATGTGCTACTCCACAACCAACCTTAAGTTTATTATACGATGAAAAACTGCCGGAGGAATTCTTGTTAAAGGGCGTGGAATGTACAAAAATCGGAACCGGTTATCCAGCATGGGTCAATAACAGGGTGGCAATGGAATTTCTTCTAAACAATTTTAAAAATGAAGGATTAGATATAGAAGAAGCACGGGCATGGTCAATTGGTGGTTGCCTAGAAACATCCGCTGGAAGCTGGATGCCTCTCGAATTGGACGGTGTAACACATTATATTCCTGGTGGCTCTGCTCCTGCTACAAGTGTTGGGGTACATTTTATATCATTGCCCAAAGTTTTGGAAGCTGTTCTTTTTGATGGTCTGGACAAAAGAACAGGAAGAAGAGTTTATCCTTCTCATGGCTATAAATTAGAATCTTATGATGAAATCTGGAAAGCTTTCAAAGAATATTTCAGTTTAACAGTTGAAGTATTAACTTTAACAAATAATATTCAGCATGATGTGTGGGGCAAAATATCTCCATCCATCATAAACAGTATGTTAAAACCTGACTGTCTGGAAAAAGGAAAAGATATCAGCAAAAAAGGAAGTCGTTATAATCGTACATTTAATGTGGAAATATGCGGTGGTGTAAACCTGGTTAATTCTTTATCATCAATCAAAAAGAATGTCTTTGAAGAAAAGAATTTTTCTATGGATACATTAAAAACAGTTATCATAGAAAACTTTGGATATATTTCAGCTTCAGAAACCGGCGCTTATAGTTTGACAGAACAGATGAAAACCACAGATTATAGAACCTGGCTTAAAATACATAAGCAGTGCCTTGATGCTCCAAAATATGGTAATGATGATAAATATGTCGATGATATATTTAAAGAGTGGCAGAAGTGGTTTAGTGTAATGTGTGAAAATTATGCATCTCTTTATAATGAACCATTGTATTCGTGTCAAATTTCGGTATCAACACATGGTCCGATGGGAGCTGTAACTCTGGCTACTGCTGATGGAAGGCTTAGCGGAACCACTTTTGCCGATGGTTCTGTTTCTGCTTATCCCGGGACTGATAAAAATGGACCTTATGCATTATTTTCGTCAGCTACCTGTTATAATCACGCGTTATCGCAAAACTCGCAATTGAATATGAAGATCCATCCTTCCGTTATTCAGGGACGCGAAGGAGCTCGTAAATTTTTGGAGCTGATAAAAGCTTATCTACGAAAAGGCGGATTTCATGTACAATTCAATATTGTTGACTCTCGCATGCTCAAAGACGCACAAAAGAATCCTGATAAATACAGAGGTTTAATGGTACGTGTTGCAGGGTTTACCCAATATTGGGTAGAACTGGGTAAGCAAATACAGGATGAAGTGATTGCTCGAACCGAATATGCTGAAATTTAGACAAAAATAAAACATTGAAAGGATTTTGAAATGAACCATATAGATTGCAAATACTATTTAGCTATTGATGTTTTTAAGGGCATTTGTAAAATAACAAAGGACAAAATAAACGCAGATGAATCTGGCTGCTCCGACTTTGATAAAGCTTCAAAATGTAAACATTGTAAACATTTCTCAATAAAAGACAACAATTTGGGCTTATGTATGAAAAAAACAACTGCGTACCCTGATTTGCAAGCTGTAACTTGTAAGGACTTTTCTTGGAAATAAACCAGCATTCAGGCACTATTTTCGACATTCAGGGTTTTTCTGTTCATGATGGTCCCGGAGCAAGAACTTTGATTTTTTTTAAAGGTTGTTCTCTTAGTTGTTTTTGGTGTTCCAATCCTGAAGGTATCAGCAAATCGAATATTCCATTATATTATTCTGCCAAATGTATCGGTTGTGGAAATTGTAAAACATCATGTCCAAACAAAGCAATACAATTCATAGATGAAAAACCTGTGATTGACAGGGATATTTGTGAAAAGTGCCCTGAGAATACCTGTATTGACAATTGCTATACAGATGCTTTGCGTATGAGCGGACGTACAATTTCTGTTGATGAGCTTTTTTCAATTATACAAAGGGATCGTCAATACTGGGGTAAAAAAGGAGGAATTACGTTAACGGGTGGAGAACCTTTAACCCAAGTGGATTTTGCCCGGGACATTCTGGAAAAATGTTATAATGCTTACATCCACACCGCTATTGAAACTTGTGGTCATGTACCCTGGAAAAACTTTAAAAAGGTTATCGATTATCTTGATTGGATTTTTTTTGATTTGAAACATATCGATCCGAAACAGCATAAAATAGGAACCGGATCTTCTAATGCAAATATTATTAACAACATCCGAAAACTAAATGAAACCTTTAAAGGCAAACTGGTATTTCGCTTACCTTTTATTCCCGGCTATAATAGTTCCAAAGAAAACCTGGAAGGAATAGCATCCTTGATTTCAGAGTCAAAATGGAAAGAAATAAATATATTACCATTACATCATTTGGGAAGAGAAAAATATCAGCTTTTAGGTTTGGAGTATAAAGCAGCCTGCTTTCCAACTCCTTCTTCCGAGGATTTAAAAAATGTCAAAGCAGTATTTGAAGAATTCGGTGTTACATGTTTCATTAGTCAGGATACACCTTTTTAGAATTTGAAGAAGAAATTTTAAGAAAATCTCATATAACAGGGAAGACGCAGATGATGATTCCGGCAAGATTGTCATCTGCGTCTTTTTACTTGAGGAGGATTATTTGATCTCAAGTTTGAGGGGCATTAATTTTAATACTTTTTCATCTCCATACTGCTGCATTTCTTCTGCCAGGTTTATCATGGTTTGCATTTCATCCGGTAATTGCAGATTTGTTTTTCTTCCCATATTCGTTGAAAAAGTAAATTTGCTTTTATAACTATCTATTTCAACCAATTCATTTTCATTCGATAGATTAGCGATTTTTTTCATCTCTTCGATAGCTGTATTCAAACCACCCAGTTCATCGATGAGACCTATTTCCAAAGCTTGCTTTCCTGTCCAAACTCTACCTTTGGCTATTTCATGAACTTGTTCTTTATCCATTCCTCTACCTTCAGCAACATCGCTGATAAATGTCTGGTAGCTGTCTTCAATGGCTATTTCAATTTTTTTAATCTCTTCTTCAGTTAAAGGTCTGGCAGTTGTACCAATATCAGAATGTTTCCCTTTCTTTACAATCGACCAGTTTATGAGCAATTTATCATAAAGACCTTTCAGGTTGGCAGCCATTCCCAAAACTCCGATGGAGCCTGTAATCGTAGTTGGCTGTGCAATAATTTTATCTGTGAAGCAAGCGATTTCATAACCAGCAGAAGCAGCTACTCCACCCATTGAAACAACAACAGGTTTTTTGTCTTCACCTTCAAGGCAAAGTCTGATTTCCCTGGTGATAATTGCAGATGCTAAAGATGAACCGCCACCGCTATCAATTCTCAGTATGATGCCTTTTATGGATTTATCTTCGCGGGCTTTTCTGATTTTTTCTGCCATTGTTTTAGAGCCGATGGATTGCCCGATTTTACCTTTTCCCGAATGAAAATTTCCAATTGCATAAATCAAAGCGATCTTATCTTTTTTCTCATCACTCCAATCATAACGAATTTTATCAGTGCAATATTTCTTAATAATTTTTGCATCAGAGTATGAATCTTTGATTTTATCTTCCAATTCATCTTCATAAATGAGACCATCTATCAAACCAGCATCCATTGCATCTTGAGCTATGAAATAAGGACCATCATCGATTAATTCTGTTACAGGTTTATTTATTTTTTCTTCTCTTCCGGATGCGATCATTTTTACCATTTCATCATACAATCCATCTAAAAGATATTCATAGGATTCTCGTTCAGCATCGGTCATTTCAGATTCGGTAAAGATATTGGCAGCAGATTTGTATTCATGACTTCTGAAATTATAGATTTCTATTCCCAGAGTATCGAGCAAACTTCCGATGTAAGGTGATTTAACTGCAATACCACGTAAATCTAAAGAACCTGCAGGATTCAAATAAATCTCATCTGCAACTGAAGCAGCAAATGCATAATTGATATTTCCTATTGATTCATAATAAAAAACAATCTTTTTACCAGTTTGCTTAAAATCTAAAAGAGCATCCTTTAGTTCGATTATATTGGCAAAACTAGTTGAGAAATTTCCGGATTTAAAAACAACACCTTCGATATTATCATCATTTTTTAACTGCTCGATTCTTTCCAAAACTTCTCTTAAAGTTTTATCTTTTGTCATCAGAATTGTGAATGGACCGAACTTGCTACCTCTTTTTTTCTCCAATATTTTTCCGGATAATTTAAAGTTATAAAATTTATTCTTTTCAAATGGCTTGGTTACGATGGAGCGGAATATATTTTCTGAAATATGAAGGTAATGCTGTCCGCTGGAAAATTCGTTATCTTTATCAAATCCTGTTATACTGCCAAAATCAAATTTGCTTAAACTTAACCCAAAATTGATACCAAAAGTTTCGCTTTCAAGATCATAATTTCCACCCAGATGAACACCATCAAAAATTTCAGTTTGCACTCCGAGAATCGGTTTTTGCCAATCATATTCCGAATATGTTTGAGATGATTTTTCTGCAAATAGAAAATCTGCTGTTAATGTGATTCTATCTCCAAATTTATTATTAAAGATAACCGGACGAATTGCAAGACCAGTTCGATATGTAGCTTCATCAGTGAATAAATCCATCGCTGTAGCACCCAAAGAGACAAAATCAAACGGGCGATAAAGAATGGCTTCGTTAAAATCTCCATCTTTATAATGACTATTTTTCCAGTTGTAAGAAACTCCGAGATAAAGATTCCTGATAATTTTGGAAGAAAAAGCAAAAGTATGTTCATCATTTAGTGCTTTATCAAAAACATAAGCGAAGTTTGCATAATTAAAGAAAATCGAATATTTATCTTCATATATTCCTTCTTCATCATAATTTCCTAAAAATGCCAATCCTTTGGCATTGCCGAAACTCATTGCTGCAGGATTTACTTTGGGAGCTAAAAAATTATCCGTATCTGCAACAGATAGCAATGTATAATTTTCTTGAGAAAATAAAGTAACAAATAAGATTGAGATAGTTATAATTAAAATTATCTTTTTCATAATTACCTCTCAATCCCTTTTTTATCATTCTCATCCCAATCATTATCATATTCAAAAATTTCTTTGTTAGATGGGTTTTCGTTGATTATACTTTTTATGATTTCCTCGGGATTTTCTCCAGCATAATTAATAGCAGTACTTGCTACAGATTTGATTACTCCACCCAGAAGCTGACCCCAAAAACCAGTATAAACCTTATCTCCATCTTCTTTTTCAACAGTTAAACCCTCAGATGTGATTTCTATCTTTTCCCCATCTTCTTCAACATGAATCCCTTCTGAATCGATAACGACTTTTGTGTTATCTTCCTTATCGATAACAGTCAATTTACCATTTGAAAAATCAACAATTTCACCTTCATCAGTATTAATAATTACCTGTTCAAAATTGAATTTGATAAAAGCTTCATCCTTCTTGAAAAAGTAACTTTTCGATTTCGGCAGCCAGATATTGATCTTTTTTTCGGTTGGACTGGAAATCAAAATCTTATCGTTAGATTTTTCAATTTTCACATCATCAGCTTTCTCAAATTCAACTATCACTTTTTCTCCCTCAGAAAAAACCAACTCTTCGATTTCTACGTTCTCAAAACTTAATTCTACTTCATCACTTTTAATTGAAATCTCCTCTCTTGTTGCCATCAGAAAAATATTCGACAGCATTAGAATTACAATTAAAATTTGCTTCATTTTTCCTCCCTTTTTTATTTATGCAATCTGCATACCATTTGTATAATTATTTTCTAACTTCTTATAAAGAAAGAAAATAACTAATTGTTCCCAATTCATTATTATAGATTTTTTATAATAATGATAATAATTGAAAGCTTTGATTATCATTTTTATCACTTTTAGAAAATTGCTATTTTTCATCCCTGTTTTCCTTTCATTTACATTTATTTGATTTCTTTATTTTTATAAATCAATGTTGCTCCGGCAAAAAGTGCTCCACTGAACAAAACCTGGTAAAGTGTTTTCCAGTTGAATAAAATACTATTCCAGGCATTTTTTATTAGATTTAAAGCTTCAAATTCATCAATCCCAACCAGAATGTTTTTCTCTGTATCAATTATCATTAACTTCATTAAATAGGATAGCGGCAACGGTAAATTCCAACCAAACAAATTATTGAAAATCAGAAAAAGAAGATGAACAGCAACTAGAATAGATAAACCTTTCAGGAAAGCTTTATCTTTAAAAATAGCTGAACAGAAAAAAGTTAAACTGCCAATAATTAATCCAGTTTTTACGAAAGCGGAAAATGCTTGAAGCATTCCGGAAATTGCTGTGGTAAAATCAAATTGATGTATTGTTGCCAAAATGATATTTACAACGATAAATGTGAACAAGGCGATAAGAAATAAAACTATCCAATTTCCAAGTAATCCAACATAAAATTTTGAACCGGTTCTAAGCCAGATCGATACAGGTTGAGAGCGATGGAATAATTCACAATTCCTTCTGATATCCTCATTAAGAGCACCTTGCATTAACATGATTATGAAGATAATGCTCATTAATCCTGGCAAACCTACTACTGATAGGTTAGCAATATAACTGATTGCATTAATTGGTGAATCTACAGGGAAATCAAATAAGTTACTCTGAATATCTCCTTTATAATAAGCAATTACAATCCCTAAAATTATTAGCAGATAGAAACCTGCAGTAATCCAGAAAGGCATTAACAAAGTCTTTTTGCTGATTATCCAATCTTTCTTGATAAGAGTTTTAAACTTATTCATTTGAACCTCCAACTTTTGCTACAAATAAATCTGAAAGTGATGGTCTGCTATATTCAGCTCCTTCGATTTGCACATCACTTCCTACTATGGCATTGACTTTCCCTAAAGTATGAGTTATCAACATCGGATTCAGTTTTTCCAGTTCTTCTTTTCTATTGGATTGAACGGATATCAAGGAATATTGGTTTTTCAATTCAGCAATATCTTCCTGAAGAATTATTTTTCCTTCATCAATAAAAATGATGTCTTGTAAGATCTGCTCCACTTCTTCAACCTGATGAGTAGAAATTATGATGGTCTTGGTTTCATCAAAGTATTCTCCTAAAATTGTGTTAAAGAACTCTTTCCTGAACACAATGTCCAATCCAAGTGTTGGTTCATCTAAAAGCAGAATTTTCACATCGATAGAAAGTGTGATTAAAAGATACAATTTGGTTTTCATTCCTTTGGAAAGATTCCCGACTTTCTGATTTAAAGGAAGATCGCTTCTGGATAAAAGCCTTCCTGCTGTGACTGCATTCCACGATTCATTTAAAGAAGCTACATAATCGATGGTTTGCTGAACGGTTAAACGATCATCAAGACTGCTGACATCCGGAATAAATGCTATCAGGTTATGAATCGATTCTTTGTGATGATTAACTCTTTCTCCCATAATATCGATCTCACCATCAAACTTTAAAAAACCCAGAATACATCGCATTAAGGTGGATTTACCAGCACCATTTTTTCCCAGAAGTCCAATTATTCGTCCTTCAGGAATTTTAAGATCTACTTTATCAAGTGCTTTTAAACTTCCATAGCGTTTTGTAAGATTCCTTACTTCAATTAATTCCATTTTAATTTCCTCCTTCTTTGTAAATTGTGTTAATAGTTTTTACCATCTCACCTTTTGAGATCCCTAACGTCTTTCCTTTGATTATCAGTTTTTTAAACTCCATTTTTCGAAACTCATTACTTTTTTTGAGCTGTAGTTTTTCTCGACTTCCTTTTTCTACAAACATTCCAATACCTCTTTTTTTGTAGATAATTCCTTCATTCATCAATTCACTCACAGCATTCGATACTGTTTGAGGATTAATTCGATATTGCTGAGCTAAAGTCCGAATAGAAGGAATTAATCCGTCCTCTTTCAAAACACCGGAAATAATGGCGTTTTCTACTTCCTCCTTTATCTGAAGATAAATAGGAATGCTTTCATCAAATCTTTTCATTCCACCTCCTGTTTTAGTGTACGGGTCAACTGGAACACTAAGGCGATATGTGTCAAGAAGTTTTTTGTTTTTAGAATATAAAATAATATGCAATTTTACTTTATTTTGTTTAATTACAATCGATTATGAAATCAACTTTTTTTTAGAAGTTCCCTAATTATAATTTTGGAAGCGTTTCCTGTTCCATAGAATTTCTCATCAAAAAGTAAAGATTTATTCTTCATTTCTAGATATGAAGAATAAATTATATTTGAATCTGCTCCAGCAACAATATTATAGAAATTATCAACAAGTTCGACCCATTCAGTTTCATCACGGAGTGTAACACAGGGTTTCTTGAAGAAAAAAGCTTCTTTCTGCATTCCTCCGCTATCGGTCATAACCAATGAACAATTTTGTAATAACCAGATCATTTCCAGATATCCAACAGGTACGACAATTCTCAAGTTTGAATTTTCGATTTCAAATTTCAAATTATTGATGATCTTTCGAGTTCTTGGATGAAGAGGTAAAATAATTGGAATTTCAGTTGATATCTTTTCAAAAGCCTTTAAAATCGAACTAAGTCTATACAGGTTATCTGTGTTTTCCGCTCTATGAATTGTTGAAAGAATAAATTTATCAGGTACTTCAAAATTAGGTTTTTGAGATAATTCAGAATAGAATAAAGCAGCATCAAGCATCACATCTCCGCTTTTAACAATCTCACATTCAGAATTGTCAAATCCTTCAGCAATCAAATTCTGCACTGCTATTTCTGTCGGACAAAACAAAACATCACTGATTCGGTCCGTTAAAACCCGATTTATTTCTTCCGGCATGTTCCGGTTGTATGAACGAAGTCCCGCTTCCACATGAGCAACTTTTATATGCAACTTTTTAGCAGCTAAAGCTCCTGCAATTGTAGAATTGGTATCACCAAACACAAGAACCCAATCCGGTTTTTCTTTGATAAGAACCTTTTCGATCTTCTCCAGCATCTTTCCAGTCATCGCAACGTGGGAAAGACTATTGATCTCAAGATTATAATCCGGTTTTGGAATTTGCATTTGTTGGAAAAATATCTCACTCATATTTTTATCGAAATGCTGACCGGTATGCACGATAATTTCAGTTATCTCGTTGTGTTTGGCAATTTCTCTGCTAACCGCAGCTGCTTTTATAAATTGAGAACGAGCTCCGAGGATTGAAAGGATTATCATGATTTATTCATTATTTCTAATAATTCTAGCTCTAAAATTTCTGCTTGTTTTTCTCTATTATAGTATTTCTCAACAAATTTTCTTCCTCTTATTCCCATTTCAATTCTTTCTTTTGGATGGTTTTTCATCCATAGAATTTTTTTTGCTAAATCTGTTGCGTTTTCTGGTATTGAAGAGATCCCACATCTTGCTTTATTTATTATTTCTACAGATTCCCCTTCTTGAGATAATATGACAGGAAGTTCACATGCCATATAACCAAACATTTTAACTGGAATAGAATATTTCACTAAATTAATTTTTTTACCTGAACTAATACCTACTGAACATTGCGACAAAAATTCAGAAACTTTAAACAAGCTAATTGAATTATAAAATTGGACCTTTTCTAATTGAAAATTTGTTGTTAAAGTTTGGCATTTTGTTTTTAAGGGACCATCTCCTACAAAATAAAAAAAGATATCCTCGTTTCTAAGTATATTTGCTGCTTCAATTATTAAATCCATTCCACTTAATAAACCATGATGGCCAGCATATACTACTATAAACTGTGAAGATTTTATATTTTTTTCTCTTTTAAAAATATCTATGTCAACACCATTAGGAATAAATTTACTTTTTTCAGGAGATATACTACTGATTGATTTGTAAATTCCCTTAGTAAGTGATATTATTAATTCTGATTTCTCATATATTTTCTTTTCTAATATTTTTGACATACTAATCAACATTGGATTTTTTAATTCGCCCATTTCAATTGCAACATCAGGCCATAAATCTCTAACTTCAAATACAAATTTTGTTTTGGGAAAAATTTTCTTCAAAAAAATTCCAATAACACCAACAAATAAAGGCGGTGAAGTCACATAAATTACATCATATTTCTTCCAATTGAACAAAGTGTAAATTATTCCCATAAACATAAAACTAAGATAGAACAACATTCGAGTAACAAAATTCTTTTTAGAACTTGTAAAAACCCACACTCTACTTATTGAGAAATGTTCCATTTTCTCTTTTAGAAATATTTTCTTTTTATATCCATCAAAGATAATTCCTTTTGGATGATTTGGCATTTCGGTAAGAACTTTTACATTATGTCCTTTTTTTGAAAGATATCTGACATTTGCTAATGCTCTATTTGTTGTAGCACCAACTTCTGGATAGAAATATTGTGTAATGTATAGAATTTTCATTTTTACCTTTTTTTACAAAATTAATATCCCATTACTTAATTAATAATTTTGCTATCCACCTTTACTACTGCCGTCCCTTCTATTGAAATTTCATTATTGTTTTTTAGGCAAAGTGTTCTAAAAGTAATAATAGGTTTATCACTTCGAATTTTTATTACTTCTATAATAGCAGTTACTTCTTCTCCAACATATACAGGTTTTTTGAAATTTAATGTTTGCCCAAGATGGATAGTACCACGACCCGGAAGTTTTGAGCCTAATAACCCACCAAATAAACTTCCAACAAGCATACCATGAACAATCCTGTTCTTGAAAATTGTATTTTTTGCATAATCAGCATCGAAATGAATCGGGTTAGTATCTTCCGATAATTTGGCATATTGAAGTACTTCATTTTCATTAAAAGCTTTTTTTATTGAAGCTCTATCACCAACTTGAATTTTATTTTTCATTTTTTACCTTCTTTTATCTAAATAATTACAAATTTAATGTATATAATTATTTCTTATTATTTTTGATAATTTTAGCAGGATTACCTGCTACTATAACATCTTTTTCAACTGATTTTAGAACATTTGAAGCCATCCCAATAAATACATTATCACCGATTTTTATATTATTCATAATTGAGCTATTCGGTCCTACCCAAACATTCTTCCCTATTTCTGTACTTCCACCTATAATTGTACATGCGGTTATAATGCTATTTTCTTTTATTTTAACATTATGTCCAATATGGCATTTATGATCGATCTTGACACCTTTGCCAATAAAAGTATTATTAAGTGTACCTCTATCAACATTTGTTTGAGCAAAAATTTCAACATTATCAGAAATCTTAACTCCTCCAATATGAGGGATTTTATCCCATTTACCATTTTCTGTTTTGACAAAACCAAAACCATGTGTACCAATAGTACAGTTACTATGTATTTCAACATTTTTATCAATTTCCACATTTTTAAAGATGTGAACACTCGAATGAATTTTTGAGCCTTCACCTATTTCACATTCATCTATTACACAATAAGGACCAATAATTACAGAAGGATGTATTTTAGCTTTGTTGTTAATTAAAGTTGTGCTGTCTATTTTTTTTGTGTTGGAGACTGTTTTATTATAAATCGTTATTTCATCGGCTTGGACAAAGAATTTTTTTAAAATTCTTGTGAAATCCAAACGTGGATTTTTCGAAAATAAACACATTTGATTTAAGTCATTACAATACTTTTTTAATTTTTCAGGTAAGATTACTAAAATATTTGAAGAACAACTTTTTAACGAGTTTAGCTTTTTGACATCTTCAGATTTCAAAAAAGTTATTGCCAAATCACACAAATTATCAAAGGAACATGGATAAAGAATATTAAAATTTATTATTTTATTATATGGAATTTTTAAGAATTTAACAACTTGTTTTGATGTTATCATAACAACCCCTTTTCACATTATCCATCTTATAACTTCAAAAGCTTCAGCATATTTTACTCCAATCTGTGTTCCTCTAGTATTGGCTAAACTCCTAATAAATTTTTCTGATGCATAATATTTACCTTTTTGAGAATTATAACAATTAAGTGCATTCAATTTTTTATTAAAATGCTCTCCTTTAAAAGTAATAAAACATTGAGTTGCAAAATTCATATTATTCCAAGGAATTTCATACCCTAAAATTGAGGTTCTTTTAAAAGCTCTTAACCCTTCAATTGCAATTGTGCTGTGGTCTTGATGTAAATCATGTAAACAAGGTATAAAAACCAAATCAGGTTTTATTTTCTTGTTCAATTCTACTAAATCTTCTAATATTTCTTGTCTATGATAAGCAAAATGCCTTACTTGATATTTAAACAGCAGAAGATTTTTTTGTTTAATTCCCAATTCTTTTACAGCAGCCTTTACCTCCGTTTCTAAAATATTCTTTGGAAAAGGTGAAGGTACAGATTCTTCAGCTAAAGAAAATGCCACATAGTAAACCTCTTTGCCTTGTTCAATAAACTTTGCGATACTTGCACCACAACCAAATTCCCCGTCATCTGTATGAGGAGCTAATATTAGAATTTTTCTTTTATTAATCATTTTAATATCTCCTTGTAAATTTTAAATAATTTCTTCTCTTCGTTTTTCCAATTAAATTTTTCTTCAACTGCTTTTCTGCCATTCTTCCCCATTTGTTTAGCAATTTCAGGATTGTTAATTATATATTCAATAGCATCAGCTATCTCTTTTGGATTAAGAGGATCAACACATAAACCGCAATTTGTTTCATTTATCAGTTTTTCCCAATTTTGATAATTAGATATTATTATTGGAATTTGATTTTGCATATACTCAAAAAATTTAGTCAACAATTTCTTTTCATAGTGTTCTTTAGATGAAATCAGTGCCAAACCAATATCTGCACTTAAATACTCTTTATCAATGACTAGCCTATCAACAAATTCTCGCTTGCCTATTATTACGACATTCTCATTCAATTTTGTGTTATTTTCGATTATTGAGATAATGTTTTCGTCATTCAAATAACCAACTAAATAAAGCTTTGCATTAATCTTCCGTTTTATCAACTCTTTGACACCATTAATCATATTTATTGTACCACGCTCTACTGTCACACCACCTGTATAAATAATTTTGGTAACATTATCTTTTGATTTTTTGCTTTCAATTTTTTTTAATAGGGGATAATTAAGAACATCGACTGATTTCATGATATGCTTATTAGAAAAATTATTTTTATAATAAATCTCAGCAAAAATAATTGCATCAAAGAAACTACAACTAAATTTTTCTATAAATGAAAATAACAATGCAACAATTTTTCTTAAATATTTAGTCGGAATCCATTTTTTTAATAGAATTGATGTATAGTAGTTTTCATGAATATCGTAAATCACTTTTTTCTTTTTGAAAATTTTTAACAACATTCCCATAAAAACTAATTCCGGATCATGAAAATGAAAAATATCTGCATCTGTTTTGTTAATTCGTTGCCAAATTTCTTTTCTAATCTTCTTTCTCTCTGAAACTTTATACCACCGAGGAAGACCATAAATTTTTACACTATTTTCTTCCTTAAAATCAAAATCAGCAGGTGCATGAAGTTCAACCTCATATTTTTTTGCCAAAGATACTGCTTCTTTATAAAAAATTCGCGTATCGTTCCAATTATGAACAGATGTGAACATAAATATTTTCTTCATTCTATTCTCTTATTTCAGATAATTTTCTAACAAAAACAACATACCACATAATTGCGCTGATAATCAATGAAATTGACAAACCGGCAGCAGAAGCGTTAATGCCATATTTTGGAACAAACAAAATGTTGATAAAAATATTTATTAACAACATTATTGTAACATTAAAAATTAATACACTTCTCTTAAAGAAAACAATAATAAAATTCTTTAAATATATTTTAAAAACATTGAAGATGTATCCGAAAAGAATTATGAACAATACTACTCTTGAATGTGCATAATAATCTAAACCATAAAGAGATGTTATTATAAATTTACCAATAATCATACCAACTACAAACATTAATATACCAATTCCCAAAGATGTAAATAAAATGGCTTTTATCTCCTTTAGCTTAAACTCCTTCAAACTTTTCTTTTGTGAAATGAATGGTAAAAGTATTGTTCTTATCTGAGCAAATGGAAAAGCCAATACCTGAACAACGCTCGTTGCTGCAAAAAAATATGCGACTTGAGTGGGGTCTTTATAATATGATATGATATACCTGCTTGACGCAATTAAAAGCAACTCCAAAATTGAAGCAAGAGCAAAGGATGGGGAAAACTTATAAAACTGTTTTAGAAAATTGGAGCTTATTTTTCCTTTTAGGATATTTATTGTTTTTGGCAATATAATTAGAGTAGCAATTGTTACAATTAAGACATAACCTAATGATATACCTTTTTCCCTAAAAACGGAATATAATGGAATTATCAGAATAAACAATATTGCGAAAATAATGTTGTAAATAGCAATTTCTTTAAATTTCAAATCTATTCGCTTCAAAATCAAAAAACCTTCTCTAATATTATAAACTACAAGGTAAACAGCCAACGGAAAGAGAAATATTTTATAGATTGGATCAATTTTGAATAACTTTGCAAAAAATGGAAATATGAAAAAAAATAAAATACCAGTAAAAATTGAAAGAATAAAATTTAATAATAATCCACTTTTAATTAAACCAAACTTTTGATATTTTTCATATTGTGAATGAACTCTTATGATTACTAAATTTATACATCCTGGAATTGCAACAATAATGATGTTAATTATTGTCATAAATAAAACAAAAGACCCAAATTGTTCTGCTCCAAGTTTGTTTGCAATGAAAGGGAATATTACTAATTTTTGTATGCCAACTAACAGAAATGTTGCGAAGAAATAATATAAATTGTAGTTTACAAAATCTTGAAGAGAGTGTCCTGCTAAAATATTAGGTGTTTTTTTAAATTTTGAGAACATTTTATTTGTACTTTGAAAATTTAAATGATAAAATAAATAAGAAAATAATGACTAAAATTAATCCACGAGTAAAAAATAAAGTGGTAAAGTTTGAACTAAAAAAACCAAAGGTAAAAATTGGAACAGTTGATGCTATTATTGTGGTAAAAATTATATTTTTCCTATATTCTGAAACCGTCAATATTTTCCAATAAAATAGATGAATAATTATTCCAACAATAAAGATGGATAGCAAAACACCGAGCCAGCCAAAATCTGCCCAAAAATTCCCTATAAATGTAGTATTCGCTAAACCAGTAGTTTTGGGACTTTCCCACCATGTTCTTGCTACATAGTTAGATATAGGAAATAATCCTTGATCATGTAACCAGGAAAAAAAATGAGTTGCTCTACCTAATAAAAAATCGTGTGTTTGAGGAAATATTTTAAAATATTGAAATAATGTTTCACTTGGCACGATAAAAATTCTATTTAGTAACGAAATATAAAGAACTTTAAAAATATTTTCTTTTCCAAAGTGCAAAAAATACATTATCAAAATTGGAAATGAAAAAATCATAACAACCGAGGTTAAAATAAATTTAATTGTCAAATTTTTAAGTCGTAGGAAAAATAAAGATACAATCACTAAGAATATAGCTGCACTTGGTGATTTTTCCAAAGTAATTAAATTTGCTAACATACCAAATGAAAAAAATAATAAGAATAAAGTAATGTATTTTCTTTTTTTATAAACTAAACTAAGAAAAAGTGAACCAACAATTCCAAAAGGTATAAACAAGGATCGTAACCAACTAAATAAATATTTTTCAATGAAAGTAACAGGAAGAATTTTTAATGCTTGTTCTCTCATCAATTGCAATTTAGCATATGAACCAGGATTTTTAATCATTTCAAAAAGTGGATATACTTTACTCCTTGCTAAATATAAGAAAATGATTAATAAGCAAAAAGAAAATAGAAAAAGTAAAACTTTGTAAAAAAGAATATCGTATTTGCCTTTAGTGAATTCAAGGTATTTAATTTCTTTTACTTTTTTAACATCTATTTTTTTTATTAAATCCCCCAATAATAACCCCAAAGGAAATAAAATATAAAAAAATAAAATTGAAATAAAATAGTTATATTTAGCTGGATGGGTTTTTATATTAACAATGTAAACACTCGGTATCGCAATAAAAACAGTAAATATTAAAATTATTAATGATGGGAAAGAGATTATTCTTAAACCTGAAAAACCATAAATTGCTCTTTTATCAAAAATAATTATTTCATACAAAAATAATGCCAATGTTAGGAAAGAGCCGAACCTTGATATTTCTTCATCTTTAATCAATAAAAAAGCAACAAGTGCTAAAGGAAGAACAAATATAGTAATTACTATATCAGCATCAAGTTTTCTAAACATATACCAAAATACTTTATTTTTTCTTTGTAAGAAGTGCTACATAAGAACTAATAATTAATGAAATAACAAAGAATATCAAAACAAACTTCGCCCTCTTCGGTTTACTTTTCCATTCCGGTCTTTTTGCCTTATCTAGAACCTGAATTGTGGGAATATCTTTTACCTCTTCTATTTTTGCCTGTTCGTATTGAGGAGTCAAATATTCCAACATGAGTTTATAATATTCTGCTCTTCTTTTCAATTGCAAAAGCTCCATCTGCAAATTCGGCACGTCGTCGAAATTGATAAAAAGCTCATTATGTTCAGATGTAAAAAAAGTTGTGAATTTATCTTTCAATAAATTTAATTCTTTTTCTAAGATTTCGATTTCCGGTCTGTTTATTGAAAAATTATCCTTTTTTATTTCCAATTCAATCTCTTTGGTTGTAATCTTTGCTTGCAATTCTGCTGCCTTTTCTACAGCTGCACTTAATTGATCTGTTATGCTGATAATACCTTTCTCTTCCATATAAACTGAAAGCTCATTCTCCAAGTAAAACAAACTATCTTTGACAGAAGCGATTCTTTTTTCAATGAAAATGCGATTGTTTTTTGCTTTACTTGTAGAAAACGTGATATTCAAACTATCCAAACAATGAACAACATAATTAACAATTTCGGCAACTATATCCTGCTCTGTATCAAAGAAAGAAATTATGATCTGCTCTTCTTCACCAACTTCAGTTCTTAGATTCGATTTCAGTTTTTTATAGGTTTGAAATTTGAATTTCGTATTATATTTACTTTGAAAATCATATTTTTCATCCAAAGCTACCAGAATATTCTTACTTTTCAGAATTGCCAATATCCGCATTTGGTTGCTATCCCCACCTAAAATATTTCCAAGTCCAAATGCCGACAAACCAGCTCCAATTCCACTAAAAGATGTTGTAGAACTTTCTGGCGGCATAATTACTGCAGTAGCTTTATACACTTTTGGTAAAAGAAAACTAATGCCAGCAGCAATTAATGAGACAATCATTACAACAATGATTATAAGTTTTCTTCGACTCCATAGAATATTCCATAAGTCAATTAGGTTTATTTCTTTCTCCTGCATAAAGTTATCCCTTTTTAATTTATTTTATAATATTCTTGCATTTCTTGTAGAATATCATTTAGATTATATTTTTGTTCGTAATTAATTGATTTACAAATTTTAGTTAAATCAGGTATCCTTCTTTTCATATCTTCAAAACCTTCCCCAAATGCTTCTTTATAAGAAATCAATTTAATTTTTGATTTACTATTGGTTAATTTAATTATTTTTTTTGCTAGATCAATAATTTTAATTTCATCATTTGAACCGATATTGAAAATTTTCCCAATACAATCAACTTTTTCCATCAAACCAATCATTGCTTTTATTACATCTTTAACATGTGTAAAACATCTTGATTGTTGTCCATTACCATAGACAGTTAAAGGATGATTCAGCAAAGCTTGTTGCATAAATCGTGGAATTACCATACCATATTGTCCAGACTGTCTTGGTCCTACTGTATTAAACAATCTGCCTATGACAACAGGTAATTTTTTTTCGTAATAATATGCTAAAGCTAAAAACTCATCTATTGCTTTTGATTCTGCATATGCCCATCTTCTAATATTTGTTGGTCCATAAACTCTATTAAATTCTTCTTTAAATGGCATACTGTCATTTTTGCCATAAACTTCTGAAGTTGAAGCAATAAAAATCTTTTTATTAAATCTATTAGCAAATTTAATAACTATATCGGTTCCTAATATATTTGTTTCAATTGTTTCAACAGGATTATTGACAATTAGTTGCACACCAACAGCAGCAGCCAAGTGATAAATTTGATCACATCTTTGTACCAACTCATTCATAAGTTTTTTATTAAAAATTGTGTCTATAAATATTTCGACATTTTCTTTTGTTTTGATATTCTCTACATTTTTTAGACTTCCTGTTGAAAGATTATCAATAATAATTATTTTATGTCTTTCAGATAATAATGTTCCAGCTAAATGTGAGCCAATAAAACCTGCACCACCAGTAATAAGTATCCTCATTATGATATTTCCTTTAATTCTTTCTTCACCAATCCAAAATAGCTTTTTTCATCATTTTTAGCATTCCTCACATCTCATATTTAGTAATCACTCCCATCCTCTCACATTCACCATAAATAACACAAGAAGAACATTTTGGATTTCTGGGTGTACAATGATTCTGACCAAATGCTACAAGATAAGAATTAAACATTAACCAGTATTTCTCTGGCAATTTATTTCGTAAAGCCATTTCAGTTTCAAAAAGTTTTTTTGTTTGAACATAACCTAATCTGTTTGTGATTCGATGAACATGTACATCAACGCAAATAGCAGGTTTTTTAAAAGCAATCGTTCTAACCAGATTTGCTGTTTTCCGACCAACTCCAGGAAGTTTAATCAAATCCTCAATTTCATCAGGAATAATATTGTTAAACTTTTCTTTTAGAATCTTTGGCAATCTTTTCAAATGAATTGCTTTATTCCTGAAAAAACCAACCGGATAAATCAACTCTTCAATCTCTTCAAATGTGTACTTCTCAAAATCCTCAGGTTGCTCAATTACTGAAAAAAGAGTTTTCACTACTTTTGAAGTAGTTTCATCTTTTGTTCTGGCACTTAAAATTGTTGTGACCAGAATCTTAAAAGGATTTTTTGTTTGAGCTTCGATAGAATCAACAACCGGAGTTTGAAATTTATCAAATTCCTTTTGTAAGACCTTGTAAACATTATCAATATCTACCATACAATCCCTTTAAAAGCCCGGTTACAAATATTAAGAATATTTTTCATTTTCTTCTTTTGTGCCTTCTTGTGCATTTTCGCGTTTATTAAAATTTTGGTCGGGATGAGAGGATTTGAACCTCCGACCTTTCGCCCCCCAGACGAACGCGCTAACCGGACTGCGCCACATCCCGAATCGTGTCACATTTTATAACCTTCTTTTCTATGACAAGAAATTTTTCCAACTGAACATTTGACATATTGATGACTTCTCATTTTTTAGACAA
This sequence comes from Armatimonadota bacterium, assembly GCA_013203665.1. Lineage (GTDB taxonomy): Bacteria > Cloacimonadota > Cloacimonadia > Cloacimonadales > TCS61 > JABMPU01. Next base: position 49,425 of record JABMPU010000164.1, read on the forward strand.
TGAGGAAAAAATGAGTTTAATCACAGTTTCTAATTTATCACATAATTTTGGTGATAACGATATTTTCAAGAAGATCAGCTTCTCAATTGAGAAAAACAGCAAGGTTGGGCTGGTTGGAAAAAATGGGTCAGGAAAAACAACTTTATTTAATATCATATCAAAAAAAATTATTCCTCATCAGGGAAATGTACAAATAGCAAAAAATACAAAAATTTTATATCTAACTCAAGATCCGGATTTGAATGAAAACCAAACTCTTTATGAGTGTATTCTGGAATCTCGACCGAATTATATTGTGCTCAGTTCAAAATTAGAAGTTGCTGAAAAAGAGCTTGCTACTCATCATTCAGAAGAAAATCTGAAAAAATACTCTGAAATTCAGGAACAGTTCGAACAAATTGAGGGATATCATTTCAGAACTGAAATAAAGCTCGTTCTCACAAATCTGAAATTTCCGGAATCAGTTTGGAATCAGAAGATATCGAAGTTCAGCGGAGGAGAGAAAACACGTATTCAACTTGCAAAATTTCTTCTACAATCCTTTGATTTAATACTCTTGGACGAACCTACAAATCATCTTGATATTGAAATGATCTTCTGGTTGGAAAATTACCTTTCCAGATTGGATAAACCTTATGTTATTATTTCACATGACAGAATTTTTCTGGATAAAACTGTAACCAAAATTGTTGAGATAAAAAATTATTCACTCTTTCATTATTCAGGTAATTATTCGTTTTACCAGGAAGAATCCACAAAACGAGCACTTTTGCAAGAAAAGGAATTTAAAAAACAGCAGAAAAAAATTAAACAAGTCGAGGATCAAATTAAACGTTATCGCATTTGGGGAAAAGCTCGCGATAGTGAAGTAATGTATAAACGAGCCAAAGAACTGGAAAAACGACTGGATAAAATGGAAAATGTGGAAAAACCGAGATCTGAAAAATCAATAAAACTAAAAATACAAAAGAATAAACGAAGCGGCAATGATGTGTATACTTTAGAAAATATTTCATTCGGTTTCCCAGGTAAAGTTCTGGCAGAAAAGGTAAATCTGCGAATCGGTTACAAAGATAAAATCGCTCTTCTTGGTAGAAACGGTTGTGGGAAAACAACATTTTTAAGATTATTAAATGAAGAAATAAAACCTATTTTTGGAATATCAAAGAAAGGAGCAAGCCTTGATATTGGTTATTACGACCAGCTTCACCTAATTCTGGATGATTCCAAAACCGTGATGGAAACAATCTGGCAGCTTGTTCCTTCCGCTCCAAAAGGGTATGTCTTCTCCTATTTAGCAAAATTCGGTTTTACCGGTGATGAAGTAGAAAAGAAAGTATCTGTTCTTAGCGGAGGTGAAAAATCGCGACTATATTTAGCTAAACTTATTCATGAAAAACCTAATTTCCTGATTCTTGATGAACCCACGAATCATCTCGATATTAATATGATTGCAAACCTTGAAATAGCTCTAACAAACTTTGATGGTACGATTATTTTTGTATCACACGACCGCTATTTCATTGATAAAGTTGCAACAAAAAAATGGTATTTCCATGTTAAAAATATCATCGAGTCGGAACTGAGCCTTGAAGAACTTTTTGCTAAAAAGGAAACAAAAATAAAAAAAAATATTCATTATAAAAAGAAAAAAGATAGGAAAATCAATCCTTTTTTCTTGAAGCAAATTCTTTCTGAAATAGAAGAAAATCAAAACCTTCTTAAGATAAAAACTGAGGAACTGCTTTCAACAGAAGGTGAATTTTATGATAACTCCATTTATTCAGATGAAAAGAAAGTAAAATCTTTGACGGAAAAAGTTAATAATATTAAAGATGAAACGGATAAAATAAAAACTGTTTTAAATGATCTTGAAGAAAAATATTTAGAGTTCTTGGAAAAATGAAAACAAGGAAAAGATAATTAATGAAAATAGGTTTTACGACAAGTTTCCCTGTAGAAATAATTTTTGCAGCAGGACACACTCCTGTTGATCTCAACAATATTTTCATCACTGGAAATGCAAAAAAAATTGTGGAAGATGCAGAATCCGGAGGTTATCCCCGCAACATCTGCAGTTGGATAAAAGGAATGTATAGTGTGGTGCTTGCTTCAGAAATCGAAACAGTTATTGGCGTGGTGGAAGGAGACTGTTCAAATACACATTCTTTGATGGATACTTTGAAAGATCAGGGAATTACAGTAATTCCATTTTCCTTTTCTTACTATCGGAACAAAACAGAATTGGAAAGAGAAATCAAAAAACTCGAAAAGCACTTTAAGGTTGAGCATCAACAGGTTCTGGTAGTGAAAAAACGGCTTGATAAGATTAGAAAGAAATTAGTATATCTCGATGAATTAACTTACATCGAAAATAAAGTAACAGGTTTTGAAAATCATCTCTGGCTGGTGAATTCATCTGATTTTAATGGAAATCCTGATGATTATGAAAAACGTCTGGATAATTTCATCGCTGAAGTTGAAAAGAGACAACCATTGAAATTTAATTTGAGATTTGGTTTTCTGGGAGTTCCACCGATTATCAGTGATCTTTACGATTTCCTTTTGGAACACAGCGTGAATGTTGTTTTTAATGAAATCCAACGTCAATTCAGCATGCCATATTTAGAAAATAATCTTACTGAGCAATACATCAGATACACTTATCCATACTCTGTTTTTGATAGATTGGAAGATATTCAAATCGAAATAAAAAAACGCAAACTCGATGCGGTTATCAGCTATTCACAATCGTTCTGTCATCGCCAGATCGATAATATCCTCATCAAAAAATATGTTAATGTTCCTGTTCTCACTATTGAAGGAGATCAGCCTGGAGAACTGGACGCAAGAACCAAACTAAGGATCGAAAGTTTCCTGGATATGATGATGTATTAGAGTAACTCAAAGGAGAATATAGTCACAAACCAGAGGTTTATGTTACTGTAACTCAAAGCTCCTGCTTTGAGAAAATAAAATGAATAATATTAAAATCAGAGAACCTGTTTCAAAAGAAGAGTTCGAACAATATTACAACCTTCGTTGGAGAATTTTACGTCAACCCTGGAATCAGCCTTTTGGCAGGGAAAAAGATGATAAGGAAAACCAGAGTATCCACATTATCGCTTGTATTGATGATAAAATCGTTGGTTGCGGACGTGGACATTTCAATTCCCAAACTGAAGCACAAATTCGTTTTATGGCTGTGGAAGCAGGTTTTCAGGGAAAAGGATTTGGAGCAAAAATATTGAAGGCTTTAGAGAATAAATTGACAGAAAAAGGTGCAAAATCAATTATATTGAATGCTAGGAAAAACGCTGTATTTTTTTATAAAAAACTCGGTTATGAAATTGTTGAAAAATCACATACTATGTTCGGAGAAATCGAACATTTTAAAATGAAAAAGGAAATCCAATGAGAAGAATAATTTCATTAATTTGTTTTATGCTCATCATATCTTCATTATTATTCTCAGTAGAAATAACTCTTATTAATAAAGAAATTCTATCGGGCAATTTGCTCAAACAGGAAGATAAAAAAATTTATTTTTCTAAAGACAAAGAGTTATATATTATCGACGATCAAGTTATCGAAAGTATCCAATATAAAATTGTTGAAAAAGATCAACAGGCTAAAAAAATTAACTGGAATTCTTTTAAAGTAATTCATAAAATCAATGAAGAAAACATCTGGACTCATGATTTTTTTGTCACTCGAAATATCGAATCATTTTCTATGAATGGTGAAGAAGTACCATTTAAGTACTTTAAATTAATGAAGATTCAATTATCAAATGGAGATATCATTGTTAGCAGATATTTGGGTGAAACTGATACAGAAATCAAATTATTATTACAAGCTGAAAAAAGCTTTTTAAAACAAAACGTTCAGATGATCTGGTTATTATCTGAACATGAAAAAAATGGTAAAGTAACTGGTGGATTAACAGGTAGTTTATTAGGTTTGTTCGTAGGTGGTCTTGTTGGTGCATATTATGGTAGTTACTGTAATAATGATTTTCAAGCTTTTTTAAGTATGACTTTAATAACCGCTCTTGGCACTGTTATAGGCAATGAATTGGGCAGGTTAACAGGTTCTTTGTTTGAAAAAGAAAAATTAGTTTGGAGCAAAAATTGAAATTAAAGTATTTTTTTATGCAAATCATGGATAGAAGATAGTTCGGTTTTCCGATTCAAATATTTTTGGATAAAAAAGGAAAAAAATCTCAAATGACTTGCACATTTTTTCAAATAAAATAAATCTGACAAAAGATTAAGTAGGATAAAAAATGCGTAAAATATTTTTAGTTTTTCTCATCAGTTTATTTCTAACTCCATTATTTGCAAAAGGAAGTATTTTTATCAGTGATGAAAAGACTTTCGGAATTTTCCCATCATTTTATTATGTCGAGCACGGCTGGTTCATCGGACCTGTTGCTCAAATTACCAGTATTGCGGGAAACAGTGCGTTTTCCATTGGCGGCAGAATCGGCTGGATGGCTAACAGGCGTTATGTTGTTGGACTTGGATATTACGCACAACTTACAAACATTAAAGTACAAACCAATAAAACAGTTATGAATTATGGTGGTTTGGAATTGGAGTACATTTTTTTTCCTGATGAATTGATTCATTTCTCGATCTATTCTTTAATCGGTATTGGTGGTTTGAAATGCGGGAAATATGATCATTTTTTCATTTATGAACCAGGTGCTCACGTCGTACTTAGCATGACTGATATTTTTCATATAGAGGTTGGAATCAGTAAAAGATATGTCAAAGATGTTGATTCAAATTTTGTAGATTTTTCAGACATAAATGATTATTCTTGGAGAGCTGGATTTAAACTTGGAAATTTATAAATCTTATGTTATTAAAAATTTATAGAGGGAGTTCGATATGATCTCAAGACGTTTTTCAGATGGAATTCCAATTCTCGGGATTGGGATTATAGGTTATGTACATGAATTTGTGATTAGCAATAAACCGGAAATTTTACCAACATTACTGTTCAGTTTGCTGCTTGTAAAAGGGATAACAATTCTATTTGCTAAGAAAGAAAAATGAAAACAATCGGACTAATTGGTGGAACTACCTGGGAATCCACTCAGCTTTATTATAAGATAATAAATGAGACTGTAAGAGAAAAACTGGGAGCAAACCATTCTGCAAAAATATTATTGTATTCTTTCGATTTCAATGAAATAATTCAAACAAAAGGTGATACTATAAAGTTAGCTGAATTAATCACCAAAATTGCATTTAAACTCGAAAAAGTTGAAGCTGATTTTCTGCTGATTTGTGCAAATACGCTGCACATTGTATTTAATCAGGTTCAAAAAAATATCAACATTCCCATTTTGAATATTATCGATGTAACAGGAAAGGAAATCCAAAAATTAGGTGTAAAAAAAGTTGGCTTATTAGGTACAACAACAACAATGGAAAAGAACTTTTACAAAGATAGGTTAAAAAGTAAATTCAATATTCACGCGATTATCCCAACACCTGAAGAAAGAAACCTGATACAAGATGTAATATTCAATGAATTAGCTTTGGGAAAAATTAAAGAATCTTCCAAAAAAAAATTAATTTCAATTATAAATAACCTTATCAAAAAAGGTGCTGAAGGAATTATTCTGGGTTGTACTGAAATCCCTCTTCTCATCCAACAAGAAGATGTGAACATTCCGGTTTTTGATACAACCTATTTACATGCAACTGCTGCTGCTGAAAAAGCTCTTTATTAATATCGCAGAATTGGGTTGCAAAGAGAAAAACGAATGTGACTCGAGAATGCTTCAATGTCTTACAGATACTTTATAATATTTTAATTTCCCACTAATATTTCAAAATATACTAAATTTTGATTATTCCGGTTTTTTACTCAAAATCGCTTTTGCAGGTATCACTATTGCGATTGCAGAAAGTACTATACCAACAATATTCCACACCAAACAACCCATCATAGCTGCGATTATTGCTACGTTCAAAGATTTATAAAATATTGGCTTCGTATAAGCCGTCATTATAATATTTAATTTGGTCCAATTTTTATGGTAATATCAAAATCTTCATTAATATATCCTCGTGCACATTTATGATTAATGTTAGCCTTAGAAAATACTTTCGAAATTTTATCTTGTAAAATGTCTGATTCTGCAGATTTTGACAATATTATTATACCTTTAGAATGTGAAGTTTCCATTTGTTTTATTGTCCATGTATCAATATCAATATCTACTTTTTCTATAACTGATGATAATTGTGATGCATAATTTCTACTTTCTAAATCACTTGCATCATATGAAATGTAGATTTTGCTCAATTCCTTAATCAGTATTAAATTATCAATTAAGATCCTTTCTTGTCCTGTAGTTATTAATCTTTGTTTGGTACCATCTTCTATAGAAGTAACTCTTTGGATAGTTGATTCCAATTCCTGGTTAAACATTTTCAATGCTTCATCTAATTCTTTACCTGGATATTTTTGTAATGCAAATTCAGCAAATGGTTCTAATCGCACAGTTAGTGTATCAATTAGCTCATTAAGGTTCAAAATTTTGTCATCTTTCTGATAAAGTTGATATCCATTGAAAAAGCCTATACTAACGATCAGAACTCCAACAAAAACATGCAGTAAGGTTCTGCCTTTAAATACAGTACTTTTCCAGCTAATAACTAGAATCAATAATCCGATTAAAATATTTAATACAATTTCTAACAAATTTGATCCTTAAAATAATAGAATAAACTTCAAATAAACTATGCTCAGCCTGCAATCATCAGTTCCGAGAAGCCAGTTCAGGGAGACGCATTAATGCGTTTCGGCTTTATAAATATTAATTATTTATGTCTTGCTATCTCTTTTATAATAACACTTTTTTTGGATTTTATATGAAAAGAATTTTATAATGAAAAGCCTTTAACTTGTTCCCTCCAGTATTAGTGAACTCTCCCCCAGACAATCGTTGTATAGTATTATATCTCTCTACCCAAAAATCCGTAATTCGTGAAGGAGGAGACAATACTTTTTTTCCCACAAGAATTTTGGTAACTTCAGCACTACTTAATTTATCAAGACAGCCTGGATCTTTTTCATCTAATTCACTCAGTACATCATCAATTTTCTGCATCATTCCATAATCTCCTTTAATAATTAACCCATATTGTTTCCCCTACCCCGCCTTCCTGATTATCATAAATAACAACCCTAGCAGAGCTACACAGGTATTCTTGGAATTTATTATTATCGGAATATATTCCTTATTAGCGTAAACCATGTCCATCATTTCTCCTTAATCGGTGAGTAACATAAACCGTGAGGAAAATGAGAAATTGGAGAAATATGTCAAGGATTTAAATAGTTAATAGTATGAAATAAAATGAGATTGAGGATACACATTTGAATACTAAAATAGATTCTTCCATCTTCGCTAAAGCTACGATGGGACAGGTCGTCGAATGCCTTTGTAAGTTCTTCCTCCAACCTAGGTCCTTCGACAAGCTCAGGATGACACAAGCTCCAGCGTGGCAGGCAGAAAGACAAAAGGGGGATAAAAAAGTTCTTGACGGATAAATCATAAAATAATCTCTGTAGACCGACGGTCGGTATAGACCAAAGGTTTAGTTTGTTGATGAGGCTTTAGGAGGTTGAATGGTGAGAATCGTAAAAGAATATGCAGAAAGAAAAAAAGAAATAATGGGTACTGCTCGAGCCCTTTTCTATCAAAACGGGTATGCAAATACTTCCGTGAATTTCATTATAGAAACCATCGGGATTTCCAAAGGTACATTTTATCATTACTTCAAATCCAAAGAAGACCTGCTGGATAACATCGTAGATGAATTCACTAAAGAAATCATTTCCAAATTGGAGTTGGTGGTGAATGATAATTCTTTGGACGCAATAAGTAAATTAAACAAATTCTACCGTCAGGCAGGTATGTATAAAGCTGAAAATATCGATGTAATCAAAACCATTGTAAATGCACTTTATAATGATAAAAACCTTTTGTTGCGATATAAAATGAACAATCGATCTGTAGAATTAATACTTCCTTTGATGAGTAAAGTTTTCGAACAGGGAAAGAACGAAGGTTCATTCGATATAGAATTTCCGGAAGCAACTGCCAGGATCATCCTGCTTTTCGGAACTTCCCTGGGGGAATACAATGCAAAATTGATGATGGATCTGGATGAAAATCCAGCTAACATCGAGGAAATGAAAAAGCATTTCAATATATATCAGACGTCTATTCAAAGAATTCTCGGTGCACCGGAAGGTTCGATAGAAATATTTGATGAAGAGATCGTCGATGCAATTATGGAAAAATATAATGAAAGTTAAAATATTCTGTTTATTTATCCTACTCTGCTCTCAAATGCAGGCAGAATTTTTCAATTTGAAAAACGACTTCTGGAGTCAGGCATCTCTTTTTGAAAGATCCAGTACCCAGCAATATCATCTTGGTATTCAATATAAACCAACTGTTTCATTGAATATTATCCAAAAAGATAACTTCGGGATAGATTTTGAAACGATTGCTAACTTATCTTACAAATACATTAAAAACGATTCTACTAATTTTGAAGAAAAAGATGCTGAAATTTATCGGGGCTGGATAAGATATTCCGGCAGTCAGTTTGAAGCACGTGCAGGTTTACAGAAAATCAATTTTGGACCTGCCCAGCTACTTCGTTCTCTCAAATGGTTCGATACAATCGATCCGCGTGATCCGCAGGAAGAAACTCAAGGTGTCCGTGCAGGTCTATTTAGATATTTTTTCCTGAATAATGCCAATATCTGGTTCTGGGTAATATATGCAGAAGATGAGCTTAAAGGATTGGAAACATTTGCATCAACAGAAAACAGCTTCGAGTTCGGTGGAAGGGTGCAATATCCTTTTGAATTCTGTGAAGCAGCTCTTTCCTATCATCACCGTGAAATGGAGAATACTTTCGAAGACAGGTTCGGTTTCGATGCACGCTGGGATTTTGAGATCGGATTATGGATCGAAGCAGTTGCTGCGAAATATTGTGAAAATGATTTTATTCCAAATTGGGAAAAATATCTGACACTTGGAGCAGATTACACCATTTCGCTTGGAAATGGAATTCACATTCTCGGAGAACATTTTGTTTATTCAAAATCGGAAAGTGATCTTTTTGAAAGCAGTTATAAAGCAGAATCATCTGCCATCTCATTTAGTTATCCCATCGGATTATTTGATAATATCGTGGCAATGATAGTTTATAGTTGGGAAAGTGAAGACTGGTTCCGGTTTCTTTCTTATCAAAGAAATTACGATCATTTGAGCATTTACCTGAATCTTTCCTGGAACCCGGAAGTTAATAGCTTTGATCCAGACCAAATATCAAATGATGGTAAATCTGTGCAACTGATGATCGGGTATAGTTTTTAAGAAGAAATGAGCCACGAAGAGCACGAAGGAACACGAAGATGAAAAAGAAATCGTTCTCATTAACCACCAGTTTCAACTGGTGGGAAAAAGAGATACATCCTGTTCCCTCAGCCGTTTTAACGGCTTCCGGATTTAAGCATGATAAACCGTTGAAACGGTTAATGTCGTGTTTTGGTTTTTCATCCCACTGGCTGAAGCCAGTGGTTAATGAGAACTTTCGAATCTATTGCTCACCTCGACTCGACGCTTTACTTTCGAGTCGAAATAAAAAACTTAGTGTTTCTTAGTGCCCTTAGTGGCTAATAAAAGAGGTAAAATATGGAACTTATCAAAATCGAAAAAATGACCAAACACTATCCCATTGGTGGCGGAAAATTCACAGCACTACGGGATATCGACCTGGAATTTAAAAAAGGAGAATTCACCGGCATTGTAGGACCCAGCGGTTCAGGAAAAACAACGCTTCTTAATATCATCGGTTCGCTGGATACACAAAGCGAAGGAGATGTGGAAGTTATGGGAAATTCTATTAGGAAACTATCATCCACAAAGGCTGCGAAACTTCGCAGCCAACATATTGGTTTTATCTTCCAGACTTATAATCTGCTACCGGTTTACACTGTTTTTGAAAATGTGGAATTTCCTTTAATCCTGTTGGGAATGCCAGCAGAAAAACGCAAAAAAGCTGTTCTCGATGCACTCGAGTGGGTTGGCTTATCCGATAAAGTAAAATCCCGTCCTGCTCAGCTTTCAGGTGGAGAATGTCAGAGGGTGGCAATTGCCAGAGCGATAGTAAAGAAACCGGATCTGGTGCTGGCTGACGAACCAACCGCTAACCTGGATGCGGAAAATTCACATCATATATTAAAGACCATGGAAAAGATCAACAAAGAGCTGGGAACTACTTTCATCTTCTCCACACATGATGCAAAAGTAATAAAATATTTAAAAAGAAAAATTTCACTTCTGGATGGAAAAGTAGATAAAGACGAAATAGTGAATGGAGGTTGATCATGATCTTCAAATTTATTAGCTCGTTCAATCGTCCCGATTGAATGGAATGTTTGAGATCGACCGTCCCGGTCGGAAAAATAGAAGTGGTTTAATAATAACACCGAGACGGTGTTATTGAAAAAACTAATGGTTCAATCGTCCCGATTGAACCAACATTATAATTTTAGTAAAAAAATATAATCAAGGAGAACAGATGATCTTCAAACTCGCTTATAAAAATATCATGGGAGCAGGCTTCCGCACATGGCTGAATATCTTCATCCTCTCGCTTTCCTACTTCGTTATAATTGCCCTGCAGGGATTCTTTATGGGCTGGCAAGATGATGCTTCTCGTGAAATGAAGAACTGGGATTTTGCAGGTGGACAATACTGGCAGGAAGCTTATGATCCGTACGATCCATATACATTGGAAGACAGTCATGCTACGATCCCTGAAGATCTGCAAAAACTGTTAGACAACGGTGAAGCTATTTCGATTCTGCTTTCTCCCGCTACGATCTATCCCGAAAGAAGAATGCGAAATATTGTACTTAAAGGTATCGATCCGGATCAGGATCTGATCGAACTTCCAACAAAATATCTGGCAGATCCTGATGGTGAGACAAATTGTATAATCGGCTCCGGATTTGCTGATAACCTGAATATTAAAGAAGGAGATTTCATCGTTCTGCGTTGGCGTGATAAAAACGGAACTTATGATGCCCGTGATATAAAAGTGGCTCACGTTTTTTCTACAACAGTAATCACTGTGGAAAGCAATCAGGTATGGATATCTCTACCAGTTCTGCAGGAAATGCTGGGTCTTCCAAATGAAGCTACTATCATCACAATAAAAGATGAAATGTATAATAAAGAATTCTCCGGTTGGCAATATAAGAATTTGGATTTCCTGCTAATAGACCTTACAAACATGATCAAGGCAAAAACTATCGGTTCATCGATAATGTACATTCTTATGTTGTTCCTGGCTATGATAGCTATTTTCGATACACAGATACTTTCCATTTTCCGCCGTCGTAAAGAAATGGGAACAATGATGGCTATGGGAATGACACGACCGAAAATTATTCAACTGTTTACTCTGGAAGGTGTTCTTCACGCAGTGCTGGCAATTTTGATGGGTGCTGTATATGGAATTCCATTATTGCGATATTTTGAAAAAGTAGGAATGCAAATTGGAATGGATGCTAAAGAATGGGGCTTGAGCGGTTTGGATGATGCACTCTATCCGGTTTATGGCTGGAAACTGGTTGTTGGAACGATTGTATTAGTTTTGATAACCGTTACTATCGTGAGTTTTCTTCCTACCAGGAAGATAGCGAAACTGAAACCAACCGATGCCCTGCGCGGAAAGATGACAAAATAATACCTCACCTTAATCCTCTCCTAAAAGGAGAGGAAATATACCCTCTAAGGAGAAAGCTGGGATGAGGTAAAAAAGGATAAAATAATGTTTAGATTTTTAGCAATAGGACTTATACGGGATCGCACCAGGAGCTTCTTCCCCATTCTGATCATTGCATCTGGTGTGATGTTAACCGTTCTTTTTTTCAGTTGGATAAATGGTTATGCCACAATGCTGATCGCAGATAATGCCCGTTTCGAAACAGGACACATGAAAATAGTAACCAGAGCTTACAATGAACTGATCGATCAAAGACCTTATGATCTGGGTTTGATGAATGTGAATGAGAAAATTGAAGTTCTTACCAGTGAATATCCCTTGATGCATTGGCAGCCACGCATCTATTTCGGTGGTCTGCTGGATCTTCCCGATGAAAAGGGAGAAACATTAAGTCAGGGAGAAGTGATCGGATTTGGAGTGGACCTTTTTTCTGATTCATACGAACGAGATCTTCTGAATCTAAAAGAAGCCATCTCAAATGGACACCTTCCATCCAAACAGGGAGAAATATTAATCAGCCAGGAAGTTGCAGAAAAACTTGGAATTAAAGTTGGTGATAAAGTTACGATCATTGGAAGCACGATGTATGGCTCGATGGCAATGCATAATTTCACCGTAAGCGGTATGGTTCTCTTCGGCGTTCAGGCTATGGATCGCGGTGCAGCAATAGTAGATATTTCTGATGTTCGATCGTTTTTGGATATGGAAGATTCAGCGAGTGAAATTCTTGGCTTCCTACCCAAATACGATGAAGATACAACTTTTGATATCTCTGCAGCATTCAATGAAGCATACAGTAATGAAGATGATGAATTTTCTGAAATAATGCTTCCTTTAAGGACACAAGGACAGATGGAATTCCTGCTCACTGCTCTGGATGAGAGAATGGGAATGTTCATATTTATATTCATTTTTGTAATGTCGCTCGTTTTGTGGAATTCCGGTCTTATGAACGGAATACGACGCTACGGAGAAATCGGGATTAGACTGGCTATTGGAGAAAGCAAAGGACACATCTACCGTTCACTGATATTGGAATCTTTTCTGATTGGAATTGCAGCAACAATTATTGGAACAGCTATCGGGCTTGTATTTTCCTATTTCCTACAATACAATGGGATCGACGTGTCTTCAATGTTAAAAGATTCAAAAGTGATAATGAGTGCTACAATGCGGGCACAGGTAACTCCAGCAAGTTATTTCATCGGTTTTTTCCCTGGTGTTATCGCTTCTGTAACGGGAGCTGTTATCTCAGGAATCGGCATTTATAGAAGAAATACAGCACAACTATTCAAGGAGTTGGAAACATGAAAAAGATATTTATAATTATATTACTGCTAATTGCAATTACCCTTTTTGCAGAATTTCCTGATGGGAGCGAACTCATCCGAAAGGTAGATAACAACATGTATTCCAGAAATGCCGTCTCAACTTCAAGGATGATAGTGCACGGCAGAAGAGGAAGCAGGACAATGGAGATCAAATCCTGGGCAGAAGGCGAAGACAGATCTTTTTCTGAGTATCTTTCACCACCACGGGATGCAGGAACAAAAATGCTGAAGTTGGAAGATAAACTGTGGATCTACAATCCGTCTTCAGATCGCACCATTCAAATATCCGGTCACATGCTGCGTCAATCCATGATGGGTTCCGACCTTTCCTATGAAGATATGATGGAAGAAAACGAACTGATAAAAATTTATAATGCTGAAGTTTCAGGTGAAGAAATTATTAACGAAAGAGATTGCTGGATCGTTCTTTTAACAGCCAAAAAGGAAGATGCAGCTTATCAAACCAAAAAGGTGTGGATAGATAAAGAACGCTATCTTCCCCTGCGTGAGGAACGTTTTGGAAAAAGCGGCAAACTGCTTAAAACCACAGAGATAAATGAAGTGTTCAAGATCGGGAAACGCTGGTATCCAAAAAATATGATTTTTAAAGATGTTCTGAAAAAAGGTAAAGGCACAGAATTTATCATCGATTCCATCGAGTTCGATGTGGAGATTCCGAAAGCGATTTTTACGAAAGCAGCGTTGAGGAAATAGGAACGAGAAAATTTATCCAATATTTGGAAACCGATGAATCGGTTAAAATTTACTATCTTCTTATTAACCACCAACTTAAGTTGGTGGTTAATGAAA
>JABMPU010000165.1 GCA_013203665.1 Armatimonadota bacterium
GTATAGAAGCATCTTTGTAACCCGGAATAAAATTTTCCGCACCCTTAAATTCTTTAGCGGCTTGTTTCTGGAATCAACTCCTGCCTTTTTAGAAAGAAATAGACCCTCTTGATAGTGAGTTTCAGAGGCATTGTTTTTTGCTTCGTCAAGTACTGAGGAGTAATCAACAAACTCTAACTTAATGGTAGATTTTGTTTTTTTATCGACCAGAGTGGGTAAATCTCTTATGGCCTGATTTATCCTAATTAATGCTTGGTATTCATCAACTATGCCGTCCCATTTAAATTTTGCAGATGACTTTTTAAGTTCACCAATCTTGCTAACATGAGTATTCACCGCTGCTTTGAAAGCATCTTGAATCAATGCTTGAGCTTTGGCGTAATCTGGTTTTATCCTTAATGAAGTAGTGCAGTCAAAAACAGCCTTGTCGTAGTTTCCTCTCTGATAGTATTGGCGTGCGCTTTTTTCTAACTTTCCATATTTCGAAAACATTGCACAACTTGTTGTTAATAACATTAAAATAACAAAAAATGTCACAAACAATGTGATTCTTGATTTCATTGTTTCCTCCACATATTTACATTTCTCACACCACGTCAAAAGGCTCGGTGTCGCCCATTTCTTCAATTTCATTTCCCGGGATATTAACCTTTCCTTTCTAATTCATCTTTTTTATCCTCCTCTCATTTTACACCTCTTTATAACTTTGGATTTAAATTATTATGGGAAATTGCATATTATAATAGAATTGAAAAAAATAAAAAAAAGGACGCAACTTCCGTTACATCCTGATTAGAGGTATTGGCATACCCGAACTGCAAGACATTAGAAAGTGCGTCCCAGCGGGACGCATCCTTCCTATATATTCTGCAGTTCTAAAAAATTGCCAATTTTCTAATCAGAACAAATAAAAATTCTGCGAAAATAATATAAAATATGATTAAATTTAGCTATGTCATTTCAATTCCTTTCATAATCATTGCTTCCGTCGATTCGATATTCGCTTAACCGGACAGTAGTGAATTTCTTTATAAAAAAATAAACAATTTATTTCTATGATGTTAAACTTTTTTCATTTTCTATTATGTCAACAAATTTTTAATTTTTCTAAGTTTATTTTCTATTTCCTTTTTCACCTCTTTCTTATCAACAGAGAAATCGAACACAATCTGTGATTTTGCTGCCTAAAATTAATCAAGATTTTTTCAATTCAATATTTTTGATCTTTGATTATTTTTCTAATTTTTCAGAAGCAAGAACTAAAGATTCATTATAGAGAGGTTTTCCAATTCTGATATCATTCTGAATTAATAAATCTAATAGAGGTTTTATTTCTTTTATTAATTTTTGTTTTTTTGCTTGTAATAAAACACCAACAGTTCCTATTGGGAATAATCCGTTTAATTCAGCGATTTTACGACCCCTAAAATCATCGATTAAAATATCCTGGATTTTTTTCTCCAATGCTAAAGCGATCGCTTCTGATTCTCCTAAATCTATTTCATTCGTAAGAAATTTTACTAAATCCGTATTTTTTACAGTAGCTACTTTATTTTTCAGATATTCTTTCAACTTCAAAGAATACGGTTTTTTGAAATTAGTTAGTTCATTATAAACAGCAACAGGAACATATATTTCATCAAAAATATTATCTAACATTTCAAGATTATTTAAAATAGCAAAGGAAATCAAAGGTGATGAGTCGGCGATAATGATCATTTATTGAACCTTGATAATTCCTTTTTGAGTTCATCAGCATTATAATCTATTAGGGGAATTTTGTATTTACCAAGTTGCGAAATAAAATTCTCTTTATCTAAATTTGCCAGTTCTGCGGCTTTTCCAAGAGATAATTTATGCATTTTATAGAATTGAAGAGCAGAGAATAATCTAATATTATTTGTGAATTCATTTAAGTTTTCATTCAAAGTGAATATTATCTCCTCCGGAACCGAAAAACTAATATTTCTTAAATTCATTCATATACTCCTTTTCAAAATTTTAATGAATAACGTCCAAATTTATCATTCTAAAAGTCAACTTAAATTTTTCCATAATATATAAAAACATTCATCTCAAACAATTAATCTTTATCCTCTCAATAATTCTCTAATCTCTCTAAGATCTTTCACGACTTGTTTTTTCATCTCTTTTTTATCAATTGAGAAATCTATTTCAGTTTGAAATTTGTTTTTTTTCATTTCCTTCAATTTTCTTCTAACGCCTTCTATCGTAAATTTCTGAATATAAAGCATGTATTTGATTTTCTTCAGAAGTTCTATATCCTCTGGATTGTATCTGCGGTTTCTACCCTCTTTTTTCCTGGGATGAAGCTGTGAAAATTCCTTTTCCCAATACCTGAGAACGTGCTGTTTCAAATTTAATAGATTCGCAACCTCACCAATGGTA
>JABMPU010000166.1 GCA_013203665.1 Armatimonadota bacterium
AAGCCAACAAAACGATTGAATAGGTCTAGTTGAGAGAGTTCCTCTGTGTGTAAACCGTTTTCAAGGTTAATAAAGGCGTCATTCTCACGACCTGTGTCCGGCTTTTGACGGAAGCGGGAATCTAAAATATAAGCTTCAGAAAGTAATTATCATTAATAAAACCCGAGTCATGTTTATTATCTGACGCGGTTTTTTCATACTTCCTCTTTTATCACGATCAATTCATAGATTTTTGTAGATAAAAGTCTATAAAGAAAAAATGGGAATTATTAATTTAAAAAAATTAAAATTGTGTCAAATTGTCCCAATTTGTGCGTTTTTGTCACAAAAAAAATTAATATTTTTTTCTTATTCATAACCTTAAAAAAATATACAATTTCATAATTACTTATTTTTCAGATAATTATAATCAAATTTCAATCTTTATTGTTTTTTTATCGAATTTGGTTCATGAAGTGCAAGATTATTTATAAAAGTAATCTTTCAATTAAGGCAAAATTATGATTTTCTTTTCATTAGATGATATCTTTAAGTTTTCTAAATTTGTTAATTATATGTTTAGAAAAGTAAAATATCTATTTTTTATTGGACAAAATAAATTCATTTGACAAAAGTTCTCTTCTATTATGGAAGAGAACTGAAAATTGCTTTACCTAAAAATGTAATGAGGACACCCGTAATGAAACTTTTTGCTGTGATAATAAAAAGCTCGTTCCCGGTTTCCCGAAAACGAGCCACCCAAACGCTGTTGATTTCTCAACAGCAAGGCAAAAATAAAAATTAACCGATTTAATGCAAGAAAAAAAGGAAGGAAAAAAATGTTAAAGAAAGTAATATTTCCTCTTCTCATTTTAGCATTCTTACAAATATGCGAAATCTATTGTTTTGAAAACAGTTCAGGTTCACTGCGTTCGTTTATAAACCCAAAAGGACAGGAAATTACAGAAGTAATTATTTCTGGGAAACCTCCAGAAAATTATAAACCGGTAAATTCGACACTAAATCCAATTCCAAATCGTGATACAGTATTTCTTAATGAGATACCTGCATATCAATGGTCTTATGGCTGTTCTCCTACTGCTGCTGCAATGATTGTAGGTTATTATGATAGGATCGGCTATCCAAATATATATACTGGTCCCACGAATAATGGAGTAGCTCCAGAAACCAATGAAGTCTGGGGTACGACTCCATGGCCATCCGGTGATGTATGGGAATGCCCGCTCAGTGCAACACACCAAGGAATAGATGGTCTACCAAATCGAGGGCATGTTGATGATTACTGGGTAGATTACACAAGTACTGAACCAGATCCATTTATTACTAATAGTTGGGTTGAACATATTCATGCTGATTGTACTGGTGATTTCATGGGGTCTAATCAATCCGAATTTGGAAATGATGATGGTGCTACAATGTTCTTTTTTGCAACAGATGGAACGAAGTTGTATGATTATACTCAGTGTGAGCCAGAGAATCGAGATGGTTGTCGTGGATTAAAGCTATTTTTTGAATCTAAAGATTATATAGTTCCTTTTAACGGCAATTACTCACAATTTATTCATGGCTGGAATGGCAATATTTATGGTTTTACCTTTAACGATTTTAAGCAGGAAATTGATGATGGAAATCCCGTATTAATTCATACTGAAAATCATACTATGATTGGATTTGGGTATGATGATAGTTCTGGAAATGAAACAATTTATTTTCGAAATACTTGGGATTTTTCTTATGATGAAATGACCTGGGGAGGAATTTATCAAGGTTCTCCACATTTGGGTATAACAGTAGTGCATTTAGAGCCAATTCAATTGACTGTATCTCCTGAAATGAGAACAGTTGGATTACCAAGTGGTTCAACAACTTTTTTTGTTGATATTTCAGGTTCAACTTCATCCACCTGGACTGCTGAAGTTGTTTTGGGACAAGACTGGATGCAAATAACAAGTGGTAGTAGTGGAGTTGGTAATGGAGTAATAACTGTACATTATGATGAGCTTACTGATCCTAATGTAAGTAGGTTTGGTGAAATCGTAGTTACATGCCCGGAAGCAACTTATGGAAGCCCGGCATCAGGTATAGTGATGCAACTAGATGCAACTAATGTCCATCCTGGGGAATCTATTCAAGCAGCAATTGATAATGCATTATCAGGTGTTGTAATAACTGTACATCCGGGTATTTATGTAGAAAATATCATTATTGATAATAAGGATATTACTGTAGAATCTTTAGAAGGTCCTCAGAATACTATTATCCAAGGTGTAACCGGTACGGAAGCATCAAGTGTTGTTACTTTTTTAGGAGATTTTTGTGATGGAGCATGGTTAAAAGGTTTTACTTTGAAAGGAGGTGTTGGTTCTGACTTTGGAGATGATCCAGTTCTTTTTGGAGGAGGTATATATTGTCATAATGCAGGTCCCACATTAGAAAATCTGTTAATTACAGATAATACGACTCATCGCGGTGGAGGATTAGCTTGTAATAATGGTTCAAGTCCTACTTTACTTAATGTTACAATTACTAACAATCATGCAACTACTCCTGGTAATTGTGGTTATGCTGGAGCAATTCATTGTGAAGTTGATTGTCATCCGGTATTATTGAATACAATTGTGTATGATAATACTTCAGATTTGTATTCGGAAACAGAAATCTATTTTTATCAGCATGGTGTACCAAACAGTATAACAATAGATTATTCCGATATCAAAAATGGTCAAGAGGGTATTGAAACCAATGAAAATGGTGATGTAATCTGGGGTGAAGGAAATACAGATGAAAATCCTTTTTTCTGTGAATTAGAGGAGTATAAATTTTGGCTGCAGGAAACCAGCCCTTGTATCGACACTGGACATCCCGCCATATTTGATGACGATGATACAAGAAGCGATATGGGATGCTATCCAAGTTTGACAGATATAAAGAAGTGTAAAGGTTCTCATTGGAATTGGGTATCATTTCCAAGGCTAACAAGAAGCGGTGATGACCCTGTATCTGCTCCTCCTGTATTGCAACAATTTACAGATTGGCCTATTCCTCTTACTTTAACGCTTAATGATATTGAAAAACTATCATTTGATGACGGTATATGGTATCCTCTAGATTATCTAATTAAATCTTCAACAGGATATAAATTACGTCTTGGAACCGAAGGTTTGCATTATTTACCCTTAGAAGGTTCTCGACTTGCTGAAGATCATCAAATAGATCTTTATGCAAACCAGAATAATTGTATCGGATATTGGCTGCCCAATACTCAGATGTCGGATGTTGCTTTTGGTGAACAACATTGGGGTAAGATTAGGACAATAAAGGCGGAAGATTATTACTATTCTGATATGCAGCAAAACAGGGTTGATCCCACTAATCCCGTTTCCTGGAATCCTATTCCAATGGAATATGGTAAAGGATATATTGTCAGAGTTCATGAAGATATAATCGATTTTCAGTGGCATAATTCTAATCAATCTACTCCTGCTGAGACAAAAATTAAAGTAGAGTGCTTTAGTTTTATGAATAGAGCTGATTATGAGGTTATCGATATAATAGATATTCCGGCAGATATTATTGAGATTGGTGTATTTGAAGACAGTATATGCGTGGGAGCTGTAGCTGTCAAAGACTCTTCAGAGCAGATACTTGTTTACTCGGACAATGCAAATCGTGATCCTGTGCCCTTTACTTTTGAGATAGTAAACAGCAGGAGTTTGCATTCACCGATTAAGAATTATGAAGTATTCAACCGGTTAACCGGTATGTTTGAACCAGGGATCATCATATCCGGAATGCAGGAATATTCGATAGTTAAGCTGGGTGAAGAAGGAGAACCCGGAAATAATGTTCCCCTGTTGAGTAAAATAGAGTTACACGGTAATTATCCCAATCCATTTAATCCGGAAACAACAATTTCTTTTTCTCTGCCTGCAAAAATGGACATTACTTTGACTGTGTATAACATCAAAGGACAAAAAGTGAAGACCCTTATCAAAGGATTTTTGGAAAAGGGAAATCACAAAGTAATTTGGAATGGAATCGATGAAGATAATAATTCTGTTGCTTCAGGAATATATTTCTGTAAACTAAAAACTGGTGGAAAAGAAATAAGCAGAAAGATGCTGCTTTTGAAATAAAATTAACCCCCTCTTTAATTCTCCCCCTAAATAGGGGGAGTTAGAGGGGGTTGGGAATGACAGATTGTTGGAGAAAAAAATGAAAATAAAATTTATTATTACATTATTCTTTCTTGTTTGTTTTAGTTCGTTTTGTTCGTTGCTAAATGCTTCCACCTGGATAATCGACCAAACCGGAGGTGGTAATTTTCTCACCATCCAGGAAGGAATAAATGCTTGTTCAAATTCCGATACGGTTTTAGTTCATCCAGGTACATACTATGAAAACTTGAGTATCTCAAATACTTTTATAACACTGGCGAGTTTATATTTAACCACAGGAGATGAATCTTATATTCATCAAACAGTTATTGACGGTTTTTATAATGGTAGCGTAATCCACATCGAATTCGTAGAAACCGATGAAGTTTTTATTTGTGGTTTTACCATTGAACATGGTAGTGGATTTCAATATTCTTTTTTTTCAACCGGTGGAGGTATTTATTGCGTTGAAGCGAATATAAAATTAAAGAAATGCATTATAAAAAACAATCGTTCATTTAGTGGTGGTGGTGGTATAAGTCTTGAGAACTCTCAACTTTATTTGATTGGTAATACGATTACAAATAATCTTGCATTGTCAATCGGTGGTGGTATTGTTGCATATTATGACTCTGATATTGTTTATGATGAGAATATCCTGAACAATATCTATTTAAACTTTGCCGGGAAAGGTAATGATATTGCTTTTAATATTAGTTGTCCTTTTCAGGAAATTATTGTAGATATATTTACTATAGTTGATACAGGGATGTATTATATCTTTGCCTATGATGACTATGGCTACTATATACCAGGTGAATTTTCTATTGATCTTTTACATACTAAAATCGAACCGGAAAATGCCGACCTGTTTGTTTCTCCTGACGGTGATAACAATAATAGTGGTTTAACATCGGAAGAACCTCTGCAAAGTATTGCTTTTGCCTTAGCAAAGATAGTATCCGATAGTCTGCATCATAATACGATTCATGTTCCTGACGGAATTTATGCACCTGGTTTGAATGGACAACATTTTCCTCTTCATTTAAAAAGCTATGTGTCTGTAATTGGTGAATCGAGAGAAAACACTATTTTAGATGCTGAACAAATCGGAGGGCATATCGCTGCTAATGATCCACAATATGATTATACTATCAAAAATATGACTTTTAAAAATGGTTATAATCAAAGAGAAGTAATGATGCAGCTCAATAAAAAAGTTATTTTAGATAGTCTTATCGTAACCAATTATTCACATTCGGGTGAGTTTTATTATCACAAATTATTTTCAATTTATTTCTCAGACTTTGTACTAAAAAATACTATAGTAACTAATAATTATACTGTTGGCGCATTAAATTGTTATAGTGGATTGGTAGATGGAAACTGCTACCCCTATAATTATGTAATTAACTGCAAAATAACGAATAATGAGCCGGTAATCACAGGTGGCACTCCTTTTAGTATAGCAAGAGCTCATCCGGATGGAGATTCTTTGATAGTTAACATTATCAATACGGAAATAACTGATAATGTAGATATAAGCTATGACTGGTTTCCCTCAACTGCTGCAATCCATGTAACAGGAGCGGGAGAAGCTGTAGTAAACGTTGTTAACTGCACAATTGGCAATAACGAAACAACCACTGGTGCTGCTGTGGTTTTGCAAGATACAAGTACTATGAATATTTATAATTCCATACTATATGGAGATGTTCCCAGAGAAATATTCTTAGATGCTGATTATTACGATATAAATACATTAACTGTATCTAATTCCTTAGTTGAAGGAGGATTCTGGAATATTGGCTTAAATGGTAATAACATTGTCAACTGGTTAGATGGCAACCTTGACGAAGACCCATGTTGGGATGTTATGGGAGATAATCCTTATGCTCTTATGGAAGATTCACCATGCATCGATGCCGGTACATTAGATCTACCACCCGGTATCGAACTGCCTGAATACGATCTTGCAGGAAATCCGAGAATAGTTAACGGAATGATCGATATGGGGGCTTATGAATGGCAGGATTCTGTATCTGTTAAAGAAGATATTTTTAAACCTATTACACAAACTAAAATATCAAGTTATCCAAATCCATTTAATCCAACAACCACAATCAAACTTGATCTTGCAGAATCAGGAAAAATTGAACTAGCAATTTATAACATCAAAGGGCAGAAAGTTAAAACTCTAATAGATGCGTATTCATGCAAAGGTCATTTTGAGATTATCTGGCGAGGAACAGATGAGAATGAAAAGAAGGTTGCCAGTGGAAATTATTTTGCCAAATTGAAAGTGAATGACGAAACAAAAGCGGTGAGAAAGCTGATCCTTTTGAAATAAAGCTCTCGTAACCAGGTCCCCAGCTTGGATATATATGTTATTCTATCCTGGATTTTATATTCCTTTGGTATAGTGTCGGAGCCACATCATTTAAAAAGTTTTCTAAAACCCTTCTTAAACCTGATAAATCTTCTACGTTGATTTCGATATTTAATTAATTCATTTAATAGTTTTTCAGAAAAAATCGGATCGTAATTCTTCAGAAAAACCTCTTGTTCATCTTTATTTAATCTTAACCTGGCAATATCTTTCAATCTTTTATTAATCGATAATTTTTTCTTAATTCGTCCGCGATTCAGGTCGATGTAATAAAAGCCTGGATTTGATGAGAGATTTTTAATCAGTATATTTCCCACATGCAGGTCATTGTGAATAATTCCGGTATCATGCATTTTTTTTATATCTTGTGCAATACGTGGTAAAAAAGTGTGGATTTTCTTATGAAACGGATGGTTTTTATCTTTGATGATTTTTTTCAGAGTATAATCATATTTCTCAAATTCTGTGATATAAAAACTGGATAAAATTTTATGCAAAGAGTTACGCATCTCAACTAGTGCAATTGGTTTGGGAGTTTTTATTCCAAGTTCGAATAATGCAATTCCAATTTCCAACGAACGAACTGCTTTAGATTTCTGAAAACGCAGACGAAATCTATCATAAAATCTGAGCAGTTTGAATTTTTTAATAATAATATCTTTTGGTATTCCCAGGTTTTCATTTGCATTAATCAGGAATAACTGGTTTCGTTTATTACGAAAAGATTTCTCTTTTGTAAGATGTTGTTCCACTGATTTCAAGAAATTTTGGAATTTATCATTTTTCCATTGTTCATCCATCCATATGATTCTTTTTGTAGAATTGTATTTATCCTGGATATATTTTATTTGTGTCACTTGTGAGTCCCTTCTAAAAAGGTTCATTTAGTAAAACAAGAAACCGTTAAAACGGTTAATGCTTCTTTTGTTTCATTAACCACCAACTTAAGTTGGT
>JABMPU010000167.1 GCA_013203665.1 Armatimonadota bacterium
ACACTTAAAGAATATGCCCGTTAGCTCAAGTTCAATTAGACGATACGGAATCTCCCAATTCTCTTGTTTAATTTTCACAAAAATCATTAGAGTTATTGGGAGATTCCAAATTTATAAATTCTAAAACATAGAGTATTTTATGAATATTTTTTCCAAAACTTTATCTATAATAATTGTATTATCCTTATTTATTTTTTCTCTTTCTTCCGCTGAAAAACCATTGTGGATAGAAAACTATCCTTATAATTCAGATTATTATATTGGAATAGGTTATTCTACGAAAAGTAACGAGGATTATGAAAATGAAGCAAGAAACAATGCAATCAATGAAATAGCTTCTCAAATTGAGATAAATATATCCAGTGAAACTATTCATAAGTTAATTGAAAAAAATGGAAGAATTGATGAATTATTAAAAAAGCAAATTCAAACCTCAACAAAACAAAGTCT
The DNA here is from genome assembly GCA_013203665.1 of Armatimonadota bacterium. Classification (GTDB taxonomy): domain Bacteria; phylum Cloacimonadota; class Cloacimonadia; order Cloacimonadales; family TCS61; genus JABMPU01. The sequence goes on from JABMPU010000167.1 coordinate 451, forward strand.
GGAACAAGTCGAGATTGTAGATAAGCATGAAAACAATAATGAATATTGGGTATATTGCAGACTTTCTAAAGAAGAATATAAAAGACAAAAACAAATAAAATTAGATAAGGCTATTAATAATTCGTTGGATTTATTTGCTAGAGCCAGGGAAAGCGAAAAAGAAAATTCAATTTCAAAAGCACTGTCTCAATATATTGAGTCATTAAAACCAATTGAGAAATATCTTAATGAGCCTTTAGAAGTGAATTTTTCTAATCAAAATATTTTATTATTTAATGAGATTTATACTTCAATTCAGGATATATTAAATAACATTTCATTAAATCCAAAAAAAGCTCAATATAGTGCAAAGATGGGTAATCCATTAAAAGAATCTATTATAATTGATGCAAATTATAATATTACTAAAATTTCAAATTTACCAATAAATTTTTCATTTATTAAAGGTTCGGGCGAATTAGGATTAAATTCTAAAACTGATAATTCAGGAAAAATTGTTTGCAGGATAGATAAAATTACTTCTCCTGATAAAATTCAAATAGTCAAAGCTGAGATTGATATTATGAACCTGTATCCTCAATATAATCAGTCTCCTGTCATTGTAGCAGTTGTAGAAAGTTTCAAAATTCCGATAACAAAAGTCATTATTAATGTAGAAGGTATTACTGTGTTTATTCAAGACACAGAGAAAAATTTTGGTAAAGAAGTAGATTCTCCTGCAATAGAACCCATAATAAAAGAAAAACTGTCAGATTATGGATTTTCTTTTGTAAAGAGTATTATTGAAGCTGATATTATGATTGCACTGGAAGCTGATACCAGGAAAGGTAATAAATACGAAGGGATGTGTCCAGCATTTGCTGATGTATCTATTTCAGTTATCAATATGAGAAGTGGTGAAGAAATTTTCAAGGATAAAATTTTTAATGTGAAAGGATTTCATTCAAATTATACGAATGCCGGCTTGAAAGCTTTGCAAAAATCTGCAAAAAGAATTAGTATTGAAATATTACCTAAATTTGTTGAAATAATTAAATAAAGCGTGAATATTTTTGTAAATAGATAAGCTCGTTATTTCTGTGTATAACAAAAAAAACCTCCTTTCGGAGGTTTTTTCACGAAGACTTATTTTCACTTTCTTTTCATTTTGTCCATTTTTCCAAATGGCTTTTTGTGATGACCTCTCTGCTGCATCATTTCTTCAACTTTTGCCTGTTGGTCAGCATCTAAAATATTCCATCGTTTTTCCTGCATTTCGATTCTCTTAACAGCAAGATTCTTTTTGATTTCAAAGATTTTGCCTGTAATTTTTTTTGCTTCCTTAAAGTTAAATTCTTTTAGGGCATCTTTTTTGTCCACTTGCAAAATATCCATGTCAGATTTTAGTTTGATACATTCCTTTTTGTTGGATGAACGTAATTCATCCATCTGTTTAATTTGCTCTTTTGTGATATCCAGTTCGTCCCGAATTCTCTCAAACATTGAGCCTTCGACATTGCGAGATTCGAATTCCGGTCCAAATCCCGGATGTTCAAAATCTCTTCCATGCTTTTCCCGGGAATCAAATCCCGGTCCGTCAAATGCCATTAACATAGTTGTTAAGGCAACAATTCCTGCGATTATTAAAATAATCTTTTTCATCTTGTCCTCCTATTTTAGTTATTCCTTCTTTTACTAAAAGGTCTGGGCGGCATAAATTTTCTATTGTTTTTAGGAAACTTAGAGAAAAATTTTTGAGCTTCTTCAAAACTCATCTCTTTTCTTAATTCAATCAGAGATTTACCTAATTCAATTTCCATAGCAGTTTGTTTTCGAATAGCATTTTCCAGTGTTTTATTAAGAAGTTCTTCATTGAAATCCGGCTTTTTCAATTCCTCAATAAAATCCATTTTTGATTGATGGAAATCATGCTGAAAAGATGCAATATGCTCTTTGCGATTCCTGAAATGTTCTCTTAATTCAGGAGGCGGTCCGAACTTATGTTTAAGAAAGCTTCTCCTTCTAAGTTGGATCAATCCAAATGTGCCGATAAAAGCTAAATTAAATGCTAATGATACAATAACAATAATAGTTAAAGCTCGTTTTGACATTATTCCACTCCTTCAAAATAACTATACAAAGTTTCCTGACCGAATTCCAATTCGCTGTTTTGCTGGGATGAAAAAGCGATATCACTCAAAAGTATTCCAGAATAAAATGAGAATAGTACTGAAGCTGCAATTGAAAATTTGAAGACATATTTGCCGAGAAATCCCCTATTTTTTTCAAATGAAATTTCTCGAACAGAAGCTAAGATTCTCTGATTCAGATATTCAGGAACTTCGTTATTTTTATATGAGGAAAGAAATTGATTGATAGAGTTCAGTTTTCTGATTTCATTTTGGCAAAATCGGCAGTTTTTCAAATGTTCTTTGATTTCTTCCAAATCTTTTTTAGATAATTCTCCGTCGATGTAAGCATTAATTTTTTGAATGTAACCGCATTTTTTCTTATCGCTCATTTCCATCTCCTCTGTTTTAAAAGACAAAATTTTCTTTCATATCCTGCGATATTATTTTTTTCAATTTCTTTTTTGCCCGTACAAGTTTTGAATCTACAGCAGAAATCGTGGTTGATAAAGTTTTTGCAATTTCCTTATAACTCATTTTCTGATAAAATTGCAATTCTAATAAAACCGCATATTTTGGCGGTAATTTGCTGAAAGCTTTTTTCAGGATTTCGTTTTTTTCATTGTTGGGATTCTGTTCGTCTTTTTGAGTTTCTTTATAAATCATCTGTTCCTGTGTGAGGATTTTTTTCTTTTTTCTTGATTTTATCAGGTTCAGAGCTTTATTATAAGCTGTTTTATAAAGGTAGGAGCGATAAGCATTTTCATTGATATTTTCCATTTTATGATAGAAAGACATAAAAACGTCTTGTAAAATATCTTCCGCATCTTCCTGATTTCGCAGGATTTTCAGAAGATAATTTAATATTCTTCTATTATTCTCTCGAAGAATAAATTCAAATTCAATTTTATCCATAACCTTGCTGAAGTCTCCTTCATATCCTAAGACAAAACTTATGAAAAATCCCTGCGTTTTTATGAAAAGGAATTTCTTATTAATAAAATCCTTGCCAGCCAAAACCCCTATTTTTTTTTTGAACAAATTTGATATGAATTAAGAAGGTGTATTATGTCAAGAGTTTG
>JABMPU010000168.1 GCA_013203665.1 Armatimonadota bacterium
ACGCACTTTGTCTCGACTCGTCGTTCCTTACGAGTCGAAAAACCAGAGTTTACAGATGCTCTCTGTTCAGTTTACGTTCCAGGTATATCAACCTGGTTAAAAAGAGTGCAAATAATAATGCATAATGGCACATGACCGAAGGTAAAGCACCGGTGAAAGAAGAAATAGCAATCACAGTAATCATTGCTGGTATAATGAATGCCATCGATCCCAATAGAATTTGACCAAGCAATAGGCGCTGGTTATGGTCTTTACAAACTATCACACCATACGCTGATAAAAACAAAATGCTGAACAATCCCAATTGATATAAACCGGCGTAGATAAGATATGCCGGCATCGGATTGGAATAATGAGCAAATATTACCGAGCATACAGTTTCGGATACAAATTCTTTTTTAAACAATATCCAGATGATGATCAATAGGGATAAAAAAAATAGAATCCTCGAGTACCAGTGAATGATATTTTTTTTTGTTGGATATAAATGAGCAATGAGCACAACACAAATTGGAGGAAGCCAGATAATCACAATAAAAGCAAGTCGTGACAGAAATATATAACTATTTGGATTTGAACAAATTATGACTTCAAGGATCTGATAAATTGCTAACAGGATTAAAATAGCGGCAACATTATAAATGATCTTTTTTCTTCCTGCTCCCAGCAAAGCCCAGACAGCAACCGAAATCTTAAAAAGTGCAGTAATTAGCGAAAGTATTGGTGAGTAATTCATTCCAACCTCCTTAAAATAAATAAATAGTGTCTGTTCGCATGAACAGAGCTGCGATCAATATTGCACTGATAATTACAGGGTCAATTAGCAGAAGACAATGAGATATTTCATAATCATTTTATCACCTTTTGTTTGATGTATTTTATTAAATACTTTATGAAATCCTCACAAACATCTTTGTATAAAAAAATGTGTCAAAGAAAAAATTATGGACATAAAACGCTGAAATAATGAAAAAGATATTGGGAATCATTTTCGTGTTGAGCAAGACTCGAGTTAAAAACGCCGCAGGTGGATTTGACTTAAGGATTGCGGATTTAGGTGATTACTTTCATTCTTAACTCAATTCCTCAGCTATCGCTGAGTTATTAAGTCAAGTCTGAAAAAAAGGAGATTTTTATATGCCAAAAAAACTTTTTCTCATCGATGGCACAGCAATTATTTATCGTGCCTTTTTTGCTTTTATAAAAAATCCTCTTCGCAACAGCAGAGGAGAAAATACGAGTGCGATTTACGGAACAATAAACACCATTCTTCGCTTGATAGATAAATATAATGCCCAATATATTGCCATCTCTTTTGATCGGAGGGAAAAAACTTTCCGGCACAAAATCACCGAAACTTACAAAGCGAATCGTCCACCAGCTCCCGAGGAACTGCACGCACAGGTTGAACCGATAAAAGAATTTTTCAAGCTCATAAATATTCCTGAAATATCTTACGCCGGATATGAAGCAGATGATATCTTGGCAACACTCACAGAAAAATTCAAGAATGATTTCGAAGTAATAATCGTGACCGGTGACAAAGATTTTTTTCAGCTTGTAGACGATAAGGTTATGCTTTATGATCCTTTCAAAGAAAAGGTGACAAAAGAAAAAGAAGTGGAGGAAAAGTACGGATTGAAACCCGAGCAGTTCATTGACTATTTGGCGATATGTGGTGATAGTGCGGATAACATTCCCGGTGTAAGAGGAATTGGACCCAAAGGTGCAACCAAGCTTTTGCAGGAATTTGGTTCGCTGGAAAACATTTATCAGAATATCGATATAATCGTTGCAAAAGGTATCAAATTAAAATTATTGGAATTTCGCGAAGATGCTTTTCTATCTCAGAAACTTGCCAAAATCATTCGAGATGTTCCTATTGGAGCATTACAGGAAAATGAACTATCTTTTGAAAAGACCGATCTGCTTAACTCGGTTGAGATGCTGAAACGGTATGAACTTTATTCTATCCTGAAAAAAATTGTTGCTTTGAGTCCAAGTTCAGTTGAAATTAATATTGAGCCAGAAAAAACTGCAGAATCAGAAATAGAATTTGAACATATTCTGGTGGATAGAAAAACGGATTTTGAAATAATGTTGGCTGAATTAAAAAATAGAACTGTGATAGCAATCGATACGGAAACAACATCTACGGATCCGATTTCTGCAGAACTCGTGGGAATCTCTTTGTGTGCTCAAAATAATAAAGCCTTCTATATTTCTATCGCTCACCAGATGGCAGAAAATCTGGATGAAAATTTTGTCGTAAATGAGTTGAATAAAGCTTTTAATGGCAAATTGCTGATTGCTCATAATATCAAATATGATTATCTGGTTCTGCAAAATTCTGGCTGGGAAATAACAAATAAAGTTTTTGATACAATGATCGCCGATTATCTTCTGAATCCTACATCCAGGCATTCTTTATATGAGTGTGCAAAGCGGGAGTTTGATTATGAGATGGTAAAGATTTCCGAGCTTATTGGTAAAGGGAAAAAACAGATTACGTTTGACCTGGTGCCAACTTCTCAAGCTTGTGAATATTCAGCAGAAGATGCAAATATCACATTCCGGCTTTATGAAGTTTATGCTAAGAAATTGGAGCAGGAAAATCTGAATAAACTTTTTGAAAATATTGAAATACCGCTTTTCAAAGTTTTAGCGAAAATGGAAAGGAATGGTGTAAAAATCGATACAAAGGTCCTATCAGAGATTTCAAAAAAGAACCAGAAGAAATTAGGTGAATTAACACAGGAAATATATGAAATCGCAGGTTTGCAATTTAATTTGAATTCCACTCAACAACTGGCAAAAGTGCTTTTTGAGGATTTGGGAATTCCACCGGTAAAAAAAACTAAAACCGGATATTCTACTGATGTAACAGTTCTGGAAGCTTTAGCGAAAAACTATGAAATAGCAGAACTTTTGATGGATTACCGTCAGCTTACAAAGTTGGAATCTACCTATATAAAGGCTTTACCGCAATTGATAAATCCTCAAACCGAAAGAGTGCATTCATCATTTAACCAGACAGTGGCATCTACCGGCAGATTGTCGAGTTCAAATCCGAATATGCAGAATATCCCTATTAGAACAGAACTTGGCAGAGAAATCCGAAAAGCTTTTGTAACTAAAAATAATGACTTCTTTATTCTTTCAGCAGATTATTCACAGATAGAACTGCGCATTCTGGCAATGCTTTCTCAAGATGAAAAAATGATTAACGCTTTCCGGAATAAAGAGGATATTCATCGCGAAACCGCCAGCATCATTTACGATATTCCCAAAGGAGAAGTTAGTTCCGAGCAACGTCGTTATGCCAAAATTATCAACTTTGGACTTATGTATGGAATGGGAGCGTTTCGAGTTTCTAACGAGCTGGGAATTTCCAGAAAAGAAGCTGCTGAGTTCATTGAGAACTATTTTAGTAAATTTCCTACAATAAAAGAATATATTAATTCCAGCTTGGAACAAGCTAAAAAAAATGGACATGTTTCCACTATTTTTGGTCGGAAACTTTATCTTCCCGAACTTAACAGTAGTAATAAAATGCAGGTTAAAGAGGCAGAAAGAGTTGCAACAAATATGCCGATTCAGGGAAGTGCTGCTGATATTATAAAAATTGCCATGATCAACATAAATGAGGAAATCAAAAATGATGCGGATATTAAGATGATAATCCAGGTTCATGACGAACTGGTTTTCGAGGTGAAAAAAGAAAAACTGGATTATGCAAAAGTACTAATTATAACAGAAATGGAAAATGCTCTACCGGAAGAATATTCTTCCATCGTTACTTTGATTGTTGATGTGGGAATCGGTAAAAACTGGTATGAAGCCCATTAAGCAAGCAAGAATTGACTTGCATTGAACGAAGTGAATGTGAGTCGAGGATTGCGGTGTAAAGTTTTTCGTTCTCTTCTCACGCTTCAGTCTTCATTTTATTACGCCCGGACAAGTCGCTGCAAGTCGAGTCCATCTGCTAAAAATCAAATAATTTTTCTCTTCTTAAGAACTTGGGAAAATAGACTCTATTTAAAGTTTCGTTCTTTTCAGATTTCAAATCAAAATCATCTTCAATAATATCGAAAGCAAGAACTCGAGCTTGTTTCAACAGCATCTGATCCCGCACAATATTTGCATGTCTATAAATTGGCATTCCGGATTGTTCAGTTCCAAAAAAATCGCCAGGTCCTCTAATTTCCAAATCTTTTTCAGCAATCTTAAATCCATCATTCGTTTCCAGCATCACGCTCAGTCTTTCCCTGCCATCTTCACTAATCGGCGGATACACAATGAGATAGCAATATGATTTATCTGCACCACGCCCAACTCTTCCCCGCAACTGATGAAGCTGGCTCAAACCGAATCTTTCAGCATGTTGAATGATCATAACCGTAGCATTGGGCACATCGATTCCAACTTCGATCACAGTGGTAGAAACCAGCACATCGATCTTTTTATTCTTGAAATCTTGCATGATGGAATCTTTAATCGCTGTTTTCATCCTGCCGTGAAGCAAAGCAATTTTAAATTCCGGATAGATCTTTGTAGATAAAATTTCATAAAGAGTTTCAGCATCCAGAAGATCCATTTTCTCAGATTCTTCGATGAGAGGACAAACAATATAAACCTGCGTACCCTTTAAAATCTGCTTTTTTACTTTTTCAAAAACTATGACATTTTTTTCAGAATTATGCCAGAATGTTTTGATAGTTTTCCGGTTCGGAGGAAGTTCATCGATCACGCTCACATCCAGATCACCATAAACTGTAAGAGCCAAAGAACGGGGGATAGGTGTGGCAGAAAGATACATCAGGTCTGGATGCTTATTTTTTCGGGAAAGAACAGCCCGCTGCTCAACTCCAAAACGATGCTGTTCATCGATGGCAACAAACCCGACATTAAAAAATTCAACATCTTTCTGGATCAATGCGTGAGTTCCAATAATAATATCGAGTTCACCGGTTTTAATTTTTTCCAGAATCTGAGTTTTGCCCTTATAATTTCCACCTTTAAGAAGCGCAATCCTGATTGCCGGTTGGTTCTTCAGGAAATGGGATAAACTGTTGAAATGTTGTTCTGCCAGGATCTCTGTGGGAGCCATCAGAACAGATTGAAATCCATTTTCCAGAGCCAGAAGCATGGCAAAAACAGTAACGATAGTTTTTCCGGAACCCACATCTCCCTGCAAAAGCCTGTTCATCTGGCGGGACGAAGTCATATCTTCTACAATTTCGCGGATAACACGTTTCTGGGCAGAAGTAAGTTCAAAAGGAAGAGAATTCTTTAATTTTGTGGTAAAAGTTTTTTTAAGTTCAAAAACATGTCCATTTTCCTTTTTTTGATGATGATATTTACTGCGAGCTAACATTAATTGTGTGTAGAAAAGTTCCTCAAAAGAGTAACGTTTTTTTATATTTTCGTTTTTTTGAGGATGCTGAGAAAAATGGATTTTTTGCAGCGATATTTTCCGAGGTTCAAAATTGTATTTTTTTAGAATATACTCAGGAAGAGTTTCCTCGATGTTATTACTGTATAGTTCGAAAGCTTTATACACCAGGTTACGGACAACCGTCATACTGATGCCGTCGGTAAGACGGTAAACAGGAAGTACGGATCGTTCTTTCCAAAAATCCAGTTTTGAATCGCTGTCATCCAGAATCTCAATCTGAGGATGAACGATTTGCGGAGCACCACGAAATTCAGTAAGAATTCCACTTACCCAGATCTGCTGTCCAATCTCGAATTGCTTTACCAACCAGTTCCCGAACTTAAACCAGGTAAGAAAAAGAAAGTCCTCTCCATCTGAAATGACTAAGTTGAGTTGCTGTTTCCTGGCAGCAGCATGACGCTTTTCAATAGAAACGATCTTTCCCACAAAAGAACAGTATTCATTAAAGGGAAGGTCACGGATCTTTACAGCAGATTTCCGATTTATATAATCCCGCGGAAAATGTTCCAACAGGTCGCCGATATAGAAGATATTCAATTTGTTCAAAAGCCTGGCACGATGTTCGCCAACGCCTTTAAGAAATTTGATATCATTTTCCAGTGGGTTCATAAAATTCACTCCAAATGGAGAAAAAGTTGTTTAACTTAGTAAGTCAAGAAAAACCCTTAAAAGCTAAATTCTCAAGTTACTGCTTATACCTTCTCCTCATCGATTTCGTTCTGAAAACCAAAATAGTTGCGAAATTCAGAACAGCAACTGCTCCCAGAATGAAAGCGAGCCGTAACCACGGTTCTCCGTTTTCAATTCTGATTCGAGCATAATAAACAGTAGTTCGGATCCACTCGATTCCTGCCGGAAGTGGAAATAAACGTCATCCGCTCCCTGCACCACAGATTTACTTCTCTTATTCGCTCTTCTACATCAGGAAATTCTGTGACATAAGAAAGCAATCCAGCTTCGGTAAAAACTTTTCGATACGGAGTTATCTGCTCGTGGGAAGCTGTTATCTTTGCTATGTAGGAAAGAAAGAATTCGGGTGAATAATCATGATTTTCTATCTCGAGCGGTTTTTTAGTTCGATGTAATTGGAAAGCACATCTTCCGGGTTTGCATCCCACAGGATCGAGCCTCCTTCTGCTGATATTAGATATGCCATAATTCCATCGGGATATTTTGAAATATAAGATTTGTAGATATTTTGAACATCATCAGGTAGTGGTTCGATGTTTTTCAAAGCTTTAATAGTTAGTGTATCGATCAGCGCTTGGTCTATTACAATATTTCCAAATAGTATAGAGGAAAATGAAATGATGATGATAATAAATAATACAGTTTTTTTCATAGTACTTTTCTCCATAAAATTAATTTAACTAAGTTCTTCAAAATTCTTCAATCGCGAATCTATATCTGCCTGAAATTCTTCATCAGTAAAGACCGGATTTCTGGTCGAAATCCATATTTCACATGGTACTTTTCCACATTCTTTACAAGACAGGAACCCATTCTGTTCAGCACATTCATAAATAGGGCAAAGAATTTTGCCATAAAATTTAGCCCAGGAAACACTTCCTTCAAGTTCATTACAACCATCACATTCAATTTTATATGCTTTGCAATCAATAGAACAACAAACACCGCATTTGCTTAGATTTTTCATAATCGATTTTTTCATTTCAAGATTTGTTTTAACGTTTCTTGTACTTTAGTTACTGGGAGTTTACACGCTTTATTCTGGCACATTTTACCGCGTCTGCCTTTTATCGGAATGCGCTATACACAGTGTTATGTAGCGTCATTTTTTGTCTCTTTAATATTTATATCCTGTTCCTGAGTCTTTTTCTAGGTCAACATCTAAGCACAGCACCATCCTGTTAACAAAATTAAAATACGACACCACCAGTGTTGCATCCAATATGGCATTGTCACTAATCCCTGCTTTCCGTAATTGTTCAGTATGATCAATTTCCTTGGATAAACCAGGGTTTAAAGTAAGAGACTCAGCAAACTCACACAGTCTTAAATCTCTCTCCACTAATTCAACTTGTAGATAATCTTTCATTAATAAAGCTACCTTCTGTTCATTTTTCCAATAATGGTTTAATGCCTTACCATGATGGATTTCGCAATATTCACATTTATTACATACAGATACAATTACAGCTATCATTTCTCGTTCTGCACGGGAAAGCTCGGACTTACTGAACATTATTTCCAAATAAAGCTCAATGTGTTTTACAATGCTTTCTGGACGCAGGCTCTGAATTGTGTGTACATCTGCAAGCTTACCTCTTTTGTCGATCAATTCATCATAAATTTCTTTAAGTCTACCGGATGCTTCTTCGTATTTTATTACTTTTATTCTAGCCATTGTTGTTATTTTTCCTTGTTATCCAAAATCGACATTCTCCTGATTTCTCTATCACTTTTTCATTCTCTTGGAATTTATCACTTCTATAAAAGGTTTCAACTACTTCAAATCCGCCTATGTTCATTAAATTGAATATTTCTTCTTCATCTGGTATATGAATGAAAATTTCTCTATTCTCATTTTTTGAGGTAGTTATCATGTCTCCATATTCATACAATTCTGAGTTCTGTTTCCCGGAATCCCATTTTTCTTTCTCTATTTTCCAAAATTCTAAAAATTTTTCTTCTTTATTTCTATCATGAGTAGTGAATATGAATAATCCTTTCCCCTGCAATACTCTATTTATTTCATACAAAGCTTATTTTCTGTTTGTAGTACCTGGTATTGACATTAATCCATTAAATGAAAAAATAACTGAATCAAAACATGAATCTGAAAAGTTTAAATTTCCTGCATCTCCAATTTTGAAGTTTAGATTTGTACAATAAAACTCATTTAAACCTTTAGCCCTTTCAATCATCTCAGGAGTTAAATCAATTCCAATTATTTTTTCATATCCTAATTCTCTAAGGGGAAAAGTTGTTCTTCCAGTTCCACATCCTAAATCCAAAATATTATCAGATTTTTTTAAGTATTTTTCAAAAACATATTTTTCAGATTTCCACAATCCAACTTCAACTGTAAATTTTGAATAACTTTCTATTCCACTTTGATATTGATTTATGATAAACTCATTTGAAATTTTCTTCATTTAATTTTTCCCTAAAAACACAAAATCAAAAGTTGTGTTTTTTTCTTAGCGTCAAGGAAAATACTTCTACATAATCCTATTAGAGAGATGTCATTCTTTCTTTTTGGATTATAATCGAGTGCCTTTTTGTCCTGCCATTCTAGACTTTTTTTTCTGTCATTCCCAACTCGATTGGGAATCAATCGATTATTTCAGATTCCCGATTTCACGGGAATGACGGGTGGAATGGGATGGAAAAGCAAAAACCGTTTCGACGGTTTACAGGGTGTAGGGATGTACGGAGATATTTTTAACGTCTAGGTATAAGCGAAATTACTTATAACTTGTTAAGTGCTGTAAGTCCAATTCAAAAAATATCATATTCACCCTCCTGGTTTTCATCTATAATTTTAAGAAACTCATCGAATTCTATTTTCTTTTTATTTACTATGTTTTCGAGTACTTCTACTTTTAAATCTGATAATCCTGTTGGCATAGTGCTGTCTATATCGTATCCAAGTAAGAAAATATCGATTATTTTTATGTTTGGATTATGTTTTTGTATGATCCCCTTGTACTTCATGACTTGTCCGATGTGTTCAGGTTTTAATTTCACGGAAGGTCTTTTTAATTCAACTAAAATTATGTGATGAGGGTCTTGCAAAAACATTTTGATAATAAGATCTGGTCTTTTGCGAAGTTCTGGATCTTCTCCAATATTTTTGTCCAAATAGTCACTAAGCGGCTTATCACTTCTGACCAAATCGTAATTATTGTCTAATAACCAGAGATTCCTTTTTAAAAGTTCATGTATTTCTTTTTCCTTTGTTTCTTCTTCAGCAATTAGTTTTTCTAAAAATTTGATGATCGATATTTTCTTTTTCACTAATTCAACAATGGTGCTTATTTGGCCGATCCTTAATTCATTTAGTAATGAAATGAAATTTTCGAGTTCATCATCTTTTGCTTCAGACAATTGCTTAAGAAGAAAATCGATATTTTCTGTTTTTATTTCATAAATTCTTATTGCTAATTTATCCAATGATTCAAAGCTGGCTTTAGATAGTTTTGCAATATTTTTATTTGATAGTATTTTTTCCCAAAAATCTGGATTCTCTTTTAAGACTTCTTCTAAACTTTGAATCAGTGTTGTTTCCGAAGTGATTTTTTCTTGGATTGGCCAATTATGGTCTTCTGCTGTATCAGATTCGATTAGTTCCTTTAATTTATTCCAATCGCTAAGATGTAGATTGAATTTCTGATTTTTTTCTGGTCTACCTGCTAGTGTCCTTTCAAGGATTATATAATTTCTATCTGGGTGTTCGCTGTCTCCAATAATGGCGAATATAGTTATACCGCTAGTCCATTTTTTTGTGATTTTATTTATTAATTTGAATTTAGTCATGGTTTGAATTGGATTTATGGCATTTAACGTTTAGTATATGAAAAGTAGGTGGTTGCATAAAAATCACTATCCAGTTACACAAAGGTTTAAGTGTTGCACAAACCCGGGAAAACCTACTATCCCAGCTATTATTTTAATGCATTGTTGGAGGTTATTTATTTTCTTCATCTTATTTTTTTAATCATATTTTCATTTAGGTATATTATCTTATCACGTTTTCTTCTCCAAATATAAATAATAATTTCTCCAATAATTACATTAGATATTATTAATAGGTATGCAATATTTCGATACAATGTCTCTTGTAAAAAATAAAAAATTATACCTATACACACTGCACCCCAATTAAAAAACATTATTGTTACCACTCTCTGAGAAGTGGGATTATTAAAATAATAATCATACAATGCTGTTACAATTTCCCTTTCTTCATTATGTACTTCTTTTTTTAATTTCTTTTCAATTAAGGGTTTTATTGCTTTTGAAACTTGCCATCCTCCCCATAAATCAAATAAATTATAGGTCACTAAAATCAATGAATAAGCTATTATCAAATGTGAAGTTGAAATTAATATCCCAAAGAAAATGGCTAATATTAGGATTGTTAAAAATGTTTTTGATTTTACTCGTGGTGATAATTTTGCATCTAAATAATCATTCAACAAATTTAATTCCCTATATGTTTCGATTGCATATATGATAAATAATGAAAATGCAACAATTGCTAAAAAAATTGAAAAGAAGAAATGTATTCTGTCAATATAATATATTTCAGAAAATTTTCTCCAGGATTGAATAGTAGAAGCAGTGAAAAACACGAAAGATAATCCTATTGCCCATAGGATCTTATATGTTTTGTATGGATTGTTTTTTAGTCATTTTCCCATTACTTTCTTCTTCTAATTACCGCCAACTATTACTTATATTTAATATTACGGTTAGAATGCCATATAGAAGGATTATGCGCATAGATCATTCGTATTTTTTCTTATCCGAAAAAATGATGTCAGCGGGATTTTCGAGCTGCACAATTAGTAAATAATAATCCAAAATCTTTCTATCTGATTACAAACGGAACGATTATGGATATTAATCCAGTGCACACCACTACCAAAATGAAAAGATTATATCTTATACTGTAATTTTTTAAGAGAGATGAATCATAATACTTTTCTACATTCTGGTCTTTATACATGCTCAATAATCCATGTAAGAGTTTTGACCTTGTTTGCTTTCCTTTTAACAATCCAAAAATGGCAACAAGATTAATTAAGACAATAAGAACCACAAAAATATACATTACAACCAGATAAGTGCTCTCAGTGCGTGATTTTTCAACAAAACCGGAATTTACAGCAAGTGATATCAGGTTTAATAAAATCGCTGTAAGTACAAAAATTATGTCTGTCCGTGTGTTTTGTCCCAGCTCTGAAGTAATGTGTTTATGAACGTGTTCAATCATCATAGAATCCTCCATAGTTTAATTAATAATTAAAGACATAATATTGCGCATAGATCATTCGTTTATTATCTCCCTGAAAATACAATATCAAAAGTTGTGTTTATTTTTTTAGCGTCAAGGAAAATACTTTTACATAATCCATTTAAAGAGATGTCATTCTTTCTTTTTGGATTATAATTCCTGCCTTTTTGTTCTGTCATTCCCAACTTGATTGGGAATCTATTTTATTTCTTTTTTCGTGGATTCCCGTTTTCACGGGAATGACATGGATAGTTCAGAATGAACGGGTAAAACGCAGAATGACAAAAAAATCGAATATGTAAATTTTTATCTCAATTGATAAAAGTCTTTTTCACTTGCAAAGGAACACCCCTTGCAGCTTGCAGAACAGGAATTGCATTCGGTGTGCAGTTTACTGATATAATCTTTTCTTTCGAGGGTTTCCAGCATTGCCTGCATGGCGCTTTCGTCTATTTTGAAATGAATGGAAAGATCTGAAAGGCTGATTATTTTTCGTTCTTTGAATAGATCTATTATTTTGCGGAGCATGATTTATTAACCCCCTTTTATTCCCACTTATGAAGGGGGATTAGAAGAAATTAATATCCGTGGTTTCAAAACTATTTTATTAGTATTCTTTGAGCAAGTTCGCAGGGAATTATGTACCGGGTTTCACCAACACCTACCACAATATTCGGATTTCCTTCTTCATTTTTATGAACCGTTATCAAGTTACCCCGGTAGATGCCCATTTCCATAGTTTTGATATCCGGGTTAAAAAGAATAAGATATTTTTTACCAATTTCAGCCTGACTCAAGTCCATGTGAAGGGCATGAGCTATTCTTCCACCACGGCATCTCTTGTGATGTCTGCCACGACCTTGTTTGCGTCCTGTGCCACCTTTTCCAAATCCAAACATTTCTTAATCCTTTTTAAATAACAAGATAATAAATAAAAATCCAAATGCAAATAATTCTCAATTGCAATTAGTGTCAAATAAAATATTATTGCTTTTTTAGAACTAAAACAAAGCTCATCGATACTTTTGGTTTTCCAATAACCCGATAACCTATCTTTTCTGCTGATGCTGCCAGTTCATCAATTTCTTTTGGATGTACATGTTTTTTAGGTTCGGCAACGTACAATATTCCGTCCGGTTTCAGAATATTGTAAATTTGTTTCAAGAAATCAAGAGCATCCGGTGTTTCGTTCATCATCCAGAAAGCAAGTGCGAAATCGAGTTTTTCTTCTATACCGATCGTATCAGCAGAACACTGATGAGTTTTAATAATGTCAGCAATTCCTGCTTTCTTTGCGCGTTTCATCAATCTATCCAGCATTCCCTTTTGCAGATCCACAGAATAGACTTTTCCTTCTTTCCCGACCATCTTTGCCAGACCGATAGAAAAGCAGCCAAGTCCACAACCGATGTCCATTACAGTCATTCCTTCTTTTACATATTCCTTGAACATTTTCTTCGGTTTGTGAATGAGATTTCTTAATGGATTATCAAAAGTGTAAGCCATCCAAACTGGGCAGACACGATTATTATCTTTTTTCATTTTTATTCCTTAAGCATTTATAGTTATTCTTTTCGAGGCTGTTTTCATTCCAATATAAAAAAGAATGAAGATAACAGTTATGATTATTATCCACATCGCAGATATTGCCGGTTGAACAGTAAATATACTAACCTGGTAAAACAGAGTAGAAATAAGCCAGGCAAGAAGTGTGAGATATAATACGGAAAAAGTCATCCATCTAAAATTTGTTTCTCTGTAGATTGTTGCAATTACTGCTACACAGGGAGCGTATATCAAAATAAAAAGCAGATATGCAAAAGCATTATTTTTCCCATCGAAACGTGAACTCATTTCCGAGAAAGTTTTAGAATCAACTTCCAGTTCCTCCTCCACAGCTTCCATATCAGAAGTTTCCACAGATAATCCCATCGGGTCCGCAGCAGATTCCCCTAATCCTTTGAATCCATCCGGAATTGATTGAAAAGCTTCAACGATTCCGCTCCAGAAATCAAATTTTTCCTCTGTTTCTTCGGTTTCATCTAATTGTGAATAGAGAGCGTCCAGAGTTCCAACGACTGCTTCCTTGGCAAATATTCCCGTAATAATCCCAACAGTAGCCGGCCAGTTTTTATCTGAAATGCCCATAGGATTGAAAACCGGAGTGACGCGTTTTCCAATATAACTTAAAATAGAATTACTCGAATCTTCATTTCCAAAACTTCCGTCTGTTCCGATGGAATTCAGGAAACTAAGCAATATCACCACGATCAGAATCACCTGTCCTGCCCGCAGGATAAAGGTCTTTAATCGCTGCCAGGTATGGAGCATGATCCCGTTAAAAGTTGGAATGTGATAAGGAGGAAGCTCCATAACAAATGTAGAAGTTTCACCTTGAAAGATAGTTTTTTTGAAAAGTAATCCTGATAAAACTGCCAGAAAGATACCGATCAGGTAAATTCCAAAAATAATCAATCCACCCTTTCCCGGGAAGAACACAGTGGCAAAAAGTGCATAAACCGGAAGACGGGCACCGCAAGACATAAATGGATTGATGAGGATAGTAAGAATTCTATCACGATTATTTTCCAATGTTCTGGTTGCCATTATTGCGGGAACATTGCAGCCAAAACCAACCAGCATCGGAATGAATGCCTTTCCGGGAAGACCGATAAACCGCATGAATCTATCCATCACAAAAGCAGCTCTGCTCATATAGCCGGAATCTTCCAATATAGAAAGGGAAAGGAACATAAAAAATATAGGAGGAATGAAAGTAGATATGGTTTGAATACCACCACCAATTCCGCTTGCCAGGATGGTTATCAACCATTGTGGGAAATTCAAGTTTGCAAGAAGATGACCAAATCCTTCAACGAAGATAGTTCCCATGAATCCATCGAAAAAATCTATGAATGGTGCACCCACGTTGATCGTAAGCATGAATATCAGGTACATCACTCCAAAGAAAACAGGAATGCTGAGAAAACGATTTAGAACGAACTTATCGATGAAATCGGAGATGTTTTTTCTGATTTCAGAATCGCGATGGACAACATCCCGGCTCAAACCGTGAATGAAACCATATCGCCCGTCTGCAATAACGATATCGACTTCGCTGCGTGTATGCTTTTCTATTTTTGCAGATTCAGGAGAAATAATATCTTCGAGCTTATTTTTCGTCATTGAAATAGCCAGCTCATCTTTTTCCAGAAGTTTGATTGTCAACCAGCGATTATCCACGTTGTTATCCTGTGCAAAAGGAGCAGATTTTTCCATGATCTTTTCGATAGCATCTTCCACTACAGAATCGTAAAGAACTTGTGTTCTGGAAATTTCATGTCTTTCAGCCGCAGCAATTATCTCATCTTTCAATTCTATAATGCCTTGCTTTTTGGTCGCTACAATTGGAATTACAGGACACCCCAGGTGAGTAGCAAGATGTTCCACTTCAATTCGAACCTTCTTCTGTTTGGCAACGTCCATCATATTCAAAGTTACTACCACTGGTATCTGCATTTCCAGAAGTTGAGTGGTAAGATAAAGATTTCTTTCCAGGTTTGTGGCATCGATAATGTTTACAACAAGATCAGGTTTTTCAAACAGGATGTATTCACGTGAAACTTTTTCATCAAGCGAATAGGCAGAGAAAGAATAAATACCCGGGAGGTCTATCACTTCTATCTGGCAGCCTTTGTGTTTATAACTACCTCCGATCTTTTCTACAGTTACACCGGGCCAGTTACCCACATATTGTTTGGCTCCGGTGAGAGCATTGAAAACGGTTGTTTTCCCGCAATTAGGATTTCCCGCGATGGCTATTGTGAATTTTTTCATAGCTTTCCTTTTTGATTTTGAATATCATTCTCAATTGATAAATAAAAATTTTTCCTAATCACTGCATTTTCTACAAAGACCCTTTGCTCCAACGTTATATTCTTTTATATCGAAGTTGTGTATTTTTGCTAATTTTTTAAGAATGCTTTCTGCTTCTTTGCTTTCTACTTCGATTATTTTTCCGCATTTTTCACAGATAAGATGAAGGTGCCTATCATGACCGTAAGTGTGTTCATAATGATCTTTTGCCAGGCATCGCAAAGATTGTTTTATCAGACCGGATTCCACGAGGAGTGGTATTGTTCGATAAATTGTAGCCCTGGATACATCTTTATGTTTTTTTCGGATCTGGTCGTAAAGCCCATCAACATTGAAATGTTCATGAGTTGCAAAGACAGTATCCAGAATGATTTTTCGAGGCTTGGTCAGCTTCAAACCTTTGGAGACCAGGTATTTTTCAAAAACTAATTTTTCCTTTTCCATATTACCTCTAATTTTTATACAAAACAAAAAGAAAATAGTCGGATATATATGTCAAGATAAAATTGAGAATGAGTCTCAAAATAGTGCAATATTTTTTTGGCTAAATAAACAATTAAATTATTGAGCTTTAAGGATCTAGTCCCGGTAAATACAATGCGATTTGGCTGCATCCTCTTTGGAACAAACCCGCACACAACGAAAACAGTGAATACAATTCACATCCGAAATTTCTTCATTATAACCGATATCAATGTTCATAGGACAGTAATTGGTGCAGTTAAAACAATTAATGCTGGTTTTTATATTTCTAAAAATCTTTAATCTTTTTATTTTAAGGAGCTTTCCGATGTATTGAAAAACATTCATCATAGAAGCATACGGACAAAGGTAGCGGCACCAGAACCTTTCTACGAGGAACCCTCCAAAAATTATGATGACAAGTGTGATAGCAGCAGCAATCCCAACTCTTTGAGGATGAGCAAAAGCCAGGACAGGACAGAATTTCATATACAAATACTGTATTCCCAAATAGGCAAAAATTACAGTTATCAGAAATGAGAGATATTTCAATCCTAAAAGAAGGCGGTGAAATCTAAAGGGGATTCTTTGCAGAAATTTATGTTTGGATTTGTTAAGTTTATAAATAGATTCCTGTAAAGTACCAATAAAGCAAACATATCCGCAAAATAAACGCCCCAGAAAAATCGTACTGAATGCGATAAAAAAACCAATAATAATAGCAGGCTTAAATAACATTACCGTGTGTAGTTTTAATCCCATTATTCCAAAACAAACACCGGAATATGGACAGAACTGATGAGCTGTAGCAAAAATCCCTTTTATTAGAAGGAGTAGCAGTAAAAGGGAAATCCCGAAAGAAACTGATTGGACTATTCTACGTAATAAATCTCGTTTCATTGTCTTATCTTATCCATCCTAAAAGAAATTCCAAAATACAAATAACAAAATACAAACAAATTCCAATGACCGAAATTAAAAAGTTCAAACACGGAAGTGGGAATCTATAAAACTTTGTTCAATGGATTCCCGTTTTCACGGGAATGACAAACAAAGAAAAATTAACTATTTTCCATATCACATTTCAGTAAAAGAATCTGGAGAAAATAGCAAAGTCTTTAAGCTATCAGCTACAATTTTAAATTTTTCCATCTCATCTTTTGGTACTGGCGGACCGGAAACATTTTTCAGCTTTAAAGGGTTAATTGCAGTTCCATGATGATAAATCGTGTAATGAAGATGATTCCCTGTGGAAAGTCCGGTAGAGCCCACATAACCAATGATGTCATGTTGCTCGACTCTATCTCCAACTTTGAATTTTCCATATTTGCTCAGATGACCGTAAAGAGTTTTATAGCTATTTGCATGACGAATTATGATAGTTTTTCCATAACCGCCTTTTCTACCTTTCACAGTGGGGTGACCTCCTTTCCATCCTCGATGAATAATAGTTCCATCTGCAGAAGATTCCACCGGTGTTCCATACGCAGCAGCATAATCCACACCGTTGTGCATCCACACCTTTTTTGTTATTGGATGGAAACGCTTTCCAAAATATGATGATATTCGTTTATAGTTTAAAGGTGATTTCAGGAATGCTTTCTGGAAGGATTCACCATTTTCATTATAGTATTTGGTCGTTCCTTTATTACTTTCATAACGATATGCAATCTTGTTGTACTTCCCGCTAATATATTGAGCAACAAGAATTTCGCCATATTTCACGAACTTATCTTCATTCATAAATTGTTCATAAACCAGGTGAAACTTGTCACCTTTTTGAGGGTCAATATTAAAGTCGATATCCCACTGAAATATCTCGCTGAGAGCCATTGCCAATGAAGGTCCCTCATCCTGGTCTATCATTGCCTGGTAAAGAGATGAAATAATGACTCCATCACATTTTTTGATAACCTTATTTACCGGTAATGTATCGATTTTGGTGAAATATAAATTAGCAGTATCTCTTATCACACGATAAGTATTTATCTTATCCGGGAAATAAGCTAATTCATGAATAACATCTAAACTATCGAGTTTAACCTTGAAGCTATCTCCGGGATGGGAACGCCGCAAATTATAAATTTCGTCTAATTTATTTACAATTTTATAAACATCAGTGTTCTTAATATCTTTTTGTTTTAGGGCTTCAGCAAGCGTTTCGCCTTGTTTCAGAGAACCGGTTCTATAAATAAACGGATCAATTTCTTCCGGTTCTTTTTTTGCACAGGAAAATAAGAAAAACAAAGCTAATAACCATATAATATATTTCATTAAAATATCCTTCCATAAAAAAATAATGAGAAAAAAGTTTTATCATCAGTTTTCTTGTCAACGGAATTAAATACTTGACGCCTTCAATCAGCATTTTGTCTCTTGTTTTTGATTATTTGGCTTGTTCCCAAACTCTGTTTGGGAATACAATGCATTACGAAAGAAGACTTTCGTAACGAGCATAAAGAGGATCAGCCACAAAAGTAAATAGAAATACTCTTAGTGTTGCTTTGTGTTCTTATAGGCCAAAAAACAGGAGAGATAATGAAAAGAATAATTTCAGTAGTTTTTACAATCCTTTTAATAATGACATTAAATTCAGTTGATCGTATCGATGAATCTACTGTAATCTCCACAGAAGACATCATTAAAGCAGTTGATAAAGCGAAATCTGATAGCTTGCTTGCAAAAACCGAATTCAATGAACTGATAAAAGATCTCGAAAAAATCGAGGGACTATTTACTCTTTATCGCAATAATGAAGACGGAACAGTTTATATGGAAATTAAACCCGAGCAATTTGGAGAAGTTTATCTCTGCTCCATGACCCGCCAATCCGGTGATGCTTATATGTTCGATGCTTCTGCTATGATGCGCAACTTCCCCTTTTTCTTTAAGAGAGTTCACAAAAAGATACAAATGATTCAGAATAACCTGAAATTCCGGGCTGATGAACCTGCGATGAATCGAGCTATCGAGAAATGCTTTTCAAATTCGATTATCGCATCAACGAAAATAGCCTGTAAGCCACATGAAGAGACCGGTTCTATCCTCATAAAAGCTGCGGATATTTTTCTAAAAGACTTTGCTAATGTAGAATATTCCACAGAAAGAAGAAAGAAGAAATTCAATTTTGATAAAGAAAACAGCTATTTTTCCGATTTGAAGTCATTTCCAAATAATACTGAAATCGAAGTAATCCTGCATTTTAAGAACAATCAGTGGAAAGGAGGCTACACTCTGCCGGATTCCAGAAGTATGTTTCTTCGCTATCATTACAGTTTATCAGCAATTCCTGAGACTAATTATAAACCTCGCTTAGCAGATGACAGGTTAGGTCATTTCACCACCATTTATCAAGATTATTCAGATTTATTAACAGAATCTCCTTATGTGCGTTATATCAATCGCTGGCATGTTGAAAAAGAGAATCCAAATGCGAAAGTTTCCAAAGCGAAAAATTCCATTGTATTCTGGCTGGAGAACACCATTCCAAAAGAATTCAGACCTGCTGTGAAAAGAGGTATTTTGCTTTGGAATGATGCCTTTGAAAAGATTGGGATTAAGGATGCCATAATCGTAAAAGAGATGCCTGACGATGCAGATTGGGATCCTGCAGATTCGCGTTATAACACTATTTGCTGGATCATCCAACCTGGTGGAGGATATGCAGTTGGACCTTCTCATGCCAATCCTTATACTGGAGAAATTTACGCTGCTGATGTTCGCATCAGCGTTGATTTTCTGCGATTTTTCTTCTATGAATTTGAAGAATTTGTGAATCCTCAAAGTTGGATGGATGGTCTGGAATCTGCCCGCTGGGATGAACAAACATTTGAAGAAGATAATTATGCCAGGGGATTATCGCAGCAAATGGCTTTTGGTTGGAATGTGCTTTATTCAAGAGGTTTTTTCGGAATTGGAAAAGATGATATGAAAGATTTCGTTGATGAAGGTATTACCAGCCTGGTTGTTCACGAAGTGGGACATACACTGGGTTTACGTCACAATTTTAAAGCAAGCACGATTTATACATCAGAACAACTTCAGGATAAAAAATTTACGAAAAAAAATAGTTTAACCAGTTCTGTGATGGACTACACACCTGTAAATGTTGCACCGATTGGAGGAAAGCAGGGAAATTATTTTCAAACAGAATTAGGTGTTTGGGATAACTGGGTCATAGAATATGCCTATTCTGTTTTTGCTGAAAAAGAAGAAGCAGAAGAATTGGAAATAATCGCAGAAAAATGTACTAAACCTCTCCTCGATTATGGAACTGATGAAGATACATTTGGCTTATCGAGTAGAGGAGTTGACCCTTCTGCCTGTATGTTCGATCTGGGCAAAGACCCGATAATATTTTATGAAGATCGTATTGCTATTACTAAAGAGATGTGGAAAAATATTTTTGATAATTTTGAAAAGCCGGGACAATCCTATAAAAAATTACGCAATGTTTTCCAGCAGGGAATTGGTGAATATCGTAGAGCTGCCCATAATTCCTGTAAATATATTGGAGGACTTTATACTCATCGCGACCATATTGGTGACCCAAACGGAAGGATTCCTTTTGAAGTTGTTCCTGCCCAAGAGCAGCGGAGAGCTCTTAATTTTCTGATGAAAAATATGTTTGCTGAAGATGCCTTTTACTTCCCTCCTGAACTTCTGAATAAACTGGTCTTGGAAAAAATGGGAAAATTTACCAATAGCATCTGGGAACAGGAACGGCTCGATTATCCTATTCATAATTCAGTGGCAGCAACTCAGTCTATAGTTTTTGCCCATCTTTTTGATTCATTGGTTCTTGAAAGATTACAAGATAATGAACTTAAATTTGAGCCAGAAGATGAGAAATTCTTGATGAGCGAAATGTTTGAAACAGTGAAAAAATCTGTGTGGACAGAACTGGAAGAAAACAGGAATATAACCAGCTTTCGGCGTGAATTGCAAAGAATTTATCTGCACCGTTTATCTGAACTGGTTCTCGATAAAAACAAGAAAATCCCTCTCGATGCTGTTTCTCTGGCTCGGTTTAATCTTATTCGGATAAGAGACCAAATTGATACTCTGGATAAATCCAATCTGGATACAATAACAATTGCTCATTTAGAAGAAACTTCTGCGAAAATCCAGACTGTGATATCTGCTCAGCTTCAGAAAGGGAATCTGTAGAAAAAATTTCTGAAGTTTGCAAGGTTTGGAATCGGTGACTCCAAATAATGAAGAAAAAATGCTAACTATAATTGGTGCTCTTATCGCTTTGGGAATCCTAGTAACTGTTCATGAAACAGGTCATTCAAAAGAAATAAAATCGAATACAGAATCTCGATGATTACTTTTAAAGGTATGTTAAAATTAGTAAAAAAAAATATTTGACATCAAAAATCATTTTTTTTGGTTTGCTAAATGTAGTTCTTTAGAAGTTAGAAAATCAATAAAATGAAATTAAATGAGTTCTGCAGAATTAGGTAAAATTTCAGAAACCATTAAAATGGTTGAAATTTTTATTTGCGGGTTTGTTTATTTCCCACAACTGAAGTTGTGGGCTAATTCAATATTTGGCAAATCATTAACCCACAGTTTCAACTGTGGGAAGAAATGTAACCCAAATCCGTACTTAACCACTTTAGTGGTTTAAATATTAATTATGCAGAATCCTTAATAAAATATAAAAAAAATGGAGGAAAAAAATGAGAAAATTTAATTTATTAGTAATGATTTTGGTTTTGTCTTTGTGTGGTGTTTTATCGCTTGCGGGACAAACATTGTTACCGCCAAGAAACCTTGAAGTTACACCCTCTGCTTATGCAAACTGGGATCCACCTGGTGAACTTTATGAACTTATTCAACATGACGGCAATCCTTTGAATGCCTATTACCAGAACTATGGTTATGGTTATGGGGTAGTGTATGATGTTTCCGGATATACTAATGTTACCCTTGAAATGCTCGATTTCCGTCACTCTTCCTGGGGAGTTTTTGGAATCTGGGATTACAATCTTCACATTGTTGATTGGGATACCCATATTGAAATTGCCACAATTACGGGTCTTCAGACCACTGGTGATGATATCTGGGAAGAAGGTATTGATCTTGGTTCAGTTTCAGTTTCCGGTTTGATGGGAGTATTTATGGAACCTCTTAGCAACGATCCTGCTGATGCTTATCCATGTCTCGATGGAGATGATATTCTCAATGGTTCTTCCTATTTTGGTGAAATCGGAAATTATTCTTCATTTACTGCTTCTGGTGTGGGCGACTTCCTGATGGATCTCTGGATTATTGGAGATGCAACTGATGAAATTGTGAAAGCCAAGAAATTTACAGCAAATTTTGGTTCCGGTACAACTCGTGTTGCATCTACAATACCAGATTTAGAATACATCACACTTAATCAAACAGTTTATTCACGAGATTTGGTAGGTTACAATGTCTATCTTGATGCTGTTTATACTGGTATGGCAACAGATACTTTCTGGCAATATACCGGACTTGTTGTTGGACAAACTTATGCTGCTGGAGTTTCTGCAGATTACGATGAAGGTGAATCTGAAATTATTGAAGCATCTTTTGTTTATCTGGGAGCCGGTTCCGGAAGTAATGTTCCAATCTTAGCAACAGAATTGGGAGCTAACTATCCCAACCCATTCAATCCAACTACAACAATCAGTTTTACTTTGAAAGAAGCAACCGAAGTGAAAATCGATGTTTATAACATCACAGGGCAATATGTAAAAACACTGATAAATAAACATCTTGAAGCTGATAATCATAATATTGTCTGGAATGGAAATGATAATGAAGGAAAAAGTGTTTCCAGTGGTGTTTATTACTATAAGATGCAAGCAGGCAGATACACGAGCACCAAAAAAATGATCCTGATGAAATAGGCGTCACATTTCACGGGACAGGTCCTGATGAAATAGTTTAATATCAAGTATAAATTATCAAATAAAAGCCCCGAACAAGGGGCTTTTTGTTTTATAGCATAAAAACTATGTGTACGTAAAAGCACACTTATTGTTCGTTATTGTACAGTTTTTCATTACTTACTTATTTTCGTAAGGTACACAAAATGATACTTATAAAATAAACTATTTCTTAAATAAACCATAGTAAATTAATTTTTAAAAAATATATTTGACAGTGTTAAGAAAGTTTCGTAAGTGGAATAATATGTGCATAATAATTTGTTTAAAAATGTGGTTTTCGAAAAGAATTAGTATTTTAGGAAAAGTATGAAAAGTAAACTTTTATTATCGAGATCATTTTTTATCAATGATGTAAAAATTACCGCAAAATTTTACTATCGATATTTAAAGAATCAGAACGTAAAAAAATTTATTAATTTGGAGGAAAAAAAATGAAAAGAATGACATTACTTTTTGTATTATTAGTTGTTTCATTCACATTATTTGCAGTTTGGCCGGTTGGCGAGCCGATTACCGATGATTATTCTTGGACCGACAGTAATGGCGAATATCATTCTATCCACGAGCTTACAGCAGCTGGCAAAGCAATTGTAATGTTCTGGGGAGGTTATGGTTGAGGTGGCTGCGTAGCGGCGGCGCCGATACTTTATAACTGGTGGCAAACTCAAAACCCGGAAGATGTTTATTTGGTGTGTGAAACAAACTGGACAAGTTCACCCATGCCTTATTCGGCAGATATTGATGCATTTTATTGGGATTTCGGAAATGGTTATATTCCATTTTTTGCAGTAATCGGAGCCTATAACATCTATATGTATGGAGATAATCCGGTACAAGATGCAATCGATATGGTTCCGGAAGCCATCGAATCTTTCAACCACATGGGAGTGATAGCTCCTATAGCAGACCAGGAGATCAATTTCTGGGGATTCACACATATCGATATTACTGATATGTTTGCCTCTCCTTCCGGCAATCCAATTACTGTTTCTATCACAGGTAACAGCAATCCGGACATTGCCAGTGTGGAACTTGAAGATAGTATTATCACAGTTATTGCTGGCTCGGAACTTGGTTCAACAGAGATTACAGTAACAGGGGATGATGGTTCTGACGAAACTGTGGATGATGTGTTTGTTATTACTGCTATGAATCCTAACTTGCTCAGTTACGAATATAATCTGGAAGATAGTCCGGTTCAGGGATTATATCCCAATAACCCCAATCCTTATACAAACTCATATACCGATCTTGGTTGGACTTCGATAACTGTTACTGAAACAGACGAGATTGCAAACGTTCATTTTTCTGTGATGTGGGAAAGCGTAGATTATGCAAGCGAAGGCAGTTTCCGTGCTACTTCACCTAACGGAACTGATGTTCTGCTTTATGAATCTACCAGTACAACTCCAATACAACTGGAAATTGATACAAATGGATTCAATGGTGGAGCGATGAATGGTGACTGGATCATTTACATGCTCGACAGCTACGGTGATGGTGGACATCAGATTACGAATGGTGTTGTTATATTCATGGCTGGTTCCACAGAAATCGGTCAGGTTGCCGGACTTGTTTCCGATGCTGGTGGCAATCCAATTCCGGAAGCGGTCATTTCTGTCAGCAATATCGCTACGTTGGCAGATGATTCGGGTCAATTCTCGTTCGATATCCTCAGCGGTAACTATACTTTCACCTGTGAAGCTGAAGGTTTTGAAACAACTACTATCGATGATGAAGTGATAACAAACCAGGTGATATTTCTGGATTTCCAGATGGAAGCAGTAGCCGGAATAAATGATCCCCCTGTTCTTACGACAGAACTTTTTGGCAACTACCCCAATCCATTTAATCCTGCTACAACAATCAGTTTTACTTTGAAAGAAGCAACCGAAGTGAAAATCGATATTTATAACATCACAGGACAACATGTAAAAACCCTGCTTAATGTCCATCTTGAAGCTGATAATCATAATATTGTCTGGAATGGTAATGATAATGAAGGAAGAAGTGTTTCCAGCGGTATTTATTTCTATAAGATGCAGGCAGGCAAATACACCAGCACCAAAAAAATGATCCTGTTGAAATAAGGTCAAATGACCAGAGGTGAAGGTACATTTGACCCAATTTTAGATTAGTTCAAGATGACACAGGGGTTGAAAAATAAGGACTTGCGAAAATCAAAATCAACCACTGGTCATTTGAACTAAATTTTAAATAGTCTAATATCAGATATAAATTATCAAATAAAAGCTCCGAACAAGGGGCTTTTTGTTTTATAGCATAAAAACT
>JABMPU010000169.1 GCA_013203665.1 Armatimonadota bacterium
GTTGGGAGAGCGCATGACTGGCAGTCATGAGGTCAGCGGTTCGAGCCCGCTATGCTCCACCATTTTGTTGTAGCCGCATTTAGCGGCTTTTTCTTTTATTTACAATAAGTTACGATATCGCAATCAAAACAAACCATAGCAAAGAAGCAGTTGATCGTTATATTAAAGACTACCACCGCGTAGAAACTCTCTGGTGTCACGGTATTACTGATCTTGACCAAATCAGTCATCTTTCGCATCTATCAAAAAGAGTTGCACAGCAATATATTGATTTATTGCCGACAAAACTTAAATCTTATAAAGAACAAAAACTAAAGAAAATTGACAAAAAACATCATTCTGAAAATCTTTCAATATCCGGTGAAACGGAAGCAGGCTCTGCTGGAGAGCAACCTGCCAGGGATAACCGGAGCCAAAAACAGGTTGGGACTTCGGGATAACCTCCCAAAAGTCCAACCGGTTAAATCTGTTTTTGGATTATGCCTTAAAAAAACTCTTTTTTATGTGTTTACATAGCAAACACTTAGATGCTCCTATGGACATATGTCACTATTTCATCAATATCATTTTCCTGGTACTTGTATATTTTTCACCTGCATTCATTTTATAGAAATAAATTCCACTGGAAACTGTTTTATTGCTATCATCTTTCCCATTCCAGACAATACTATGAAAATCTGCTTCAAGATGACCATCCATCAAAGTACAAACTTTTTTACCTTTGATATTAAAGATTTCGATTCTGACATTTCCAGCATCTTTCAAAGCAAAGTTAATTGTAGTTTCCGGATTAAAGGGATTCGGATAATTTCCTGAAAGCTCTGTAAATAATGGTGTTAAAACGAAATCAGTTTCAGTCATCTCAACCACAACTTCATTGGAAGGACCGGATTCATAAGAACCGTAAAGAGCAGTTACATAATAAGTATGAGTTCCAATCGGAACATTCACATCAATATATATTGTAGGAATTGCACCTGCTAAAAACTCGTTATCACGATAAACATTATAACCTGAAAGAGGAATGGTAGTATCCGGAGCTTGCCAGTTGAGATTTACATTTTCATTCATAACAAGAAAAGAAAGATTTTTCGGAACCGGAAGAATAATCTCTACAACCTGAACATTTGAAGGTCCGGAATCTCCTTCGTCATATACAGCTACAACATAATATGTATATTCTCCACCATCCAGATTCTCATCTAAATATGTTGTTGTAAGAGGATCTGCAATCTCATGAATCATCTCCTCATTCCGATAAATTTTATAACCGGATAAAACTCGTAAGTTAGCTGGTTCTTCACTTAGTTTATTGATAGAATCTTTTCTTAGATTTGATCTGTCGAATAGAGATAATTCTTCCCGTTTTGTGCGATGGGCTGAATCGGAGATTAATTCTTCGGGAGCATCCCACACAAGTTCAACATTATTTTCATAAACTGTAGCAACTAAATTCTCAGGTGGATTTAAAATCGTAATCGATTCAAGAATAAAATTCACTGTAGTAGTTTGCAGTTCAACCACAACCACACCTGCAGAAGTTTCCGGTTCATAACCGATCAAACTGGCTATTACATCATATGTGCCCGGTGTAACAGGCAGAATATAATCACCCTCACTATTGGGATGAGCAACATAATTGCCAGCTGTTATCTGAACATCTTCCACATTTCCAGCTCCACCATTCAGTGTTACATAACCTTCAATAAAGCCCATATCGGATACTGCTCCACCGGGTGGAAAGATAATATCATCTATCCAGGTACAATCCTGACCAGTGCTAACGCTGCCATCTTTGTCATAAGACCATCTAAAGGTTCTGGTTCCTTGTTGTACCGGAAAACTAACTTGACTCCAGTTCACAGTACCAGCCCATTCATCCTGAAGCACTCCATTTATATAGAATTCTAAATAATCATAATTATTTTCTGAAGATACTTTTCGGTAAAATGAGATTTCATCATCAGCTAATACATCCATTGTAAGTGATAGATCAGTATACTGACCATTGCCAATATCACCTGATTGTGCACTATAAACTCCCTCGATTGCATCAGTAGAAATCAACCAATCTGCCAAACCACCCATTTCCCAATCAAAACTCTCAAAATCTCCTGATTCAAAACCTTCGTTAATAAATCCAATTCGCAGATTAAATTCAGTAGAATTTGAATAACCCAGATCTGCATTTATATCAGCAGAAACTTCCTCAACATGCCCCAGAGGAGTATTGTTATCAACACTAATATTATAAATAGCTGTTATTATGGAACCTGCATTAAAAGTACCAAAATCATAAGTTGAAGAGTTGAGTGTAATATAAGTATCAGAAGTAGAAATTGCACTTATAACATTATGCGCATCAGCACCACCACTATTGATGAAGGAAACAAATAAATCGGCTGTTTCACCCGGATCAAGTATATTATTTTCACCGTCATCAATAAATATTGATTAGAATTCAATTTGCGGAGCATTTCCCAGCATGGTGAAAGTGAGATTCCAAACATTCTGGTCTGATGTTATTTCAATCATAAATGGAATCAGATGACCATCCGGAATATTCTCATCTACACTGAATGTGAACGCATCCAGGTTATTGCTGGATGTACCGCCTGAAATATTATTATAGTTGGATGA
>JABMPU010000170.1 GCA_013203665.1 Armatimonadota bacterium
GCTTAAATCACTAATTTTGCACTTATGCTTAATTCTATAAAGAACAAGATGTTATGGAATATTATGAAATACCTGAAAGCAGTCGTGATGATAATTCACACTCCTGCGAAACTTAAGTTACTTTATTTGTAACTCAGATACAATCTGAGTTTTTAAAGATAGGAGTATTGTATGAAAACTAAAACAAAAGAACAACTTATTGAGGAACTGCAAAAGCAAAAGAAACAAATAAAGAAATTACAGAAAGCTGAG
Organism: Armatimonadota bacterium; assembly: GCA_013203665.1. Classification (GTDB taxonomy): domain Bacteria; phylum Cloacimonadota; class Cloacimonadia; order Cloacimonadales; family TCS61; genus JABMPU01. The sequence goes on from JABMPU010000170.1 coordinate 253, forward strand.
TCTGAAAGAAAAAAAGCATTCGAAAATATATCGAAAACAATTTCAGAATTGGAAAGTTTAAAAAAAACTCTTGAAAAGAGAGTTCGTTATGGAATAAAAGAGTTAAGACAAAAAGACTATCTTCTCATTCAGCATTCTCGCCAGGCAGCAATGAGTGAAATGATCTCCAATATCGCTCATCAGTGGCGTCAACCACTTACTGCAGTGGGAGCGATTGTGCAATGCTATGAGGATGCTTATGAGGATGGAGTGCTGGATAGGAAATATATAGATATACACACGGATTTGATAATGGGTATTATCACCAAGATGTCCAGAAGCATCGATGATTTTCGTCACTTCTTCACCCTCAACAAAATGAAATCCAAATTTGATATTAATAACACTGTAATGAAAACCATCGAATTCCTGGAAAGCAGTTTTAAGTCTCATAATATAAATCTAATTTTGGATCTGGAGGAAAATTGCCAAGCTGAAGGTTTTCCAAATGAATATTCTCAAGTCATTCTGATAATCCTTAGGAATGCAAAAGATGCACTTAAAGAACGTGAAATAAAGGATAAAAAAATTGAAATTTCATTAAAAAAATATAAGAATAAAAACTTTCTGAAGATTTCCGATAATGCTGGTGGAATCCTTCACGATGTGTTACCAAAAATTTTTGATCCATATTTTACCACCAAAGAACAGGGTAAAGGGACAGGAGTCGGTTTGTATATGTCAAAGATGATCATCGAAAATAATATGGGTGGCAAACTAACTTGTAGAAATATTGGAAATGGCGTAGAATTTAAAATTGTGATTTAGCTGGTTCTGGTGCAAGGTTATCTGCTTCCCAAGACCAAATAGAGAATAAATAGGAAGTAAAACACCCCACTGGGTTGCAGTTATAATGCACGTTTACAAGCTTCACTGTTTTACTTAACCACTCGGTTAAGTAACTATTATTATTATTTGACGTTTATATTCTGTACGTATTGTATAATACGGGTGAATGGGAACGAACATTTTCAACCTGTCTCTATAAGCAATTTAACCAAGCGTTGTTGATAAAATCCTTCACTGATGATAATTTGAGATGTCAATCACTTTTACTAATAGTGATTTGAGAAAAATTGGTATTTTTTTATTGTGTAAGAAAACTATCCTGAGAATTCACATTAATTCTATCAGTCTGATTATGAACGATAATTTTAAATATGTGGATTTATACTAATGATAGATTATCGCTTGTCATACAGCCTGGTATACGGGCTAAAAGGCTAATTGCTCATTTTTCCTCGCACTCTCATTTAAAATTCCTAATTCCTAATTCGTAATTAATAATTGTTCCCTTTTGTCCCACTTTTTTTTATATTGACTTAATTAACGTGAAATAAATTCTCTTCTTGATTTCAAATCTTATTATTTTCTTTATTAGGAGATATTAGGAATAGACAATTTTCTGATTGGAATTTTAGTTTTTTTATTTAGAATATTTCCATAGTAGGTGTGTCTTGAAGCAAGCTCGCAGGTTAATACATATTTATATGGCAAAAAAAAGTTAGGTTCTTTTTATGAAAAATAAGTCAATTATTTTTGCAAAATTAGCTGGTACTTACAAATCTCTTAATTCTATTTTAGGTCCTCATGGAATACGTCAAAGACGACGTAATTATTTTAACTTTGAAGAAGTGCAAGAAATTTTTGATCAGGTTTATAGCATATCAAAAATTTAAAAAAAAAATTTTCCAGAGCTTTATTCTAATTTACCTGAAAGAAAAATGTTTGAACAATCTAAGGAAGGTTTTAGTCCTAGACCTTTCTTGGAAACAATGCAACGAGATATTGATTATATCTTTGAATTAAATGCACAATTCACAGCAACTAAATCGAAAGAAATTGAAAATCCGCAAAGAATATTTTTAAGTCACGGCTCAAGTAAAGAGTGGATGAAAGTTCGGAATTATATTGAAAAAGATTTAGGAATAAACACTCTTGAACTTGCTCAAGAACCAAACAAGGGTAGAACAGTTATACAAAAGTAAAATGAAGAATCAGATAAATGTTCTTATGCAGTAGTCCTGATGACTGGGGATGATATAATCTCCAAAGGTGAAATAAGAGCACGAGAAAATGTAATGCACGAAATTGGATTTTTCCAAGGTAAATATGGACTTGAAAAAGTATGTCTTCTTTATGAAGAAGGAACCAATATTCCAAGCAATATCCACGGTTTGGTTTATATTCCTTTTCCACCAAATATTATAGATGCAACATTTGGCTCACTCTCAAGAGAGTTAAAAGTATTTTTTAATTGAAAATTAGATGATATAACGGTCTGGGTTTAACGTATTGTTGTTGGTGGAATTCTTTTAAGTTTTCTCTATGAAATGATCAAATTTGTAAAAAATAGTATTAATTAAGAAGTAGGTGAGTGATGAGGCAAGCTCGCAGGTTAAAACATAGTTGGATATTAATTGTAATTACTCTTATTTTAATAGTTTTAGTTATTATTTTTAATCCATCTAAAATTTTTCATATTGAACACTTCTTTTCCGATTATTCTGCATTTTACTTTTTTAGTGCATTGTTGCAAGCTAATGCAGCTATCTTTGCAATAGTTGGCATATTTTGTATTTTTAAGATTCAATCCATTGAACTTTATATAAACACAATAAAGCAGAGATTACTTGAACTGTTACAGGATGATTCATTTATTCAATTCGAACGTTTAGATTTAAACGGGAAAATGAAAAACCTAGAGAAATATAAAAGTGAGTTGTCTAAATCGGGAAAATATCTACTTGATGAAAGGGTGAATTTAGAAAAAAAGATACAATGTTTATTATTTTCTGTCAAATCACCTCTAATAGTTTTAATCATTGGAATATTGATAAATGGTATTGGACTATTTCTCGCAAATTATATACACAATCTTGGAACCGTATTTGAGTTTAAAATATTGCTTATTGATTTAATAATAGAGATTTTTCTGATTTTAGTCGTAATATCTAATATTCTGAATATATTAAATTATAAACTTTCTAAAACAACCAATCAACCTGATGTGAAAGTCTAGTAGCATGATTTTATTTCAATTACTTCTTCTTATCCCTCAACCAAGCACCCCAAATGGTTTTATCCTTCCCGGAGTTCTTTTTTAAAGTTCTTATTCACTTTCACTTTAGGTGGTTCTTTACCAAATTTAGGATCCTTTTTTGCTTCGAAATCCAGTAATTGCTCAACTCCGCATCTGCAATTCCATCCATTGGGAGGATAGTTCTCATCCCAGAATGAATCATCCACTTTCTGATTGTAAAGAAATGAAATAATATATTTACACATGTATCTTTTTATCGTCCAAACACAAATTTTCTGCTTTCACTAAGAGGAAGTATATTTAAAACATTTTCTACCTTTTGGCAAAGAATATTTAAAATATATTTTTTTCCTGTTCATCTTTTTACAAATTCGATCCGGTAAAAGCAGAAATTGCAAAAAAACCTATCAAAACGAGCATTTGACAACGTTTTTGACATCCATTAGCAATTTGTTCTTCAAAATAAAATGCGTAAATCAGAGCAATACAATGATTTACGCTAATGAAACTGGGGTGGATGACGGGATTTGAACCCGCAACGCCTGGAACCACAATCCAGTGCTCTACCATTGAACTACACCCACCATATAAATATTCAATGTAAAATGGCACGCCAGAAGGGATTCGAACCCCTGACCTACGGATTAGAAATCCGTTGCTCTATCCTACTGAGCTACTGGCGCAAATGGTAGCGGCGCAGGGACTCGAACCCCGGACACTCGGATTATGATTCCGATGCTCTAACCGACTGAGCTACGCCGCCAGCGAAAAAAAATGAGATAAACTGGTTATCTCAATCGTTAGCTTCATATGAAAAAGAACTTTTTGGTAGCGAGAAGAAATTTGAATCATTATTAGGATTTTGAATCTAACAATTCATCAATTTTCTTTATAAACAACTGCTACCTGAAAAATGGTAGCGAGGGGAGGATTTGAACCTCCGACCTTCGGGTTATGAGCCCGA
>JABMPU010000171.1 GCA_013203665.1 Armatimonadota bacterium
AACTTTTCCCGGGATTAATTTTCTTAAATTATTTTCCCGTTTTCTGCTTCCAGTCTACTTCTATTATTTCATCAGGATCATCTTCTTCGTCTTTTCAAAATTAGCTGTTTTCAGTTTATAGAAATATATTCCACTTGAAACTGATTTACCATTGTCATCTTTTCCATTCCAAACTACCGAATGCTGACCAGCTGAAAGTTGATCGCTGATAAGCTGCTTAATTTTCTGACCTTTGATATTATAGATAGAAAGATCGACTTTGCTTTCATTTGGAATTGAGAAGGATATTGTTGTGGTTGGGTTGAATGGATTGGGAGTATTCTGGTGCAGCTGAATACTCCCTGTTTCGGGCAGATCATTCTGTGAACTAGTTTGATCAAAATTACGAACTAGACGAACGTAATTATAAATTCGAATTACATCACCTTGAGGTCCATGACCATACGGCCAGTTGGCAGGATTGCCGCTTTTGGGGTCGCTGCGCTGACAGCCAGCTCCGTGTACATCCATCAATGTGTAATTACCAGAAAAGGGTGGTTGTTCCATCCACCCCAGTCCCCTACCGAATGAAACATAACTTCCATAACTGCCATTTTCCATATTTGCATGAGTGGTTCCACTCCAAAAATAGGGATAATCTGTTTCACCGCCTACGTTTGTAATAGAAGTAATATCGAAAATCGGATCAAGAGCAGCCGAATTGGAAGTATCTGGAGAGCGAGTGTAATCTATAATGCTCTGTAGTTCTTTAACATTGGGAAGGCGCCAGTCGTTGTAACCAAGATAGTTCTCAGCATTTTTTAGTTGAATCCAATCCAGAGCTTCTTCCCAGTTCAAACCTTCACTGCTGTCATTTATACTCCATATCAAACCTGTAGCATTGTCGGTGATAGTACTATTACCATTATCCTCAAAATCGTTTGTTCCGTAGTCAGAATTACCTCGCACATAATATACATAGAACTGCTTATCTTCTGTCTGCCCCGGCATAGGAGCGATCGGATAGCCTTTGATCCTGCCGTCGGCAAAATTGACGCCGAACATAGTTTCGTCACCGTTCATAGTAGTACTAACGTACATAGTTGTAGTTGCAAATTGGGCGTCTATTATGCGTTCACCGGCACTCTTGTCACCATAGGCAAAATCAAAATAATTGGTGTCGATGAAAGGGACTAAATCGTTTGTTGATCCCTGATAACCGCTGGGATCAATACCACTGAAAAGTATAAGCGAATATTGTTCTTTGATGGAAGGTATTCTCCAATCCGTATAACCGCCAATATTGACATTCGAAACGCTGGCAAGTGCTTCCTCATAAGACATTTTATCATCATAATCAATATCGCCGTCTCCGTCTGTATCACAGGTTTTGCTCCACATCAATCCTGTCACATTATCCGTGATCGTTCCGTCTCCATTATCAGTATAATCCGGTTGGTTTCCGATAAATTGAGCATCCTGACCGTAAAATGGTTCCCCGGGATCAGGTGTTACGATTTCATCAAAATCATCGTAAAATATGATCTGACCGGTATCAACAATGGGATAGGTTGTATCTGCTATCAGGAATGAGGATATCATCAATTTTGCGATTAAAAGGATTATAATTCGTTTCATTCTAACCTCCTAAATCTTACAGACAGGAAATCAGTTTTATTCCTGTGGAAAAACTGGCTAACCTTGGAATGGCTTCTCTCAAAAACTCTGAAAGAGTCAACTTTCAAAGTGAAATAAAACACCGAACATGATGTGAAGCAGAAAGTAGTGAGATACAAAGCAACACAACTGTGAGCACCAAGATAATTTTTCGCATAAAAATTCCTATTTTAAAAGCAGCATTTTCTTTGTTCCTACTGACTTTCCGTCTGTTTTTAGTTTATAGAAATAAACACCCGAACCGACTTCTTTCCCGGACGAATCTTTTCCATTCCAGATTAATTTATGAAATCCTTTTTCAAAGTAATCTTTTGCCATTGTTTTCACTTTTTGCCCCTTGATGTTATAAACTGAAAGGTCAACTTTGATTTCTTCTGGAATAGAGAAAGAGATTGTTGTGGTTGGATTGAATGGATTGGGGTAGTTCTGGTTGAGTAAACAATTTATTGGCAAAATTTGTGTGTCAGATACTGTAATATAATTAAATTTCACAAGAGAATCTACAAAAGTACTATCATTTATCTTTAGTTTTACATCATATATTCCGGGATAATTGTAAATGAAAGTAGGATTCTGTTCAGAAGAATCATAAATGCCATCATTTTGGAAATCCCATTGCCAACTTGTTGGATCACCATTTGATTCATCAACAAAGTTCACTTCTAAGGGTACAAAACCACTGTCTGGTTCTGCTGAGAATTGGGGATTGTAATATTCAATATAGAACGGTTCTTCATTTCGGGAAATAATAACTAACGTATTAGGAAGTATTCTGTTATCAAGAGATTCCTGAGTTTTAACTCCAATAAATTCATTATCATAAATTTCATAAGAAAGATTTGATGTATTTCCCAGCAAACGAAAATTTCTAAAAATATATAATGATATTCCATCTGATAATATAAAATTTATTACAGGTAAACCGCTGGAAAATTCCTCTTGTAAATTATATCCTTCAACATTTGCATTATTTAAGGCTGCATAAATTCCTGATATTATATCTCCATTATTATCTATGATATGGTTCATAATATAATGAAATAATAATTCACTATCAATAAATGAACCAATATCTCCATATTGACCATTCCAATTTGATGGGTGCTGTAAAAACCAATCTACACCTAAATAATTCATTATCGCTTCTTTGTGGTCATTATAAACAGTTCCATTATGTAAAAATGTATAGGTAGTATCCTGCCATTTAAATGTAAATGGATGATTACCATATCCAATTTCTCCATTTCTATCATGACCCAATACTAAAACAGCATCATTATCTTCATTCATAATTTCATCAATTGCAATATCCAGAGGTTCCTCTACTCCATCTCCATACCAACTACCAATTCCAATTTTATACCATTTCTGAGTACTATCAACTACAACTTCTCCATCTTTGTAATAGAGAATACCATACCCATCATCATTAGTCAGAGAATCTGAACACTCTTTCATAAATTCAAAAAAATCATAAGGATCATTATAACTTCCTGGAATTGTATCTTGTTCCGATATAGTATATTCTGTTAAAGATATGAGAGCCATCATATCACATGCATGACCGGGATTAGGAGAAATAAAACATAATATTGTTAATCCAAAAAGTAATAATGCTTTTCGAATATTTTTATTATTCTTTCTTATTTTTTATTTCCCTCCTTTTTTGAATAGTTAAAAAACAACGATTTAAGAATTACGAATCAAATACAATTTTCCATAAGATGAGTATCAGCATTCAATTTCAATGTAACGAGATGAATATTAATTACAGTGAGAAGCACTTCTTTTATTACTATGTAGAAAGGAATTATATAAAATTTTTTGTCAAATACTTTAAAATTAAAACAATTATTAATCAACCTTTAAAGTAAAAAATTCACATTGAGTATAAAAGGATTATTTTAACTAAATATTTTATGAACTTTTGATTTTTATTATCGTCTAAAGTGTGGGCTCATTTCTATAATATTGATATTATAAAAAATCTGTTCATTTAGCATCGTGAAGAAATCAGAGGAGAGGTAAAACCACTTTGTTTATGCGTGTTTTAAGCAATTCTGAAGTACCAAATAATAGTGGTACACCCAACGCTCCCAGTTTCGAACTATATTAATCGGTGAAATCAGGCAGATTTATCGAAGGTTGAAACATATGGGATTGGATATATAATCAACCACTGAGCCTGGTCTGTCCATTCCTATTCTGTTCTTCATCCGGATTCGTTGAAGAAACAAAAAAAATCCCAAGTCGAGTTTTTTAAACTTTTCCCGGGATTAATTTTCTTAAATTATTTTCC
>JABMPU010000172.1 GCA_013203665.1 Armatimonadota bacterium
ATTTGTTCAAGTGTCATATTTCCACTCCTAATTGACTTTGACGTAGATAATTTCTAAAGATTACCTTCAAACCAACCATCTAATGCTTCTGTTTTATAACCGTTTTCTCCATCATATCCATTGGCTATTGCATATTGCTTTTTAGTGTGCCATTTAGCAGTTTTCCAATCAAATGGTTCTGGTACGAGTTCTTCGTTCTTTTCAATAACTTCTTCAATAAGTTCTTCGTTTGTACCTAATTCTGGCATTTCAGGTTCTGGAGCTTCATCGATATTAATAAGTTTATCAACTACCTCTATAACCACCTTGCCTTTTTCTGGTTTTACTTCTCTAATGAGTGGTTGACCTTTTGATAATATCTCCAGTAATTTCACTGCATCAGGTTCGCATACAGGTAACGGATTAATACTTGACGATCCATTAAAGTTATACTTTATCCCTGTATATGCCATTATATGAACACCTGAACCGTATAGTTTTCTTGTATTTCCCATCTCTTCTCCTAAAAAAGGTCAGCTTCCTGTTGCCTTTTTAGTTACGGGGAACTGAATTTCTCCAGCTCCCCATATTTTGTTTACTTATCAATATCAATGACCAATCTACCAGTTGCGGCAGCAGTTCCAATGATTAAACGTAAATCATTATCTCCTGTAGCGAACGACCAGTAAGCATCATCAAGAGTTGTTGGATTATCAATGTCTGTATCAACAGCAGCCATAGCAATTGCGGATGTGATTGCATCAGTTGTATTTGCTATTTGAACGGTGCTTGCTGTTGCATTTCCGTGTATCGTATGTGCTCCAATCACATCAAATTCAATTGGTGTGCTGATATTCACATATTTACCTGTTTGTGCAGCTACAAGGTCAACGATAATCTTGTTACCTGTAATCCACGCTGTAGCTGAACCCGTACCTTCCATTGTAACGGTTAATGGTACTGGTAATCCATTTGCCAATGCGGCAAACTTTTGGTTAGTTATGCTATTATTCTTCATTATAGCCTCCCTTACTTCACGTGAGTTGCAATTACAGCATATTGTGGATCTGCCATATCTGTTGCACTGGTTATTGTAGTACTATCAAAGTAATTCAATGCTGCCATACCATATAGAGTTCTGATTCCTACTGCTGTCTCAGATTCATGGTCACGTGTTTCTTTAGTAAATTTAGGCATTGTACCTTCAGCCCAGCCGATTGCATTTTTACCTAACAATATAGCACAAGCATTATCCTGTGTTGCGGCTAAGAGTGCTTGAGTATCGTAAGGCTGATCAGTGTTTGTGGCAAGTACAACTTGTTCTACACCTGCACTGTATGTGAAGAAATCAAGAGTAGTAGCACTAACACAGTAAGCAAGACGAGCTACATAATCATTAACATAGATTATTAGTCCGGCAAACTGATATTTTGCACTTTTGAACAATTGATTTTCTTTTCCACGTACATCAGCATTAGAAATGATAGTTGCGAATGTTCCCTCTGCTAACAGGTCTTTTTCCTGTAATGAGTTAATGATAAGTACATAAAATGGACTGCCATTAATCATATAAGGTTCAATTTTAGCGGCTCTTGCCTTACCGGGGATTGCATATAATGTATCAATTGACATATTATCTGCATCGGCTTGAGCTAAGAGTTTAGTGATAATTGCATCACGATAGGTATATGACCCATCAGGATAACTGAATGTTGGTGCATTTTCAGTAAAACCATCAGTACCATCATCCCAAATCCAGAAGTTCTTAGGATATACTTTAGTTTTAGCAAGTCCCCAAGGTGCGGCTTCTGTGATATGACGTGAATATCCTTCATAAATACAGGCTGTAGGATCAGTGCTGATAACTTTTGATAACCACATTTTGAGCTGGTCATAAGATTTATCAACTAAATCCATCCAATCTACATTCTGAGCGTCAATCCAATCTGCATACTCAATACCTTCACGTTTTCCGTGAACATACAAAGTACAGGCAAGAAATTCGTTAGTTTGTTCTTTTGTTACGAGAGGTTGCTTACCTGTTTTACCACCACCTGTGATCTTACGTAACATTTCAACACGGAGTTCGTTCCCGTGAGTTTTACCGGATAAATCCTCAAATTTAACAATTGGTGTTCCGGGTAATTCCCATTTGTTAATTATATTTTTATATTTTGCCTGTCCTACCATTCCAGCCCAGAAAAATACTGCCGGGTCTTGATATTCCAGTTGCAATTTGGTATGTAGTTGTGCTAAACCTACATCTGCTGGTGTTCGTGCCATTTTTATCTCCTTACACTCTTATTTGAATAGAGCTACAATACGTGGATCTTGTTTGTCCAATGTCTTCCTGCGTTCTTTTAACATATAATTATCCAATTCTTGCTGACTTGGATATTCTTCTGTTAATGTTTTCGCTGTCGGATCTGTCTTAACATCTCCGGCTGGAATCCATGAAAACTCTATATCTTTCGGAATGCTGTTATTAATATCATTTGTGATATTAGATTTGTTGTTTTCGAGTTTAAAGGATTTGAGAGTAAAGTCGTTTAATGGATAACCACGTGGCTTCGCATAACTTTTGAGTTGCTCAAAATTGATTCCTTGAGTCTCAACTTTTTGCTTGAATAAAGCAGTTTCCATTTTAGTCATACTGTCTGTATCACGATATTCTTTGAAGGTACTTGCCAAATTCTCACCACTTTTACGATTATATTCTAACATCGCTTCGTGATAAGCACTTGGATTATCCGACTGAATATCGAGTACGTCATCATTAGTATTAACTGATTCACCGCTTTTCTCTGCCAGAATCTTATTGAAGTCGGGAGCTTCTACCTTAATAGGCACTACCGATCTCTTTTCAAATTCCTTTTGTGTTTCTCCAAATTTACGCTTTTGCTCTTCAAATTCTGTTCTCTCACTTTCTAAGTTCTTTCTTTCTATAGCATTTTTATCATAACCATCAGACGCAGATTTTTTCATTTTGACTATATTATCTTTGTCTTCACGCCACTTTTCAAGCTTATCGCCTTCAAGCTCTGGTTCAATGGCTCTGATAGGTGTTTTGTATTCGGTATCTTCCTTATCGTAATATACCTTTACTTTCTCACCTGCTATCTCTTCAATTCGTTCAACTTCATTCAAAGGTTTGTTGCCTTCCATTTTGTCTTCCATGTGTCTCTCCCTTGGGAATACCTAAGCGTTACCCTGTTTTATTTCAAAAAGTGGCAGAAAATTCCTGCATTTTTGATTTTCTTTATCATTGTTCTGCACCTTGTTGTTGCGTTAATCCTTCTACACCACCAACCGCCTGTTGTAGTAGCTGCGGGTTGCTTTCCAAAAATAATTTTTTACTATTTAACAAGCGTTCTGAATCTTCCGGTAAAATCCCTCTGAGAAAATCTCCAGAGGTGATCAATGGTTTTCCCATCTCGTCTAATGTTTGATATGCTAACATTAATTTCTGCTCTTTAATTGATTTAGATATTTCACTATTCTCTTCTAATGTCACATTAACGATAGAGTCTTCTGCATTAGAAAGCATATTATCGCTTTCATGGTTGACATCTTCCATACCTCGATCACCGGTTTCGAGGACGGTTAATATCTTATGTTTATAATTTACATACTCGATCAGGAGGTCTTTCAGCACTTCTGTAAGGTGTAATATGAATTCCCTATACTCGATATAGGAGTTTTTAGCACCTGTTGCTGCTGCTTGCTGTAGCCTTGCAATTCCCGCAGCCGGCATTCCAGCATAGGGTTGTTCACCTTTAGTTACAGCAGGTGTTACTTGCGATTGATCGGCAGCTCTTTGTAGCTTCTCATCTAATAGTAACTGCATTTGACCTGAATTAGGAAATTGAACTGCGTATAGGCAATCTCTCGGTTTCAGTTCTTGATTATCCTTGAAAAATTGTAGATTCCAGCGGATAACAAGATTCGGTGATCCCCAGTTTTCCCTAACTTCTTTCTCATTAATTATTGCACCCGGCATAATACTGATAATAGGTTTATGTTTTTTAACTGTATCAAAGAACTGTATTGTCATATTAAGTATGGAAAGCTCGAGTGGCGTTTTCATTTTCCACGCATTACTAAATGAATATGAACTATGTGAACTGTAATTTCCAGCTTTAATCGCAACCGGACATTTCGTACCTATATTCTTAGGATAATTAATTACTATATCAAGTTCAGGCATAAATATTGCCTCAAACCAATAGTCTAATTCTGAATCTATTGGAAGTGATGTTCTTAAACCTTCCGGTAGAATAGCAGTCTCTTCGAGTAGTTCACCCATTTGTTTATATCTATCAAGTTCATCAGGTGGTAGATCTGGATGTTTCGTAATTTCCTTTATAGTATCTTCCCACTCTTTTTCAAATACCCATTTAACTTTAGGTGATTCCTCGTTTACTATTGCACGTCTGGTTATTCTGAATGTTCTCTTATAAAGATAATGATAAGCACTTACTATGCCTAATCTATCAGATTTTTGCCCCGTTTCTGTTTCTATATTAGTATAATGATCATCTACTAACTTACTAAGTACCGGAGATATACGTCTCAAATTTTTAGTTACGAATTGCTCACGATAGAATAAGAACCGCATATCTGATTTGTCTTTTGCTTTAATTGCAGGGTCTAACCATACATCTTCCGACTGTATAACTCTATAGTCTGGTTTACCATTGAACCACATACCATCCTGATTCATAGGATTCCAACCCATTCTACCATAAGCCATACCTGTATATTCACAATCCCATAATACTTGATCTGATTTTCTTAATACTTTAAATTTATCTATTGAGAAATTAAGTTTAGCTTCTAATAGTCTTTGTGCTGTAGATATTTCGCCATTATCAGAGTATAAGGATATTTTAATATCGGAAGCTACGGCAGCAGCTATGGAATAAGCAATATTATCAGATATGAAATTTACACCCCAAACCTCTGTAGTGGGTTTCTTATCACCAAAATGTTTATCCATAAAACTAAAATCAAACTTCTGAACTCTTCTACCCCAACGTGCTTGTATATCCCATCCCTGACGATCAGTTTTACAGTCACTTAATAAACCCTTTACGTGAGTTAATAAAGAGACTCTATCCCATAATGCACGTTCTTGATTCTCTAAATATTTCTCTAATTTCATGTTTTTACCTATAAAAAAAAGACCTACAAAAACATAATAGGGTAATTCCTATCATATTTAAGCAGGTCTGTTTTTCAGATTATTGCTTTGTTACACTCTATTTTTCAATCTGACTGGAAAATACCAAGTGACTTTTCCCCGTCAAATTGTTTCGTTTTAAATTAACATAACACCCCAATCCTTCGCTTCGCAAAGGCATTCAGGAGCATTATGTGTAACTTACCTTTTCATCCTCTGCAAGGTACATATCACAACCAATTGTAGCTGGATTCTCCATCAATTCTTTACATTTATCTTTTGCTTCTTTTATTGCGGATTCATCATAATAAAGAGTTCCATTTTCTACGTAATCACCGTTATTATATTTATGAATTATAATAAGGACTTTGTTTTTCATTTCTTCCTCCTTTCGCTACACACACATAACATTATGCACAACCTAAAGGAATCTGGAAAAGAACCGCATAAGAATACATACAAGAGACCATATTGACCATACTATAAGACTACCCATTGCAACAATATGCCAAGGTGCTTCACTAAGATAGTATAGTATTCCTTGCAGTATCGCTACCGTGATTGCTACTGACATAAGCTTTGACCATAAATCGTCCCAAAACAACTTTGTAATTAAATCTTTCATCTTAATATCCTTCTTATTTCGGTATCTTCCCAAGTGCATTGGCAATTGTTTTCACTTTCATTTTCTCTAAACCCTTTTGCCTTATATTTTCATCCACCTTGTAATTATTAACCTTGCCATCTACAATATGAATTTCAATACGACCAAAGTAATATCCATCTAAACCAGATACATTATAGTTCTTATTAAACTCTGCCAATAGTTCGAGGTATTCAGTTTTTGTTACTTTCATTTTTATTCCTCTGCAAAATCCTTTAATTTTATGAATATATC